>NZ_QTNF01000005.1:10110-229938 GCF_003603455.1 Bacteroides sp. AM37-9 | reverse complement strand
CAGATGGAGGAACGTGTAAAGGCTGATATTTGGTATATGGAGCATTGGACAATGTTGCTTGATATATATATCATTTATAAGACGGTGGCGAATGTAGTTGTAGGAGAAAAGAACGCATATTAAGACTAGTAAGGTCAAAGAAGAGAATTATAAAATATGGGTAGCATTTGTACATATCTAAGTTCACATATAGCATCATTTTTTTCTAGTGGTAGTGCACGTAGTATTGCTGTGAAGAAAAATATAGTGGGTTCTTTACTCCTTAAATGTATTAGTATTTTAATTTCTTTACAGGTCGTTCCTTTAACGATTGATTATGTAAATCCTACACGTTATGGTATTTGGCTTACAATCAGTTCCATTATTGCTTGGCTCTCTTATTTTGATTTAGGATTTGCGCATGGCTTTCGTAATCGGTTTGCGGAAGCGAGAGCAAAAGGTGAAAATGGTTTAGCTAAAGAGTATGTTAGTACTACATATGCAGTTCTTTTTTTACTTTTCTTTATTGTTTTCCTTATTGCATTTGTAGTTAATAATTTTTTAGATTGGGGGGAACTTTTAAATATAGCTCCTAGTTATAATAAAGAACTTCAAGTTGTATTTGGGATTTTAGCATGTTTTTTTTGTTTGAATATAGTAGCAAGTGTATTTACTACGATGTTAATGGCTGATCAAAAACCGGCATTAGCATCTTTAATTCAAACTGGAGGTCAATTACTAGCTTTCATTGCAATTTATATCCTTACTAAAACAACGATGGGTAGTCTTGTTGCTTTAGCTTTTGTTTTTTCAGGAATTCCCTGTTTCTTACTTATACTGCTGTCTGTAGTTCTTTTTTATACTAAAAAATACAAAGATATTGCTCCCTCTATTAAAAGTATCCGTTTCTCTTTGACTAAGAATATATTGGGTTTGGGAGGACAATTTTTTGTTATAACAATTTCAGCATTGTTCATTTTCCAATTTATCAATATTTTAATTTCTCGTATAAAAGGTCCTGAAGCTGTTACACAATATAATATTGCATATAAATACTTTAATGTAATCGGTATGGTAGTAGTTGTTGTTTTAACGCCATTTTGGTCTGCTTTTACCAATGCTTATGTGCAAAAAGATTTTGTGTGGATGAGGAATATTGTGATAAAGTTAGAACGAATGTGGTTGTTGACTATTCCAGTTCTTATTATTATGGTGTCATGTGCTGATTTTTTGTATAAATGGTGGGTTGGAGAGAAAGTACAAATATCTCTTTCTTTATCTATCAGTATGGCTGTATATGTTTGGTTTCAAATTGGGGGTAATGTATATATGTATCTTATTAATGGAACTAGTAAAGTCAGATTACAGTTGATGGTTTATTTAATATTTGCTGTTGTTTCAATTCCAGTCATAAATATTTGTTGTATTCATTATGGCATTGAAGGAGCTTTAATTGTTCCTACTATTGTTTTTGGGTTACAGGCATTAGTGGGAAAATTACAGATAACGAAAATTATAAATAAAGAAGCTAAAGGAATTTGGCTCAAATAAAGTTTAATAGTACTCTGTCGAAAGCATATACCATATCTTTGAGGGCGATTCTGAAATAATAATCTTTATACAAATCGCTTGCACGTTTGATAAGAACTTGAGCGAAATTTTTATAAATAAGACAATCTTTATTCTCATTCATCTTTGTAATAGTCGATTTATGTATGGGGTAGTCCCAAATGATATGGTTTGGAAGAGAATGCAGTAAGGGTAGCTTCTATTACTACTCGAAGACTAGAACTCCTTGTGAACTGAGCATAACTCATAACCATGAACTGGTCACGACAAGTGAACTTCTTGGTTTTGTAGTCTCTTTTATATTTGTAAATACATTTTTTGAGTTCATAGTCAATAACAAGAATCATGCCTTTGAGCAAAGGCAGTCTTTCCGTTTAGCATGATGAATCTAAATAAGAGGATTACATCTACCAAAAGTATTGATTCTTTATCGAAAAAATGATAAACCATTATAAACTATTGAATATTAATTAAAAATGTTTCGGAATTCTATTTCGGACACTAGTGTTATGAATAATGAAAATGTATTTCGTTACAACAGGGGGAGGCTTAGGTAATCAGATTATGTCATATGCTTTATGGCTATATTTGAAAAAATCGGGATGTCGAACGATTCTTTATCTTAGAGTTAATCATTTGTCGAAAATATTTAATGTAAAGGGGGGCTTGATAAAGAAGCCTTACTTTAATTTTTTTATATTTGTAATAAAGCAGTGGGGTAATTATATTAGAGTCTTTAATCGATTTTTTCATAGAAGAAAAGTTGTAGAATATTCTTCTTTGTTGGGAATAAATGTGATTGATTATCCGGAGTGGATGGATTATAAATTTATTAATAGGATACTACCTGAATTGAGACAAAATTTGTCATTTCCTGAAGATGATAATGATAATAATAAGCGTATTATAAATATGATGCGAGAGTCAGATTCTGTTAGTATCCATGTTCGAAGAGGTGATTATCAGAACTCTGTTCATTGGAGAGTTATTTTAGGAGATATTTGTGATAAAAAATATTATGAGGATGCAATTGAAAAAGTTTATTCTCTGTTGTCTAAACCTGTTTTTTTTATTTTTTCAGATGATATAGAATGGGTTAAGTCTAATCTTAATTTAGATCATCCAGTTTTTGTTGATTGGAATCAAGGAGAAAATTCGTTTCGCGATATTCAGTTAATGTCGTATTGCAAAGTGAATATAATAGCTAACAGTACTTTTAGTTTATGTGCATCTTGGCTTAATGTAAATACGAATCCAATACGAATTGTTCCTTCTAAATGGTTGAATAGCTATTTTGATAATTTATTAATTAAATATATACCTTCTGATTGGATTATTATTAATAACAAAAAACCAACCATTTCTATCATAACTAGTTCTATTCTTTCAGAGTGTTCTATAAAAGATATTTTAAAACAACGATATTCTGATTTTGAATTAATACTTAATGATAGTGGTGAGGTGAAAATTTTTGATGGTCGGATTAAAAACGGAGAGATAAATGGTAGATATATTTATAATTACACGCAGAGTGATTCTTTAAAATTTAGAAATCGAAATTATCTCTGGAATTGGTTATCGAAAATATATGCAGACGAATTATATGGATGATATCGTTTTATTATTAACAGCTTGTATTAATCCTAATGGGATGTCGTATACTGTAGTTCAGGATATTGAATTACGTAAAAAGCAGTATAGAGAGAGTTTGTCTTTTTATTTAACTCATACCAAATATAAAATTGTTTTTATCGAGAATTCAAATACAGATATATCTTGCCTATATCAAAAAGAAATTTCTGAAGGTAGATTAGAATGTATTACTTTTGATGGGAATAATTATGATCGTTATTTAGGGAAAGGCTTTGGAGAAGCTTTAATTTTGAATTATGCATACATTCACTCAAAATTAATTGCTCAATCCCATTATATCGTAAAAATAACTGGTAGAGTAATTGTTGAGAACGTGATAGAATTAATAGACTCGTGTTCTTTGGATAAGAAAAGTGTGTATTGTGAATTGGGGTTAAGAGAGAAAACTACAGTTTCAGTATTTTTCATAGCTCATAAAGACTTTTATCCATTATTTCTTTCGAAAAGAAATTTGATTAATGACTTTTCTAAGTGCTATTTCGAAAAAGTATTATTTCAGTCTATTTTAGAATGGAGAAAGGATATTCATCATAAATATTCTCCTTTCTATTTACCTGTCCATTTGAGAGGAATATGTGGAACTTCTGGTGCTGTATATCCTACTGGAAATAGAGTAAAGGCTTTTGTAAAATATATATTATACTTATTTTTTAAACGATTTCTTTTTATAGAATAACTAATGTCGCATGAAGGATACTATGGGAATTGGAGATGATTCTTCTCTATCATCTTGTGCTTCTTCTGTTATAGGGGAAGGTATTTCAGAGAAACATTATTCTAGCTTAAAATGCTCTAAAAAAAAACATAGTATTTTAGTTGATAATCTTTGTGTATTTGCTATGTTACTTGTTTTAATAGGGCATGCTGATGTCGTTGATCATTATCGTACATTATGGATTTATAAGTGGGTTTATCTTTTTCACATGCCTTTGTTTTTCTGTGTTTCGGGATATCTGTTTGCATTAACTGAAAGTTACAGTTTGAAAGTAAGTACATTTGTTAGGAAAAAGACATTTCGATTGTTGATACCTTTAGTCGTAATTACAACGATTGGATTCCTGCTAAAGTCACAAATAGGAATAGCAGCAGAACGTCCTGTTAGTACGGACTTTATATCTTATTTGCATTGTTTTCTATATCCTAATGATAATCCTGTTGCTTATCTTTGGTTTCTAACTGTCTTGTTTGAAATTCAAATTCTCATATTTGTTTACTATAATTTTTTGGCTATTAATGTAAAATGGTTGCTTCCTATTGCTATTGTGGCATTCTATATTATTCCAGAAATAAATTTTTTGTATGTTTCACAAGCAATTTATTACATTGTATTTTTTGTATGCGGAATATTGTTCTGTAGATATGAAAAAGAAGTTATTGATTACTTGCATTTAAGAAGCTGGGGTATGATGATATTATTGGGAGTGCTTTCTGTTAGTTCTCCATATATCATATTACCAATTTATTTTGCAATTATATATGCATTGATAGGAATATTTTTTAGTATTTCATTAGTGTTGAATCTGCAGAAAAAAAACATCAAAATATTCCCGAAATTACGTAAATATACTTATACTATTTTTTTGTTGTCGTGGTTTTCTCAATCATTTTGTCGTACGGTTCTTATGTCTCATTTTAATTTTTCTTATTGGCCTTATATTACTGTGATTTCCTTTATTTCAGGTTTATTTATCTCATATGGTATTGGAGCTGTAGCAAGTAGATATTTAAAAACAGGAGTGTTGGCCCGATTTCTTCGGATTTCTATGGGATTATAACTTGTTTTTGTTGCAAGTTGGTGATGTATGTGTAATTAATATTTTCAGTATAAATGTAAATCAAATTTTGAAATGAAGTTATTATCAATTATTATTGCTACATATAATGCAGGTAATACATTAGATGCTTGCTTGACAAGTATAACTAAACAGAAAAGTAGTGAGATAGAACTATTAATTATTGATGGGGGGTCCTCCGATAAAACTCTTGATATAATTCATTCCTATGGAGATAAAATAGATGTTTTAATATCTGAGCCAGATAAAGGTATTTATGATGCATGGAATAAAGGTATATCACATGCAACAGGGGCTTGGATTATGTTTATAGGGGCTGATGATATATTGGTTGAGAATTCATTGTCACCCTATATACAGTATGTTAAGCAAATATCTACCCAAAATTATGATTTAATAACTGCGTGCGCATATTTTGTCGATTTGAAAGGTAAATTGATAAAGAAAGTGGGTGAACCTTTTAGTTGGGAAAGAGAAAAAAGGAATATGAATATTTCTCATGGTTCCACCTTACATAATAGAAATCTTTTTCAAAAAATAGGTAAATATTCATTGGAATATAAAATATGTGCTGACTATGAGTTGTTGATACGAGAAGGACAAAATCTTTGTTGTGCATTTTATAATCAGGCGGTACTTGTGTTTAAAGTAGGTGGGGCTAGCTTTTCTATGGAATGTCAGTATGAGACATTCAGAATCAGAAAAAAATATCATACCGTACCTTTAGTTATCAATCTGTATCTGTGTTTGAGGAGAATGGTAGGGATTATGTTGAAATCTATTGTATACATTACCAAATAGAATAACAATAGTGTCATTGACTTCTAAGAAATATTACTTTTTACTTTTTCTTATTGTTCTATTGATTGGGTTTCAACAATTCCCAGTTCTTCGTATAGGGGGAAGTTTTAAAATATATGAGCTACTATCTTTGATTCTACTATTAAAATTTAGGAATCATGGATTTTGGACTAGTAAGCTTATTGCATTATGGGTATTATTTGTACTTTCTCCTATTGTCAGTTTTTGCTATTCATGGCTTTTTCTTGATATCCCTTCTGATTTTTATTTGCGTTACCCTGAAGCAACAGAGTCTTTCAAATTTGGAAATAGAATATTTTCAGTATTGCAAATAATATATATGCTTTTTTGTTTTTCAGCTCTCTCGGGTATCTATCGAGAACGACGACTATATAAATATTTTGATTATCTGCGGAGGTATATTGTGATTATAGGAACATGTATAGCTGTATATTCTTTATTTGCTCTTTTTGTTTATGATCCAATACCATATTTACCTTCGTTTCTTCAAAATAAGTCTGTTTATGATTTTAGAAGTAGCGGTCTATCTCAAGAACCAGGGAATTATGTAATCTATCAAGTGTGGGTTGTGTTATTTACTTATTATGCGAAAGAACTATTTTCAATAAAAGTTTGGTTATTTATGCTGACAATAAATGTTTTATCGTTATTTTTCACATTCTCAACTTCACTCATTGCTTTTGTTGTATTGATTATATTGTCTTATTTTCTTTGTTCTACAACTAAAAAACAAAAGATATCCATTGTATTTATATCCTTTATTTTCTTTTGTGTCGGATATTTTGTATTACTTGAAAGTGGGTACTATGATTTGTTTGAGACTTTATTTTTAAATAAAGCAACCAATTTTTTTTATGCGCCAGATCATACATTGGATAGTGGCAGTTTTAGGAGTTATACAGGTCGGATTGGATGGGAAATTTTTTATAATCAGCCTCTTTTGGGTGTGGGAGTAGGAAATAGTGTTTATTATATGCATTTATATGAATTTAAGATGGGAATTGTGAATTTTGGGGATACGTTGAGTTTAGGAATATTCCCTCAAAATCTTTATGCTTGCGTATTTGCAGAACAAGGACTTATTGGTGGTTGTGCTTTACTGTTTTTTTTATTAGCAGTAGTGAAGGAACTATGGAAATATCGGAATGAAAAACCTTATGGACGAATGTTTTTTGTAGGAGGTCTTTTTAATGTTGCAGTAACACTGTCTAATCCTCTCGTTTATGCATTGTTTATATGGGTATTTTTGGTATTGGCTTTGGGTTATAATAAGTATATTCATGAAAAAGATTCTAATTTTTGAGGGTAGAGAAACTATAGGTGGGGGACAAATCATAACGAAGCGTATTTGTGACATCCTCTCATCCAAATACGATGTCTCTGTATTTATTCCGGGTCAAGATAATGGTATATCTAACTTATTGTCTAATTATAAACAATACCACTACCAATTAGTGCCATATTCTAGTGGAAAAAAAAGAATAAAAGATTATTTTTTATTCTTTTATAATGCATTTTTTACATATCAAATGCTACGTAAGTTATTAAAGGAAAAGCATTTTGATTTGTTGTACATTCAACACCAAAATATTCTTCCTGTTTGTGTATTAGCAAATTGGGGGGTAAGAAATAAAATAGTATCCCATCTTCATGTTATTTATATCGATAAACAAGCAAGAAGAATGATATGTTGTTTTTTGAATCATAAGTACGTGAAAAGAATCTTTGGTGTATCAAGATATACACTTTCGCAGTTATCTCAGCAAAATTTGAAAAAGAGTTCTATATTATATAATCCGATTCCATTAAGAGAAAAAATAAAGATAAGTTGTTCATCTCATAAAATAGCAATAGTAGGGGATGTTGTTAGATTTAAAGGTCATCACATTGTGTTTGAAGCGATGCAATCTTTACCCGAAAATAGTGAGCTTCATGTAATTGGCAACCTTTTGGATAAAAAATATTTGGAACAACTGCAGTCTTTCTCGATTAAGTGTGTCTATACCGGATTAATATCAGATGTTGCAAATTACCTTGTTGAAAATCAAATAAGTTTAGTGATAATTCCTTCCATTTCTCCTGAAACATTTTCTTTGTCAATGACCGAAAGCTGGGCACTAGGTATTCCTACAATTGCTACTGATGATTATGGAATGAAAGAAATTGTTGAAAAATATATACCACTTTATTGCGATGTTATATTGTTTAACAAGGGGGATGTTGTTGATTTAGTAGCAAAAATTTTAAATCTTTATAATGATGAATGTTTATATCGGAAAGTTTCTGATGCTGTTTATTGTGTTATCAGAGAGCATTTAAATGAAGGAAAATTTAAAAAAAGACTTTTGAATGAAATATCATCAATTATATAAATAAGGTTGATCAAATATGAAAGTAGCTATCATCCAAGAATGGTTAGTAACCGTTGGCGGTTCAGATAAAGTAGTCAAAGCTATTGCGGATGTATTTCCTGACGCAGATATTTACACCTTAGTTGCTAAAAAACAAGTTTGTGACGAATTAGGGATTGACTGGAATAAAGTCCATACATCATTTATTCAGAAGTTGCCTTTAGGGGTAAAGAAGCATAGGATGTATTTGCCTATATTTCCGTTTGCAATAGAACAGTTTGATTTACGGGGATATGATGTGATTATATCATCTTCTCATGCTGTAGCCAAAGGAGTTCTAACCAAAGCGGATCAACTGCATATTTGTTATTGTCATTCTCCTATTCGTTATGTATGGGATATGTATCATGAATACTTGGAAGAATCGGGGTTGACAAAAGGCTTGAAAGGATATCTGGCTAAATATATGCTTCACCGTATTCGTAAATGGGATTTGATATCCAGCTTCCGGGTTGACTATTTTATAAGTAATTCAGATTATGTGGGACGTCGAATTCAGGAGACATATAGGCGGGATGCTGTAACAATTCACCCTAATATTGATATTTCTAACTTTGATTTGTGCGTAGAGAAAGAAGATTTCTATTTAACTAGTAGTCGTTTGGTGGGATATAAGAAAATAGATCTTATTGTCGAAGCTTTCAGTCGTATGCCTAATAAAAAGCTGGTTGTGATTGGTGGAGGTCCTAATTTGGAAAAGATACGTAAGATTGCCGGGCATAATGTAACTGTCATGGGATATCAGTCATTTGCGGTACTAAAAGAAAAGATGCAGAAAGCTAAAGCCTTTGTTTTTGCAGCAGATGAGGATTTTGGTATGATTCCGATCGAAGCGCAATCATGTGGGACTCCTGTTATTGCTTATGGCAGGGGAGGTTCTTTGGAAACAGTAAAAGAAGGAGTAACAGGTCTTTTCTTTTATGAACAAACTGTAGAATCGATTATTGATGCAGTAGAAAGATTTGAAAAACTAGAAACATCGTTTGATCCTAAAATAATACGTAACCATGCGGAGACTTTTTCGGAAGAACGTTTTAAGAAGGAAA
Source organism: Bacteroides sp. AM37-9 (assembly GCF_003603455.1). Lineage (NCBI taxonomy): Bacteria > Pseudomonadati > Bacteroidota > Bacteroidia > Bacteroidales > Bacteroidaceae > Bacteroides > Bacteroides sp. AM37-9. The sequence goes on along the minus strand of NZ_QTNF01000005.1, from coordinate 220,665 downwards.
TAAAGGAGTTTGTAGAGTTAAAATATAATGAATTTAATCATCTATTGAAATGAGTTATTTTATATTTGGCGGTTCCGGTTTTATCGGTACGCATCTTATTGCTCTAATTGATAATTTATATCCGGGTACAAAAATATACAATCTGGATATTGTGGAGAATAGCCATGAAGGTAAATCTACATATATCAATTGTGATGTTCGTTCTGAAATAAATATTGATGTTCCCGTTACTTCCGAAGACGTCATCTTTAACTTTGCAGCCGTTCATCGTACCCCGGGGCATCCGGACCAGGCTTATTTTGAAACGAATATTCGTGGTGCAGAGAATGTATGTGCTTTTGCCGAGAAGTTCGGGATAAAGAAAATCGTTTTTACCAGTTCCATAGCTCCTTATGGTGCAGCAGAAGATTTGAAAACAGAAGAGACGCTTCCCACACCGAACACGCCTTATGGAATTTCTAAGTTAGTGGCTGAAAAAATACATACGATTTGGCAGGCAAAAAAGTCGAACGAACGACAACTTACTATTGTTCGTCCGGGTGTGGTATTCGGTAAAGGGGAAAATGGTAACTTTACTCGTTTGTATTGGGGTATCCGTGGCGGTAAGTTCTTCTATCCGGGCCGTAAAGATACGATTAAAGCTTGCATTTATGTGAAAGAATTGGTTCGCTTTATGTTTTATCGTTTAGAGAATCATAATGAAGGAGTAGAGTTATATAACTGTACATATGAACCAGCTTTTACTATCGAGCAAATAGTAGAAACGATGAAAAAGGCTACGGGAGTACAACGTACTGTTGTCGAGGTGCCGGGAAGTCTTCTAATGACAGTTGCAAGGATTGTCGGTCCGTTAGGGGGAAAAGCTTTAGGTATTTGTCCTGCTCGTGTGAAGAAGTTAATGATTTCTACTAATATATGCGGAAAGAAATTGGCTGATTCGGGGTATAAGTTTCATTATACATTTGAAGAAGCTATTAAGGATTGGTATAGAGATAACGATAATAAGTATTTGAGATGATTTTTCTGAAACAATTTGGGTATATAAAATAAATGTTGAGATGTAATAAACACGTGAGTGTTTCGTATGTGAGATGAAAAAATGTAGGTCCCTAGCTTCATGCTGTTTACAGCATGATTCTCCTACATTGTGGATTAGAAATAGCGCGACGGCGCATTTCTAATCTACGCCCTGACATCGGAGGTTAAAGCCGATGTGAATTTCCCACTATATCAACTGTCTGTGAAGATCGTTGATATTTCCTGATTTTACGTATAGTGATGTATTTAGATACACAAATATAAAGAAAAAACATTGGGAGATTTGTATCGAAATATCCCAATGTTTGATTTCAATCATTGAGATGTTTTTTTCAAATCTTCCGATGTTTTTCTGACTCTCCAAAAGGACAAAAGGACAAAAAGGACATATATGACTGTTTTTATTCATCTTAGTATAAGAATCATGAGGTATATTGCTGATCTTTATTATGTTAAATGATTTTGTAGACGTGTTACCTTACGAATGTTGAAATCGTGTTTTGCGCCAACCTGAATCGTTTTGTCTGTCATGAAATGATTGGGCAACTCTTGAACAAAATTACCTATATTGTCAGGATTATTTGGTGAAAGGGCCGTGCTTGGAAAGAAGAGCGATATCTTGTTCGCGTTTGCTTCCGCCTTCAATAATACAATCATTCGACAATAAGGTAAAATTATTGTGCAAATTTCGGGGGAATAAAGGAGTTCCTTTCTGGAATTCCTCTCCCAACTAATAGGCTTCGTCGTTGGTATTGGAATTTTTATAGTACCATAGGGGATTTTTGTCCTTATGTCCTTTTGTCCTTTTGAAAGGAGGGCGCGTTGGTGGGGGAAAGAAGAGGTGTGTTAGATTTGTAACTTGCTTGTATCCAGTAGATAAACTCTCGTTGCTTTTTTAGGGACGAAAATTTGTATGCTCGAAAAAATGCAGGAAGCTCACGTAATATGCTTTTTTGTGAATAGTGTCAGTGACAGTTGATTTTAGCAGTGAATCGCTAATTGTTTCCCTATGTGGACAATATTTGATAAGGTAATAAAAACTGAAATATTATAAATTATTAATCATAGAATGACATGGCAAAAGAAAAACAGAAACCATACGAGTTTTTAAGCAATTTGGTATTGGCTTTAATGGGAACGGATCGTATTTTCAGTAACAGTTTCTTTTCCAGCGAATTTGCTATTTCTCCTAATACTCTGAGTGAGATAAGACGGGGAGAGGATATGTGCATTTATCAGTATGTACGGGTGATACGGTGTATGATGAAGTATCTTCATTTAATTGTTCGGATGGATATGTTATTGAAGGAATTAAGAGCCGTATTAGCTTCCAATTGTGATTTGGTGGTTGCTACGGTTCCGCACCGTTTTCACGGAACTTACCAACCGAAAGAGTGGGTGGTAGTAATGCATTGGGATGGTATAAAATAAATGTTGAAATGAAGAAATATGTAGGTCCCTAGATTCATGATAAACTCATGAAATCCCTACATTTTGCAGGTTAGAAATCGTACAGCGGTATATTTTTAACTTGACCCTCGTATCGGTGTAAAAACTGATATGTATCTATATGTGAAATATACCAACTGTCTGTGAGGATCGTTGGTATATTGCGCTTTAAGGGAACGTTGTACCATAGGGGAGTGGAAAATAGAATAGATGGTTAAAGAATACAAAAAAAGAGCAAACTCATAATATTCCTAAATCTTTCCGGAATCTGTATCGTTATTTGTAGCATAGAATAAAGTATAGTATTAACGCTAAAAGAATAACGATTATGAAGAAATTTCTATCTCTACTTGTACTGGCTCTGGTAGCCGTGCAGTTTTCATTCGCAAAAGATGTGATAACTAAAGACATGAATCAGTTGCCGCTTCCGGCACGTAATTTTATCAATAGTAATTTTACAAAGCCACAGGTTGCCCATATCAAAATTGATAAGGATATGATGGAATCTACCAAGTATGAAGTGTTATTGATGGATGGTACGGAAATTGATTTTGACAGTAAGGGAAACTGGGAAGAGGTAAGTGCTAAGAAAGGGCAGACTGTTCCTGTTAGTATTGTTCCGGGATTCGCTGTCAACTACCTGAAAGCACATAATTTTGTGAATGAAGGAGTGACGAAAGTGGAACGTGACCGCAAAGGGTATGAGATTGAATTGTCTACCGGGCTTTCTTTCAAATTTGATAAGAAAGGAAAATTTATCAAGGCTGATGATTAACTAGTTGCAGTAAATAGACCTAAACAAGAAGATAACTATGTGGAGATTTAAGTTTAGCGCATGGGCAGTAGTGTTGCTTATGACTGCCCTTTCTTTCGGCGCATGTGATAATGACGATGATGATACTTTTGTTCCGCCCAGTAATATTACGGAGGCCTTGAAACAGGTATATCCGGCTGCCCAGAATATAGAATGGGAGATGAAAGGTGCTTATTATGTAGCTGACTGTTGGGTGAGCAATGATGAATTGGAAGTCTGGTTTGATGCTAATGCCAACTGGGTGATGACAGAAAATGAACTGAACAGTATCGATCAGTTGGTGCCGGCTGTTTATACGGCTTTTATAGATTCTAAATATAACGCGTGGGTAGTGACAGATGTATATGTGTTGACATTTCCACAGAATCCGATGGAATCTGTGATTCAGGTGAAACAAGGTAGCCAGCGCTACTCGCTTTATTTCACGCAGGATGGCGGATTGATACATGAGAAAGATATCAGTAACGGAGACGATACGAATTGGCCGCCAACTGAATAATTTTTAATCATAAAAATGACAACGGACTATTTCTATAAAAGGAATGGTCCGTTGCTTTTTATAATTACATTTGTTTGTAATCCTTGGCCAATCCTCCTTCACTTGTTTCTTTATAGAGTGACGGTAGGTCATGTCCGGTCTGTTTCATCACTTGCACTACTTTGTCGAAAGAGACACGGTGCATGCCATCGGTGAAAGCTGAATAAAGATTAGCATCCAGCGCACGTGCGGCGGCGTATGCATTTCGTTCGATGCAGGGAATTTGTACCAATCCGCATACCGGGTCGCAAGTCATTCCCAAATGGTGTTCCAGGCCCATTTCTGCTGCATACTCAATTTGTGCAGGACTGCCCCCGAACAATTGATTGGCGGCAGCCGAAGCCATTGCGCAGGCAACACCTACTTCTCCCTGACAACCTACTTCTGCTCCGGAAATGGATGCGTTGAATTTGACGATGTTGCCAAACAAGCCGGCAGTGGCTAACGCACGTAAAATGCGCATATCGCTAAAGTCACGGCTTTTTTGAAGATGATAAAGTACGGCGGGCATGACTCCGCAGGAGCCACAGGTAGGAGCGGTTACTATTTTACCGCCGGAAGCATTTTCTTCACTTACTGCCAAAGCATAAGAGAAGACGAGCCCTCTGGATTGCAGGGATTGTTTGTATCCGGTAGCACGTATGTAATAAGTGGAGGCTTTCCGCCGGAGATTTAGTGGTCCGGGTAGTACGCCCTCTGCTTCGAGTCCACGGTGAATGGCATCTTTCATGGTAGCCCATACTTCAGCCAGGTAGTCCCATATATCTTCTTCCTCACATTCCTTTACGTATTCCCAATAACTTTTTCCGGTATCTTCACACCATTGGAGTATTTCAGTCATGTTTTCCATACCATATACATCGGGGCTTTCGATGGTTGGATTGTCATTATTTTCTGCCAGTGCACCACCACCGATGCTATAAACAGTCCAATTCTCCTGCACTTTATCGTTGCTATCCAGAGCTGCAAATGTCATTCCGTTCGGATGGAACGGTAGAAAGACTTTGGGCTGCCACACAATTTCTACCGGGGCAGTGGGTTGCAAAGTGTCTATAATGGCTACATCCGTCATGTGTCCTTTGCCTGTAGCAGCTAAACTGCCGTAAAGGGTTACTTTAAAAGATGCAGCATCCGGATGACGTTCCAGAAACATTTCGGCAGCTTTACGCGGTCCCATAGTGTGGCTACTGGAAGGTCCTGTGCCTATTCTATATAGCTCTTTTATCGATTTCATGACTGATGATGTGTTTTTGTTAATACCATTTCTTTTTTCTGAAGTACAAATATACAATAATACCGATAATTGCCATTACAATCCAGGCAAATAAATACCCGTATTGCCATTCGAGCTCGGGCATCCATTTGTAATTCATTCCCCATACTCCGACCAGAAATGTCAAAGGGATAAAGATGGTGGATACGATGGTTAACCTCTTCATGATGTCGTTCATACGTAAATCATTGTTGGAGATGTACAGATCGACTAATGAGGAAAGAGTTTCCCGGCAGATCTCAATGGTCTGTAATACAAATTGCAAGTGGTCGTTTACATCATTGAAAAAGGCACGGTTCACTTTGTGAATAAGCAGGTTTTCTGCCCGTAGTAACTTTATATATTGTTCTTTTAGTGGAAGGATAGATTTTTTCATCAGCATATATTGGCGTCGTAATGCCTGAATCTGAATACCGATGTCATCACCGCTGGTGATGGTGAGCAGTTCTTCTTCCAAATCTTCGAGTGCGTCATCAATGGAAGAGATTGTTGAAATATAGTTTCCCATGATGCTGTTGAGCAGCACGCTAAGTAGATAATCAGTCTGGCGGCTACGTATCTTCAGGACATCATTGCGCAGGGCGGAACTGACATCATCGAAGAAGTCGGTTTCTTTTTCGAGGAAAGTAAGTACGTAGTTATTACCTAGAATAAGACAAACTTGCTGTTGGAGCAACTCGTCCAGTTCGTCTTCTTCTTTATGTTCGTTGGGGTAGAATATTTTTAAGATCAGGACGATGTATTTGTCATGCTCTTCTATCTTGGTAGGATGATCCGCATTCAGTATATCTTGCAGGACTAGGAAGTCTATTTCAAAATGACTGCAAATTTCCCGGATAGTCTCCGTATCTTTCATTCCGTGTATTTGTAGCCAATTGATCCGATCGCTGTTCAGTGTTCCCTTGATGGCTTGAAAGGTGTCGTTGGCGCTTTCCTGCATCTCGGTAGCATTGTAAGTACAAAGATGTAAGTGGGTAGGAGTAAGACTGGCTCCTGTGTAAATAAGCTTTTCGCTTAACAGATTATTCTTCATGCTTTATTCTCGTTTTAGAAAACCACTGTAACAAAGGTAGTGGTTTTCTAAATGAGAACAAGTTCTTTGGACGTTTTGTTTACAGGTTAGTCAAAATCGACTACTGTGATTCCGGCACCGCCAAACTGCACATGTTCGTCGGCATAGTGGCTCACTCCCGGTACGGTGGCCAGATACTGGCGGATTAATGTACGAAGTATTCCCGTTCCTGTGCCGTGAAGGATGCGTACACGGTCCATGCCGACTAATATGGCGTCATCGATAAAATAGGTGACTGCTTGCAGAGCTTCGTCTCCACGCATTCCACGTACGTCAATGTCTTGTTTGAAGCTAAGCTTCTTTTCGTACATTTGGTCATGCGTCTGGCTACTGACAAAGGTGCTTTTGGCGATTCCTTCCATCTTGGGTGCATTATTACTACGTTCCAGACGGTCTATTTTTACGGTCGTTTTTATGCTTCCAAAAGCAACGGTTGCATTTTTACCATTGATTTCCATCACTTGACCGACACTTGTCTGTCCTTTGATTTTTACATTTTCACCTACTGCAATCGGCACTACTTTAGGAGCACTTGACGGGGAAGAGACTGCGGCTTTCGGTTCGTTTTTCTTATTTTTCTTCCGTTCTTGTTTCTCCTTTAATTTCTTCATTTTCTGTGCAATCTTCTCTTCGTGCTCTTTAGAAGCCAGCGCATCTAAAGAAGTACGGAAGTCTGTCAGTTCCTGACGTGCCTGGCGTGTCTTTTCCTTTTCAGCTTGTGCTTCCTTGATTGTGCGTATTGTGTTTTCAATGCGTGCATTGGATTCCTGAAGCATCCGTTCCGCTTCTTCTTTTGCTTGCCGGATGATCTCTTTCCGTGATTTCTGCAACTCTTCCATTTCCGTTTGGTAGCGGGCAATGGTTTCTTCCATGTGTTTTTCCCGTTGACGGATCGTTTGACGTTTTCCTTCCCAGTAACGCTTGTCGCGCACGATGTCCTGAAGGTATTTGTCGGCATTGATATATTCACTTCCTACGATTTCCGAAGCATCTGCAATGACATCTTCCGGCAATCCGATTTTTCGTGCGATTTCTACGGCAAACGAACTTCCGGGATTTCCGATTTGTAGCTGGAAAAGTGCTTGCATGAGATGGCGGTCGTAAAGCATGGCTCCGTTCACTACTCCTTCATGATCTTCGGCAAAATGTTTCAGATTCTGGTAGTGGGTGGTGATGACTCCGAATGTTCCTTTCTGGTTGAAACGTTTCAGGACGGCTTCGGCAATAGCACCTCCAATTTGCGGTTCCGTACCTCCACCGAACTCGTCAATCAGGATGAGGCTCCGTTCGTTGCAACTCTTCATCATGATTTTCATATTGGTCAAGTGAGAAGAGTAGGTACTCAAATCGTCTTCAATAGATTGCTCATCACCAATATCGATAAAGATGCTGCTGAATATACCGGCGTGACTGCGTTCGTGCAAGGGAATGAGCATACCGCATTGCAACATATATTGCAGTAAACCGACTGTTTTGAGGCAGACGGACTTACCTCCGGCATTCGGACCGGATATAATAAGAATGCGTTGTTTTTGATTCAGTTCTATATCCAGTGGTACGACTTTCTTTCCGTGTTTGGCAAGTGAAAGTTGTAATAAAGGATGCACAGCCATTGTCCAGTCCAGTAGTTGCTCATTCTCTACGGCGGGTTTCAGACTATTGGTCTGTATGGCGAAATAGCTTTTCGCGCGGATAAAATCTATTTCTGCCAGAAATTCGTATGATTGAAGAATTTCCGGGATAGACGGACGGAGAATGTTTGAAAACTCGGTAAGGATGCGAATAATTTCGCGTCGTTCGTCGCCTTCGAGTTCGCGAATACGGTTGTTGGCTTCTACGACTTCCGCCGGTTCTATAAACACTGTTTTCCCGCTAGCGGATTCATCGTGTACAATACCTTTGATTTTTCGCTTGAGTCCGGGTGCGACGGGGATCACCAAACGTCCGTCACGCATGGTGGGAGCTACGTCTTTATCTACGTATCCTTCGGATTGTGCGCTGCGCAGAATGCTGTTTAACGAGCGGGAAATATTTCCCATTGTACTGGCAAGCTCGCGACGTATACGGGCTAATTCGGTGGAAGCATTATCCTTGATTTTTCCATATTTGTTAAGGATGCCGTCTATTTTTCCTATCAGTTGAGGGAAAACGGCTATATCTCCTGCCAGTCGTTTCAGACTGGGGTAGGGGGTGTCGTTCTCTTCTTCATCTTCATTCCGATGGAGAAAGCGTACAATGTCACGGATGGTTTCTAATGAACGGCGCAGGTCGAATAGTTCTTGCTCGTCCAGATACATTCCTTCTATCCGCACTCGCTTTAGTGAAGGGCGGACATCAAAGAAAAATTGATCGGGAAATCCGTCTTCTTCCTGGATGATACGGACAAACTCTGTTACCTGGTTTAATTTCTCCTCTACTTCTTCATGTTGCTCGGAAAAGGTCATGTCTGTAACTCTTTCTTCGCCTAAAGTGCTAAGACACTTATCTTTTAGTAACTGTCTGATCTGGTCGAATCCTATCTTTTGCTCAAAATTTTGAGGGTATATCATATCTTTGTTCTTACTAATGGACTGCAAAAATACGATTAATTCGCGAAAAAATTATCAGAATGTTTGCAGATTTAAAAATGATTCGTACCTTTGCACCGCTTTCAACGGAAAGCACTTCTGATAAAGGAGTTTTGGAGAGGTGGCAGAGTGGTCGATTGCGGCGGTCTTGAAAACCGTTGTACTGCGAGGTACCCGGGGTTCGAATCCCTGTCTCTCCGCTTTTAAGCATTGAATATCAATGTGTTATAGAATAAGCATCCTAATTAAGGTATCAGAAAATGACCTTATGGGATGCTTTTTTATTTTATGATATTTTGGGGTGATTTGATTCCAATTTAGTGTATTAACAGGGAAAATTTGCAGACAGGAAAATTCTCTGTATCTTTGCCGACATGGCGCAAAAAGGTGAGTTACATATAAGAAATAAGCACAATGGTCAATACGATTTTTCGTTGTTGATAGAAAAATATCCTCCACTTAAGAGATTCGTATCACTTAATCCTCTGGGTGTACAAACTATAAACTTTTTTAATCCGCAAGCAGTAAAAGCTTTAAATAAAGCATTATTAATCAGTTATTATGGCATTCGGTACTGGGATATACCGAAACAATACTTGTGTCCACCCATTCCCGGAAGAGCGGATTATATTCATTATATTGCCGATCTTATTCAGCCGGATAGGGTAGCGAACGATTTGCAGACAGAGGAGGAAGATGCGAACGAACAGAAAACGAAATGCAGATGTCTGGATGTTGGGGTAGGTGCAAATTGTATTTATCCGATTATAGGGCACACAGAATATGGATGGACATTTGTGGGCAGTGATATTGATCCGGTCTCGATTGAGAATGCACGAAAGATAGTGACTTGCAACCCGGTATTGGCACATAAGATTGACTTGCGACTTCAGAAAGACAGTCAGAAAATTTTTGATGGAATTATCATGCCTGGCGAGTATTTTGATGTTACGATATGTAACCCTCCGTTTCATAGCTCGAAGGAAGAAGCGGAAGACGGAACCTTGCGCAAATTGAGTAGCCTGAAAGGGATGAAGGTGAAAAAAGTACAATTAAATTTTGGCGGGAGTGCGAATGAACTTTGGTGTGAGGGTGGAGAAATCCGTTTTATACTGAATATGATCTCCGAGAGTCAGAAATATCAGAAGAACTGTGGATGGTTTACCAGCTTGGTTTCAAAAGAAAAGAATCTTGAAAAGCTATGTGCTAAATTGAAGTCTGTGAATGCATCGGAGTATAAGATTATCAGAATGCAGCAGGGAACTAAAAGCAGCAGAATATTAGCCTGGCGATTTTCTAATAACTCATAATAATGAGTGCTTATTGATCTGTTATTTTTAAACCTATTAAATAAAATATTATGGAAACAAATTACATCACTTTGACGAAGGAGAATATTGCGGACGAACATATATGCTGTGCCTTTTCGGATAAGAAATGCAAAGATAGTTATGAGTTAAAAAAAGCATGGCTGAAAAAAGAGTTTGATAATGGTTATGTTTTCAGACGTATTGATGAACGGGCAAAAGTGTTCATCGAATATGGTCCTGCTGAAAAGGCGTGGGTTCCTGTCAGTGCTCCTAATTATCTGATGATAAATTGTTTCTGGGTATCGGGTAAATATAAAGGATGCGGGCATGGCAAGGCTTTGCTGCAGTCTGCTATTGATGATGCGAAATTGCAGGGAAAAGATGGTTTAGTTACCGTAGTGGGCACTTCTAAATTTCATTTTATGAGTGATACAAAATGGCTGCTGCGACAAGGTTTCCAAACTATAGAAAAACTTCCTTACGGATTCAGTTTGTTGGCTTTGAAAATAAATCCGGCTGCTCCCGATCCTTCATTCAACGACAGTGTATTGACAGGTGAGTGTCCCGACCGGGATGGAATAGTAGTGTATTATACTCATCGCTGTCCGTTTACAGAATTCCATGTTCGCGGTTCTTTGGTCAATGCAGCCAAGAGCAAGGATCTCCCATTAAAAATAATAGAATTAGAAACCATGGAACAAGCACAATATGCGCCTACACCAGCCACTATCTTTACTCTTTTTTATAATGGGAAGTTTGTTACAACCGATTTGAGCGCGTGTATTGAAGCCCGGTTGGGGAAGGCTTTAGGCTTGTGATTCTGTGAGATGAAGATTTATCAGAAACTAGGATTGGGATAAGAAGATAGCTAATGTTTCTTATTTTAATTTTGCAAAATTAAGATGCACCTTGCACTTTTTGTGGAAAATACATATCTTTGGATGCTGAATGATTAAAACACGGTAAGATCTTATGCGTTTTTTTGTATGTATTTTGGTGCTTTTATTTGTACACAATCAATTTTCGAGGGCTGATAAAACTTTAACTGATGATTCTCTGTATACGGAGAAATATATCAGGAATATTTATATTCCCGAACCTAGGCGTGCTCTGCAATTACTGGACGAAGTGGAGAACAGGAAAACGATTCCTTTGCGGGTTGTAAATGAATTGCGTAGTTTATCATATAGTAATATGTATATGAATAAACTAGCATTTATGTATGCAAGGAAAGCTTATTTGCTTGATTCTCTATATCAAAAAGATCCGAAACACATGCTGAAAATGACAGTACATTTGGCTGAATTTTCGGCAATGATGAGCAAATATAATGAAAGTATGCGTTATGCATTAGATGGAATCAGGCAGGCGCAAGAATTAGGGAACAGGGAAGCCAAAGCCAGGTTATTTTTCTGTATGGGGGAGAATAATTGGAGATTATCTTTTAAAGATAAAGCATACGATTATTTTAACCGGACTATTGAGCTTTTGCGGGGCTCAAAGGAGATGCGGGAAATGATGCTGCTCTCTTATTACTATGGAGCAGAAATGAGCTTTTTAATGAATGATTCTCGAATTGATGAGGCATTGAAAGTGGGTTTTGAGCGTGAAAAGCAGATTGAACGGCTTAAGGAAGTACCTCAAATCTCTGAAGATTATGTAGATGGCCAATATAGTTATTTATATGCCAAATTAGCTTACATCTATTGCATGGAGAAGAAATATGAGAAGGCGGAGCAATATTATCAGAAATACTTATCAAAGAAAGAGTCTCATACTCCCGACGGAAAAATGTACTCGGTTCCTTATTTGGCGCTTTCCGGACAATATGAAAAGGTTATTGATAATTGCAGGGGGTTCAAGGAATTGATGAGAACCCAGCAGGATACTTTGAATGAACAGTATCTGACTGTCCTTCGACAGGAGGTGAAGGCATATTTGGGTATGCATAAATACAAAGAAGCTGCCGAGATACGTGAAACGATTTTAACTATAACAGATAGTATCAATACCCGGGATAGAAACAATGCTGCATTGGAATTGAATGCAATGTACGGCGTTTCTGAAAAAGAAGAATATATTGCCGAACAGGCTTTTCAATTAAAAATAAGAAATATTACCCTCTGTTTTCTTGCATGTATTGTTGTGTTGACTCTGTTTATCGTTTGGCGTTTGTGGCATTTCAATCATATAGTCGAATATAAGAACAGGATGCTTGCCAGGCTTATAAACGAGAAATTTGCTAATAGAAAAGATGGGAACCAGTTATCGGAAGTATACGAACAACTGGCTGTTGTGTCGGAGGTTGAACCGGAACGTATTTCACCCGAAGAACTGGAAGAACTTGCTAACGATACAGATAAAGAAAGTGGGGAAGAAGAAGAGAATAAGAAGATATTTCAGGAACTGAATGATATCGTTATTCAGAAACAGTTATATCTTTCTTCAGAATTGTCGAGAGAAGATCTGGCACAAATCGTACATCTGAATAACGCACGTTTTGCGAGGATGATAAGAGAATGTACCGGAACCAATTTCAATGGATATATCAATGAATTGCGCATTAATTATGCCATTGAACTGATGAAAAAGCATCCTAATTATACGATACGTGCCATTGCGGATGAGGCCGGATTTAATAGCACCCCGATTTTATACAATCTTTTTAAGAAAAAGACGGGAATGACTCCTTACGAATTTAAAAAAGCACAGGATTCGTTACAGAATTGAGTGGATTCTGCTAAACAATTTTCGCATTTTCCGGTTTATCTATTTATAATTAACTATAAATAGAAATGATACAGGTTAGGATAAAGCGGGTTTACGAAGATTTTTCAGAAACAGATGGCTACCGGGTACTGGTAGATAAATTATGGCCACGTGGAATGAAGAAAGAATGGCTTAAGTACGATTATTGGGCAAAAGACATCACACCGTCTTCCACATTGCGTAGATGGTTTCACGAAGATATTCCCGGACACTGGGAAGACTTCGTCATACAGTATCAGAAAGAACTTGACGCTTCTTCCTCAATGGCTGATTTTCTGACTCTTATCAAGCCGCATCCGGTGATAACATTGCTTTACGCTTCCAAAGAACCGGTGTATAATCATGCCCGTATCCTCCGCGATTATCTGGAAATGCGTTTGAAAGAGTGAAATTAAAGTAATTTTTATCTGTTTACGCTTTCTGTCGTTCACTCAATTTCCTACCTTTGTAATCTAAATCAAAATCGTGTAATCATGAAGTATAAATTATTGGTTCTTGATGTAGACGGAACACTCCTCAATGATGCGAAAGAAATTAGTAAGCGTACATTGGCTGCCCTGTTGAAGGTTCAGCAAATGGGAGTACGTATTGTGCTGGCATCCGGCAGACCGACTTATGGCCTGATGCCGTTGGCCAAGATGCTCGAACTTGGAAACTATGGAGGTTTTATCCTTTCCTATAATGGCTGTCAGATTATCAATGCACAAAACGGGGAAATTCTGTTTGAACGTCGGATTAATCCCGAAATGTTGCCGTATCTGGAAAAGAAAGCCCGTAAAAACGGTTTTGCCTTATTCACTTATCATGATGATACGATTATAACGGATTCTCCTGAAAATGAACATATCCAAAATGAAGCCCGGTTGAATAACCTGCAAATAATTAAAGAAGAAGAATTTTCTGCTGCCGTTGATTTTGCTCCTTGTAAGTGTATGCTGGTGAGCGATGACGAAGAAGCACTGGTTGGTTTGGAAGATCACTGGAAGAGACGACTGAACGGAGCGTTGGACGTATTCCGTTCAGAGCCATATTTTCTGGAAGTAGTTCCCTGCGCCATCGACAAAGCCAACTCTTTGGGCGCTTTGCTGGAGGTGCTGGATATGAAGCGTGAGGAAGTGATTGCTGTAGGCGATGGTGTGTGTGACGTAACAATGATTCAATTGGCCGGGCTGGGCGTAGCTATGGGACATTCACAAGACTCGGTGAAAGCCTGTGCCGACTATGTGACCGCTTCGAATGAGGAAGACGGAGTGGCCGTTGCAGTGGAGAAGGCTATTATAGCTGAAGTGCGTGCTGCTGAAATTCCCCTTGACCAACTGAATGCGCAGGCACGCCACGCATTAATGGGAAACTTGGGAATTCAATATACATACGCCGACGAAGACCGTGTGGAAGCAACGATGCCGGTAGACCATCGTACCCGTCAGCCTTTCGGCATTTTGCATGGGGGAGCTACTCTTGCGTTGGCGGAAACAGTTGCCGGACTCGGTTCGATGATTCTTTGCCAGCCGGACGAGATTGTAGTAGGAATGCAGGTCAGCGGAAACCATATATCTTCTGCACATGAAGGAGATACAGTGCGTGCGGTAGGAACAGTTGTACATAAGGGACGTTCCTCCCACGTATGGAATGTAGACGTGTTTACTTCAACAAACAAACTGGTGTCTTCCATACGGGTAGTCAACAGTGTGATGAAAAAGAGATGACCGACGAAGAAATAAGTAACTTGACAACTATTGATGCATTTATTCAGCGGAAGCAGCCGTTTGCTGTTTACCGTATTCCCGGAGAGAAAGTTCCCCGTCTGTTGACGCAGGCGGAAGGAGCGGTCCGTTTGATATACGATTTGAAAGAACTGAATGGACAGAGAGGATTTGTAATTGCTCCGTTTCAGGTGAGTGAGTCATGTCCGGTTGTGTTGATTCAACCCGATCAGTGGGGGCAGCCTTTACCCGTGGATGATGATACGGAAGAAGACCGGGAGATAGCCTTGCGCCTGCAAGGACAAGAATCATTTCTGACTTCTTCTACGGAAGAATATGCGGCATGCTTTCATACCTTTATAAATGCGTTACGTGACAGGACGTTTGATAAACTAGTGCTTTCCCGTCATCTTACAGTTGATAAAGTTGCGGATTTTTCTCCTTTGTCCATCTTTCGGGCGGCTTGTAAACGTTATATTCATTCGTATATTTACTTATGTTATACTCCGCAGACGGGCATCTGGCTGGGAAGTACTCCCGAAATCATTTTATCAGGTGAGAAAGACGAATGGCATACGGTTGCACTAGCCGGAACACAGCCTTTGCAAGATGGCAGATTGCCGCAAGTATGGGATGAAAAGAACCGGAAAGAACAAGATTATGTTGCTTCTTATATCCGTCGGCAGCTTCTTTCACTGGATATTCATTCTACGGAAAACGGGCCATATCCTGCTTATGCCGGTGCTTTGTCACATTTAAAAACTGATTTCCGTTTTTCTTTGAAAGATAATAAAGGTTTGGGAGACCTTCTGAAAGTTTTGCATCCGACACCTGCCGTATGCGGCTTGCCGAAGGAAGAAGCCTATCAGTTTATTTTGCAGAATGAAGGTTACGACCGCCGCTATTACTCCGGCTTTATCGGATGGCTCGATCCGGAAGGACGAACAGACATCTATGTAAACTTACGCTGTATGCATATCGAAGATAAACAACTTACTCTTTATGCCGGCGGTGGATTATTGGCCTCTTCGGAATTGAATGACGAATGGCTGGAAACGGAGAAGAAGTTGCAAACCATCAAACGGCTGATTGCAGTGCCTCCTTTAAAATCATAAACTACTAATAATTATCATCATGTATACAGACAAGAAGAACATACTCCAGTTGGTTGCGTTGCTCGAGGCGCATGGGATTACTAAGGTTGTATTGTGTCCGGGTAGTCGTAATACGCCCATAGTACATACTTTGTCTAACCATCCGAATTTTACCTGCTATCCGGTGACGGATGAACGGAGTGCCGGCTATTTTGCCATCGGTCTTGCGTTGAATGGTGGTAAGCCCGCAGCTGTCTGTTGCACTTCCGGTACTGCATTATTAAACCTTCATCCGGCTGTGGCAGAAGCATTTTATCAAAATGTTCCTCTGGTCATTATTTCTGCGGATCGTCCCGCTGCCTGGATCGGGCAGATGGATGGACAGACAGTACCACAACCAGGCGTATTTCAGACATTGGTTAAGAAGTCAGTAAACCTTCCGGAGATTCATACGGAAGAAGATGAATGGTATTGCAATCGTCTGGTGAATGAAGCTTTGCTGGAAACGAACCATCATGGAAAAGGACCGGTACATATTAATGTCCCTATTTCTGAACCGTTGTTCCAGTTTACGGTTGATTCGCTTCCTGAAGTGCGTGTCATTACCCGTTATCAGGGGTTGAACGTCTACGATCGTGATTATAATGATTTGGTCGATCGGATGAATAAATACCAGAAGCGAATGATTATCATCGGTCAGATGAATCTTATCTACCTGTTTGAAAAAAGATATATCAAGTTATTATATAAACATTTTGCCTGGTTGACTGAACATATCGGCAACCAGACAGTTCCCGGTATTCCGGTAAAGAACTTTGATGCGGCGCTTTATGCCATGCCCGAAGAGAAGGTCGGCCAGATGGTTCCGGAGTTGTTGATTACTTATGGAGGACATGTCGTTTCCAAACGGCTGAAGAAGTTTCTCCGTCAGCATCCGCCTAAAGAACATTGGCACGTATCGCCGGACGGTGAGGTGGTCGATTTGTACGGCTCATTAACTACGGTGATCGAAATGGACCCGTTCGAGTTTCTGGAGAAGATAGCCAGTTTGTTGGACAATCGGACTCCTGAATATCCCCGTGTGTGGGAAAACTATTGCAAGATCATTCCCGAACCGGAGTTTGCTTATTCGGAAATGTCTGCCATCGGTACGTTGTTGAAAGCCTTGCCGGAGTCATGTGCGTTGCATCTGGCTAACAGTTCGGTGGTGCGCTATGCACAATTATACTCTATTCCTTCTACGATTGAAGTTTGTTGCAACCGGGGAACAAACGGTATTGAAGGCTCGCTGTCTACGGCTGTCGGTTATGCGGCAGCTTCCGACAAACTGAACTTTATAGCTATCGGAGATTTGAGCTTCTTTTATGATATGAATGCGTTGTGGAATGTCAACGTTCGCTCCAATCTGCGTATCCTTCTGTTAAATAATGGAGGAGGAGAGATTTTCCATACCTTGCCGGGGTTGGATATGTCGGGTACTTCGCATAAATTTATTGCGGCAGTCCATAAAACGTCCGCCAAAGGTTGGGCAGAAGAGCGTGGGTTTCTTTATCTGCAAGCGCAAAATGACGAAGAACTGGCTGAAGCGATGAAAACTTTCACTCAACCGGAAGCTATGGAGCAGCCTGTGCTCTTGGAGGTGTTTACCAACAAAAACAAGGACGCGCGCATGTTGAAAAATTATTATCATCAATTAAAACAAAAATAGATTATGTCAACACAAAGAGAGTGGACAACCATCAGAGAATACGACGATATTCTTTTTGATTATTATAATGGAATTGCCCGTATCACGATCAACCGTGAACGCTATCGGAATGCGTTTACTCCGACAACTACTGCTGAAATGAGTGACGCATTGCGCATCTGCCGTGAAGAAGCGGATATTGATGTGATTGTGATTACCGGAGCCGGTGATAAGGCATTTTGTTCGGGCGGCGACCAGAATGTGAAAGGACGTGGCGGATATATCGGAAAAGACGGTGTGCCTCGTCTTAGTGTATTGGATGTGCAAAAGCAGATTCGCAGCATCCCGAAACCGGTGATTGCTGCCGTGAACGGTTTTGCTATTGGTGGCGGACATGTGCTTCATGTGGTATGTGATTTGTCCATTGCGTCGGAAAATGCTATTTTCGGTCAGACGGGTCCTCGTGTAGGTAGCTTTGATGCCGGATTCGGTGCGTCTTATCTGGCACGTGTGGTCGGTCAGAAGAAAGCACGCGAAATCTGGTTCCTTTGCCGGAAGTATAATGCACAAGAAGCATTGGATATGGGATTAGTGAATAAAGTAGTTCCCTTGGAGCAGTTGGAGGACGAATATGTACAGTGGGCGGAAGAAATGATGTTGCTTAGTCCGTTGGCTTTGCGCATGATTAAAGCAGGATTGAATGCCGAACTGGATGGTCAGGCAGGTATTCAGGAATTGGCAGGTGACGCAACGTTGCTCTATTACCTGACTGATGAAGCACAGGAAGGCAAGAATGCGTTTCTGGAGAAACGTAAACCGAACTTCAAACAATATCCGAAATTCCCTTAAAATCGGCTTTGCCACAGAGTACCACAGAGTTTGCTTTTCCTGCGTTTAAGCCCGATTTTCTGCAAAGCAAGACTGTGGAGGAGAGAATGGTAGGAGAACTGCAAGAGATATAACTTATTAAAACTTCGTGAGGCTCTGTGTTATTCTGTGGTGAATTGAAAAATTATTCACGATGAATTGTAAAATAGAAATTATTCCCCGATTGCTCCATTTCAAGCAACCTGCCGGGACTTCCAGAGGAACATATACTACGCGTAAAGTTTGGTATCTTCATTTTACCTCTCCTGACTTCCCTGGCAGAGTGGGAATAGGGGAGTGTGCACCTTTGCCCGCTTTAAGTTGTGACGATCTTCCTGATTACGAAGATATATTAGTGAAAGTCTGCCGGAAAGTAGAGAGGGAACAAGGCAGATTGGATATGGATGGCTTGTGTGACTATCCTTCAATTTTATTTGGTCTGGAAACGGCCATCCGGCATTTCTTTGCAGGAAACTGGGCTTTATGTGATACGGCTTTCTCACGTGGAGAAGTTGGTATTCCGATTAACGGCCTTATTTGGATGGGAGATTTTCAGAACATGTTATCCCAGATTGAGAAAAAGATGGAAGCCGGATTTCGTTGTATCAAGTTAAAGATAGGTGCCATCAATTTCGAAGAAGAACTGACATTGTTGCGCCATATTCGTACGCATTTCTCTTCTAAAGAAATAGAGTTGCGTGTAGATGCAAATGGTGCTTTCTCACCCGTGGACGCAATGGAAAAACTGAAACGTCTGTCCGAGTTTGATTTACATTCTATCGAACAGCCAATCTGTGCCGGACAATGGGAGGAAATGGCTCGGCTTGCTGCCGAATCTCCATTAGCGATTGCTTTGGATGAAGAACTGATAGGATGCAATACGCTGGAAAGGAAACAGGAGCTGCTTTCAACAATTCGTCCGCAATATATCGTTATTAAACCTTCTCTTCATGGAGGAATATGCGGAGGAGACGAATGGATTACCGAAGCTGAAAAACAACAGATCGGCTGGTGGATAACTTCCGCTCTGGAATCAAACATTGGGCTAAACGCCATTGCCCAGTGGTGTGCAACATTCAGCAATCCGTTGCCACAGGGACTGGGAACAGGGGCGCTCTTTACAGACAACGTGGAAGTGCCTCTTGAAATAAGAAAAGATTGCCTGTGGTTTTGTAAATGATGGTGTTAAAGGATAATCGACTGGTAACGACAAAACATAGAACTAAAAAAGATGGCAATATTAGCTGCTGATAAAGACAAAGAGATTAAAACCCTTTTCTTAAAATATATGGCTTGGAACATGCTTCCATTGCTATATAACGATGCATTGAAGAAACTCTGTAAGATGGGATTTAGCCCTGCCAAGGCTACTAAGTTGCTGAAGTCAATGCAAGAGAATGGCGAGATAGAAATCGTTTCAAACCTGCATTATTTCGGGAATAAAAGATGTCGGTTGCTGCCCGGCATCCATCTCCGGTATTTATGGCTGATGCGAAATGAATCGTTTGAAGAATTTGAAAAAGAACAATCTCTCCCCGGATATATTGAGCTGCAAGCGAGAACATTGTGTAATGCGATGTTACAATGGGCTGCGACGAAGGAATTGGATAATGATATAATAACGCATTGGCCGGTAGACGAATTGACACTGCCTCTATTTCGTGAAATGGCATATTCTACCGAATGGCGAGATTTATACAGTAAACTTTCTGTCGGTGTTTTATATTGTATTATCGATGGATATGCCAATCGTTGGAATTACTGGCTGGAAGAAATAGACGAGCTTTTTGTTGAAAATCTATATCTAAGGAATCAATCAATGCCTACTTCCGTTAAAGCGTATTTTCGGGAAGTTTATTCATTTTATGAATATGTATTGTCTGGTCGTATCAATGAAATCCCGGAGAATGTAACGTCCCGCTCTGTGGATGGTTTATGCGCCCATGCGCTTTATGCCCAATATCATGGAAATTATTCAGAGGCACTTAAAATATATCGGCAAGCTCTCAAAGATATAGAAAGTACCTATCTTTTTGATACGCCTTTCTATTCGTTAACGTATGTCATAGCATTAATGCGCGAGGGTAGTGAGGCTTCAAAGAAAAAGATGAGCGGATTAGTGACAAAGAAACGGATTCGTGAAGAAAGGCAATGGCTGCCGGCTTATCTGATGCTTTTGATTGCTTTAGGAAGAGATACTAAAGAATTAGTCTTATGGATAGAGCGGAACTATGACCTGCAATCGAATATGGTAAAAGCATTATTGTATTTACTTCTCGAACATTATAAGCTGAATGAGAAAATCTATATAGACAATCGCCCTATTGAGAAACTGCTTGAAAACGATCGTTTTAAAGCATTGCAGTTAGAATATTCATGCGACTTTCAGGCTTTTATTTCTAAAAATGCGCAATTGAGGGAAGAGATGGGAGTGGCTCCCCTGCTTCCTTCTTATGCTAAACAGGAACCTTGGGAAATTGCGTTGGACAGATTAGCGGAGCTGGTTCGGAATCAGGAAACCAGAGAAGTAGCGAAAGGAGCCGCTGATAACATAGCTCGGTCACGCATTGTATATCATATAACGAATTATGGTCAGATCATTCCCCGACTTCAAAAGTCGAAAGACGGAATAACCTGGACGGGAGGGAGGAATATAGCTTTGGCTACTTTCCAGCAGAACGCAGTAGAAGGGATGAGCGAACTAGACAAGAGCCTTGCGGCATGTGTCAAGTACTTTAATGCCGGATATTCTATAGGAGACATTTATGAGTTGAGCGGACCCAAGGCGTTATCTCTTTTGGCGGGTTATCCATTTGTGTATATGGAGAGAAATCCGGATATTCCTATTGTAATTACGAAAGAAGAACTACAGTTGGTGGTTACTCAACTGAAAGACGGTTATCAGGTGAGCAGTAATGTGAAACAGTTGGGAAGTTCGAATACTATTTTAAATAAGGAGAATGATCAGCTCTATCGGATTGTAGAACTGACCTCGGAACAGCGTGCCATATTGGAACTCTTCAAACAATCCTCCCGCTTTCCGTTAAAAGCTAAAGACCAGTTGGCGGACGTGTTGGGGAAATTGGGAAGAAACGTGACGATACATTCGGACTTGGTACGCAATAAAGAAAACCTCAAGCAAATAAAAGGAGATTCATTGATAACCGTTCAGCTGTTGCCCGTAGGAGACGGAATCAAGGTGGAACTTTTTGTAAAACCTTTCATCGAACAGCCGCCTTATTGCAAAGCCGGTGAGGGAGTGGGAAGCGTGATTGGAACAATGAAGGGCGAACGTGTGCAGGCGGTACGCAATTTGAAGAAAGAAAAAGAAAATTATGTGATAGTCAACCAGCTACTTCAACGGGTCAGCGGAGACTTTATGGCTACGGATACGGCTTACTTTGCAGATTACTATCAATGTCTGGATCTGATAGAAGAGCTTCGCGAGCTGTCAGATGTGTCGCGTACCGAGTGGCCGGAGGGTGCTAAATTGTCTATAAAGGGCATTGCGGATTTTCCACAACTGAAGCTTTCTATGAAAGGGGTAGGATACTGGTTCGAGATAGATGGAGAGTTGGAGATAGAAGACGGAGTCCGGATGAAGATTTCCGAACTTTTGCGGAAAACCCGTGAAAGCAGGGGGCGTTTTATAGCGTTGAATGACTCTGATTTCATCGCATTAAGCAATCAGTTACGTCGGAAGTTGCAAGAACTTGATTCTATCCTGCTGAATGATAAAAGTCTGAAAGTTTCCAGCTTTAATGCCACTTTGCTTGCTGATATGGAACAACAGGGAATCCTGCTGAAAAAAGACCATAAGTTTAAGGAACTACAGCAAAAAATAGAACAGGCAGAAAATGTCCGGTTCATCGTACCTGCCACGTTACAGGCTGAATTGCGTGATTATCAGATGGATGGATTCCGGTGGTTATCACGATTGGCGTATTGGGGAGCCGGTGCTTGTCTGGCGGATGATATGGGATTGGGAAAAACGATACAAGCCATTGCTCTGATGCTCAGCAGAGGGAAGAAAGGTGCTTCTTTGGTTGTCGCTCCTGCATCCGTATTGCTTAACTGGCAGAGTGAAATCAACCGTTTTGCTCCTTCGCTTACTTGCCGGGTGCTACATGACAGCTGCGGTGATCGGGAGCAAATGATACAGGAGACAGGTGATTATGATATATTGCTTACTACTTATGGATTGCTGAATGCGGAGGTTGTATTGTTGAGCAAGAAGCAGTGGAATGTCATCCTGCTGGACGAAGCCCATACAATTAAGAATAAAGACACCAAAATGTCCAAGGCGGCGATGCAACTCAACGGTGAATTCCGTTTGTTGTTGACCGGAACTCCCATACAGAACCATCTAAGTGAAATCTGGAACTTATTTCAGTTTGCCAATCCCGGTTTACTGGGGACATTTCCGCATTTTAATGAAAAGTTTATTCTGCCCATTGAGAAAAACGGAGATAAGCAACGGCAAAAACAATTAAAGAGAGTGCTGCAACCTTTTCTGCTTCGACGTACCAAAAATGAGGTTTTGGACGAACTGCCGCAGAAAACAGAAATAGTGCAGAAGGTAGAACTGTCTTCCGAGGAAATGGCTTTGTATGAGAATCTCCGTCAGCAGGCTGTTGCTAATATCGAGGAAAGTTCGTTGGGGGCTATGCAGGCATTGGCGGAAATCACTCGTTTACGTCAGGCGGCCTGTCATCCGGCTTTGATCAATGATAAGCTGAAAATTGACTCATCCAAGACAAAAGTATTTATGGATTTGGTAGATGAACTTATCGGCAATCAGCACCGTGCGTTAGTATTCAGCCAGTTCACGTCTCATCTGGCTTTGATTCGCAAAGAACTTGATTTGCAGGGTATTTCCTATCTTTATTTGGATGGAACGATGTCTGTAAATGAGCGTGAAAAACAGGTCAGTCGGTTTCAACAAGGAGAGGGACACCTGTTTTTGATTAGTCTCAAAGCGGGAGGTACAGGGCTGAACCTGACAGCCGCCGATTATGTGATTCATTTGGATCCATGGTGGAATCCTGCTGTCGAAGACCAAGCTTCAGACCGTGTTTACCGTATCGGTCAAACTCGCCCTGTCACCATCTATCGGCTGATAGCTTCCAATACGATTGAAGAGAAGATTGTCACGCTGCATCAAAGTAAGAAATCATTGGCGGATTCTCTACTGGATGGAAGCAATATGGCGCATAAATTGACTAAAGAAGAAATGTTGGAACTGTTGCGAGGAGGCATTCAATAAAATGGAATTTGAGAGAGAAAAGCAATCGCTTCTGCTTGAAGGAGTACGATATACAGCCAATGATTTGCATTTGTTGAAAACAAAGGCGGTAGGAGCATCCGATTCTTCTACAGGGCAGATGTTGTATGACTTCCTGCAAGAGTGGTTTACCGAATCTCCTTGGATGACAGTTCATACTTCGGGATCTACCGGAAAACCGAAAAAGATAAGGATTAGCAAGGATAAAATGATGCAAAGCGCACGTCTGACCTGCGAATTTCTGAATTTGCAAATAGGAGACACTGCTTTGTTATGCATGAATCTCCGTTATATCGGAGCTATGATGGTAGTCGTACGCTCTTTGGTTGCAGGTTTGAATCTGATTATACGTCCCGCTTCCGGTCATCCGTTAGCGGATATGAAACAGCCTTTGAGATTTGCGGCAATGGTTCCTCTGCAAGTTTATAATACCCTGCAGGTGCCTGAAGAAAAAGAACGGTTGCGACAAACGGATGTTCTGATAATCGGTGGTGGAGCAATCGATGAGGCTTTGGAAGCAGAAATCAGAAATCTTCCGGGTGCTATCTATTCTACTTATGGCATGACCGAAACGTTGTCTCATATTGCTCTCCGCCGTCTGAATGGGGTATTAGCTTCCGAACGCTATTACCCTTTTGCTTCTGTGGAACTGTCTTTATCTTCTGAAAATACATTGGTCATTAAAGCCCCTTTGGTATGCGATGATATTTTGCAAACCAATGACATTGCGCATATCTATCCCGATGGAAGTTTTACTATTCTCGGTCGGAAAGACAATGTCATCAATAGCGGCGGAATAAAAATCCAGGCAGAGGAAATAGAAAAAATCCTTCGCCCGTATATTCCCGTGCCGTTTGTCATCACTTCCGTACCGGATCAACGTTTGGGGCAGGCGGTGACTTTGTTGCTGGAAGGGCAGCCGGACATAGAAGAAATAGAAGACAAACTACAGAGTATATTAGAACCTTATCATCGTCCTAAATACGTTTTATATACAGACTGTATACCGCAGGCGGGTAATGGGAAGATGAATCGTGCGGGTTGCCGTGATTTGGCGGAACGGTTATTATCGTAGTTTGAAAGTGAATGTTATACCGTCGACCACCGCAAATTGGTAAAGATAGGTGTGGACTTCGACAAAGAAACCCGTAATATCGGTCGCTGGTTGGTTCAATAAGAGAGCCGGGGCTCATCTCATACTTCTTCTAAACGCATCAAACACCATTTTCCAGTTTGTTGAGAACAACATAACTATGATGCTCATATCGAAGGTTCATAGGTTTCACACTTGTTTGAATTGTTATAAATCAGACGACTACGGTGATAGAAATCTGTGAATCTAGGATAAATAATCCTTCACCCCTTCACCTCATTATAAGCTATCAAGATATTGGGTAAGTTTATTCAGGTTCATACACATTCAGATGTCAGATACCTTCATCTTAAGAAATCCGGAGGTGACCTACTTTTATCTGTTAATTTGAAGTTTAACGAACTATTGTAGATGCTCCCTCATAATATACTAATAGATAAACTCTAGGCTATTAATAGAAAACTTCCACTCTGTTACGCCTAAACTTCTTTTGTATGGCTTGCAAACTTATATTCTGCTTATTATAAACTATAAACGAAGCTTTCATTTTTATAAATGTAACCTTTGTTTTTATAATTGCAACTTGCGTTTATAAAAACAAAGCTTGCATTTATAGTTTGTTGTTAGGCAAATATAACTTTGTAACTAATGCAAAGAAAGTTTGGTCTTAATAGGAAGGAAGTTATCTATTAATAGTTTGGAGTTTACTTACTAATAGACAATATGACAATTGACAATAAAAAAATAAACTTATTGATAAGGTAATAATAGAAGGAGTAATGGCATATAGTCTTTCAATTCATTCCTCAAAAGTTCCATCGTCTTTTGTTTGTATCGGTTGATAGATTTCACGCTAAGATTCATTTCTTCTGCGATCTCTGCATGTGTTTTACCTTCAAAGAAACTTTTCATAAAAACAGTGCGATAGTTTTCGGGTAACTTATTCAGTGTCTCGTACAACATTCTGTATAGTTCATCGAGAGTATACACACTATCTGGCTCTGTCTCATAGATAGGCGCTTTCTTTTGAATGTTTTCGGCATAACTCCATTCATATTCTTGGTGTTTCAGGAAATTCAGACAACTGTTTTTTACACACATCTTGATGTATCCCAATGCCGTGTCCGATTGCAAGTCAAAGGATTCAGTTTCAAACTTATCCCATAATGAAGTAAATACATCTGAAACGATATCTTCACGTGTTTCTTTATCATCAACAAACCTTTTTGCATACAGACAAAATGGGGCGTAATATTCCTCATAAAGTTGTTTGAAAGTCCGTTCTTTAGTTTGTTTGGAAAAAGATATTTTCATTATTTAGAGATTCTGTAGTTTTTCATTTTGCTGCAATATATAATAAGATAATTATCAGAGCCTAATTTTCGATTCTTTTTTTTGCTTTCACCCCTAATGAATGGAAAATAATCAGATAAGACTGTCCTTTTGTATATAGGTTGATTGTATTATATATAAACAGGATTAAAATATGAAAAACAAGTTTTTTTTATTGGCTATAACCTTTTGTTTGCCAATACATCCTCAAGAAGTTTCCAAGTCTTTTATTCCGATGGTTGAAATACCTGCCGGAAGTTTTTATATGGGAAGTGACGGATTAGGCGAAGATTTTGATGAGGCTCCTATCCATCAGGTAGTAATCTCTCGCCCGTTTCGTATGGGAATCACTGAAATAACGAATGCGCAATATGAGTCATTCCGTCCGGAACATCGGGCATTACGAGGAAAAAACGGTGTTTCGCTGGAAGATGATGAAGCAGTCGTCAATGTGAGTTATTCCGATGCTGTTGCCTTTTGTGAATGGCTTAGCCGGAAAGAAGGCAAAAACTATCGTTTGCCAACAGAAGCGGAATGGGAATATGCTTGTCGGGCAGGCACATACACACTATTTTCCACAGGAGACGGGTTACCTGCAGTTTATCATCGGAATCAAAAAGTGGTTCGTGACTTTGATCCGGTATCTTTAAAAGTAGCTCAGACTCCTCCTAATACATTCGGGCTTTATGATATGCATGGAAATGTGGAAGAATGGTGCTTGGATTGGTATGCTTCTTATTCCGCAGAAAAGCAGAAAGACCCGGCAGGACCATTGGCAGGAGAGTTTCGGGTCACTAGAGGAGGGAGTCATCACACCCCGGAGAAATACTTGCGAAGTGCCAATCGACTGGCTATGCTCCCGGAAGATAAACATTCCCAAACCGGATTTAGAATTGTGGAAGCAGATACTCGTTTGAATGTATCGGGAACATCTGCCCCTGTCCCGTTCAATCAGGAATCTGTAAAAAATACATCTATAAAATGGAAAAAAGTATCTGCTATCACACCGATGTTTCTGCCTCCGATACCATTTGTGGTACGTCCGGCATGTGATTCGAATACCCCATTTTATCTGCATAATCATCAGCCTGCAGTTACGTGGTGTGATAATGGAGATTTGCTGGCAATATGGTTTTCTGCAAATGAAGAGAATGGGAGAGGGATGGTAGTACTCGGTTCCCGCTTGCGTGCCGGGCATACTGATTGGGATGTGGCTTCTTTATTCTTTAAAGTTCCGGATCGGAATATGACAGGAAGCGCTTTGCTCAATGACGGAAAAGGAAAATTGTATCATATCAATGGAATGGAAGCATCGGGTGACTGGCAGAATCTCGCAATGGTACTACGTACCAGCACAGATAACGGTGCTTCATGGAGCACTCCTAAACTGATAGCTCCCGAACATACCAAACGTCATCAGGTAATAGCTGGTACGATTCGCACACGTGAGGGATGGCTGGTTCAAGCCTGTGATGCGGGTCCCGGCAGTCATGACGGGGCAGCTGTTCAAATCAGTAAAGATGGAGGAAAAACATGGTGCGATCCTTGGGATGGCGCTCCTTTGCCGGATTTCAAAGAAGGAGGAACGGGAAGTACAATCGCAGGTATCCATGCGGGAATTGTACAATTAGGGAACGGAAGTTTGATGGCTATGGGACGTGGTAATAGCATACGGAATAAAGAAGGAAAACTCCGAATGCCAATGAGCATATCAGATGATATGGGAAAGACCTGGAAATATGTAGCAAGCGAACTCCCTCCTATTGACGGAGGTCAGCGTCTTGTTTTAATGAGACTGAATGAAGGCCCTTTATTATTGGTGTCTTTTACAGACCATCCGCAACGTACGCCTTTGGAAGAACGTGGTCTGGAATTTAAAGATAAAAATGGAAATGTGAAGAAAGGATATGGCATGTATGCGGCTCTTTCCTACGATGAGGGAAAAACATGGCCGGTAAGAAAACTACTGACGGACGGTGAATATCGCTTTTTAAACGGTGGAGCATGGACGGGATATTTCGAAATGGATGAAAATCATGCTGAACCACGTGGCTATCTTGCAGGAACACAAACTCCTGATAATGTGGTTCATATCCTTAGTAGCCGATTGCATTACCGCTTCAATTTGGCATGGCTCGAAAAATAAAATAAAAAAAGTTTGTTTTTGCTGTCCTTTTCCAATTACTTCAGTTGTATTATAAGTGTAATTACAATTAAAAGATAAGATTTTGAAAGAAAATATGGAAAATATGAGTCCGGAATCATTGCTCCGTAAAGCACAAGCATTGGGAGATGATATTAAAGAAATGGAATCCATTGATGTATTGGGTGCCTATTATCAAGCACAAGCCAAACTAAAAACTAATAGAAGAAAGAACATGTATAATCAACTGATGCGTTATGCAGCATTTCTGACTATACCTTTATTTCTCTCTTCTCTGGTTTTGGGATATTTATATTTTAGTGGAACAGAAACCGACGAAAAATATGCAGAGGTGGTAACCGCTACCGGTTCTGTCATACGTTATGAACTTCCGGATCATTCTGTAGTATGGTTGAATGCAGGTAGTACATTGTGTTATCCTACCACTTTCAAGAAAGACAACCGGTTGGTAGAGTTGAAGGGTGAAGCATATTTCGAAGTGCAGGCAGACAAAGATCGTCCTTTCTATGTAAATACTCCGAATGGCTTGAGCGTATATGTTTATGGTACCAAATTTAATGTAGCTGCTTATGAGGATGATAATTATATAGAAACAGTATTGGAAAAGGGTAAGGTAAATGTGATAACCCCCGATCAGGAAACAATTGTATTGGCTCCTGGAGAACAGTTGCTTTACGACAAACAGAGTCAAAAGTCGAAAAAAAATAAAGTGGATGTCTATGGAAAGATAGCTTGGAAAGATGGAAAACTAATTTTCAGAAATGCTTCATTGGAAGAAATCCTGAAGCGTCTGGAACGACATTTTAATGTAGAAATTCAGTTTAACAATAGGTCTGGAAAAGAATATAAGTACCGGGCTACTTTCCGGACTGAAACTCTGTCGCAGATATTGGATTATCTGGCCAGGTCTGCCGATTTAAAATGGAAAATTGAAGAACCGCAACAACAGGCAGATGATACATTATCAAAGACTAAAATTAGAGTAGATTTATATTAGAGTAGTAACCCTTAAAATAAAAGCCCATGGAATAACACAAGAGAATAAAAGAAAAAAGGAAGAAAGCTGCTACCAACAGCTGTCTTCCTCCGAATTTTCCAGATTCACGGTACAAGGTCTCGCAAACACTAGCCGGAATCAAACCATAGTTCATTTAGTAATAAACTTTAGTTAGCCACAAATGTATGAAAAAAAATCATTCATTTACAGCATTATGTCCTAAATATGCTTTAAATCTAAAACTTCCTTTAGTTATGAGGATTAGTCTAGCACTACTTTTCGCAGTAGTATTACAACTTTCTGCCGAAGATGGTTATGCCCAGCGAACGCGGGTTGCCATTTCAATGAACAATGTATCTGTAGAACAGGTACTGAATAAAATAGAGGAGACGTCCGACTATGTTTTCCTTTATAATGATAAAACAATTCAGAAGAACCGTATTGTTTCTGTGAGAAACAATTCAGGTAAGATACTGGATATTCTTGATGAGGTGTTTAAAGGAACCAACATTACTTATACAGTGGTTGATAAGCAGATTATCTTGTCTACCAATAAATTGAATGTAACAGAGCAAGATCCGACTATCCAGGTAAAAGGTACAGTGAAAGATACAAAAGGAGAACCTTTGATCGGAGTGAATGTGAAAGTAAAAGGAACAACTACCGGTGCTATTACAGACTTCGACGGAAACTTTCAGATTCAAGCTAAAAAGGGAGCGGTATTGGAGATCTCTTATATTGGATATGCTTCTCAAGAGGTGAAGGTTGCAGATAATAAATCGCTTTCCATTGTGATGACGGAAGATACCAAAGTCTTGAATGAGGTTGTTGTAACGGCTTTGGGCATTAAACGAGAAACTAAGTCTTTGACATACAATGTGCAGCAGATTGGCGGAGACGAAGTGGCAAAGGCGAAAGATATGAATGTGATGAGCAGTCTTGCCGGTAAGGTGGCGGGTGTGAATATCAATGCAAGTTCATCCGGTATTGGAGGTGGTGCCCGTGTGGTAATGCGTGGTACGAAGTCTATATCCGGTAATAACAACGCTCTATATGTAGTAGATGGAGTTCCTTTGGCTAATATATCAGGTGAACAACCTGACGATCAGTATACGGGTGCCGGACAATCCGGTGACGGATTGGCTAACTTCAACGCTGATGATATAGAATCAATTTCAGTACTTAGCGGATCGGCCGCCGCTGCACTATACGGTTCGGCTGCTGCCAATGGTGTGGTACTTATCACAACGAAGAAAGGGGTTGTAGATAAAACCAGATTGACTTACAGTAATAATTCAACCTTCTATTCACCATTCCGATTGCCGGAATTCCAGAATACGTATGGTTCGGAAACTGGAGAGTGGTATAGTTGGGCATCTAAATTGTCATCTCCTACCGATTATGAAGTTAAAGATTTTTTCCAGACAGGTTACAATGTAGCAAACACTGTAAGTCTGACTACAGGGACACAAAAAAATCAAACCTATGTATCCGTAGGTGCTGTGAATGCCCGGGGTATCATTCAGAATAATGACTTGGACAGATATAATTTCTCTGTTCGTAACACGACCTCTATGCTGAATGATAAACTGACGATGGATTTAAGTTTTATGTATTCTAATGTAAAGGAACAGAATATGTTGTCGCAAGGAGAGTATGCCAATCCATTGGTTCCCGTTTATTTATTTCCTCGCGGTGATGATTTCTCGAAATATCAGTATTATGAACGATATGATGTAGACCGTAACATAAAAACACAGTTTTGGCCATTGAAAGAAAATGGATTATCCATGCAGAATCCTTACTGGATTACGAACCGGAATATGTATACCAACAAGAAAGACCGTTTTCTGGCAAGCGGTTTACTAAAATATACGATAACAGATTGGTTGAATGTTTCCGGACGCGTGAAACTGGATAAGGAAACTATCAACTCGGAAAAGAAAATGTATGCTTCCACTTTGAATGTGATTGCTGAAAACTCGGATAAAGGAGCATACGTGCAATCGAACAAGAATACCAGTCAGATATATGCGGATGCCATGTTGAATATCAATAAATATTTCTATCACGACACATGGAATCTGACAGCATCTTTAGGTGCCAGTTTATTGGATTTGGATTATAAGGAGCTTAATTTTGGAGGAGGATTACTGACCATTCCTAATCTGTTTACTTCTAACAATGCGAACGTTTCCGGTAAATTAACCTATAAAAATACGAACTATCACGACCGTACCAATTCTTTATTCGGAACATTCTCATTAGGATATAAGGGCATGGTTTATGTAGACGGTTCGTTGCGTAATGACTGGATATCCGCTTTGGCAGGAACAAACCATTCTTCCATATTATATCCTTCTATCGGTGCTTCAGCAATTCTGACTAATATGTTTACAATGAAATCTAACATTCTTTCTTATGCAAAGGTTCGCCTTTCATATAGTGAGGTGGGTAATGCACCGGAAAGATTCAGGGCTATCACTACGTACGCAGTGTTGGGAGGATTGAATACCACTTCTTATTTCCCGATAAAAGACCTTAAACCGGAGAGAACTCATTCATGGGAAGGAGGATTTAATTTAGGTCTGTTTGATAATAAACTGACACTGGACGTGACAGCTTATAAGACATATACGGAGAATCAGCTCTTCAGTCCGGAAATTTCTACAACAACCGGATATTCTAAATTATATGTAAATGCAGGTAAAGTAACGAATAAAGGTATTGAGTTAGCTCTTGGCTTTAAACAGAATATAGGGCCTGTAGATTGGAAAACAACTTTACTATGGTCGCTCAACAGAAACCGCATTGACCAATTACTCCCTGAATATACAAATGAAGAGTTGGGAGTGACAGTACATCTGGACGAAATGGATGTCTATTCGTTAGGCGGTGCCAAACAGCGGCTAACAGTAGGGGGCTCTATGGGAGATGTATATGTGAATACAATGAGAACTGATGAGCATGGACATATCTGGATGAATTCAATGACGGGTACATTGGAAACAGATAAGAATAATTATGTCTATGCTGGTAATACCAATCCGAAATATACTCTTAGCTGGAGAAATGAATTTAATTGGAAAGGAATCAGTCTCGGATTTATGTTGAATGCCCGTGTAGGTGGTATCGGAGTTTCTGCCACTCAAGCTGTAATGGACTATTATGGAGTGTCTAAGACATCGGCAGAAGCGCGGGATAATGGTGGCGTGAAAGTAAACGGTCAGATGATTGATGCCCAGACATGGTATCAGACTATCGGAGCTAATGGTACAGGTTATGTAGGTTCTATGTATGTATATAGTATGACGAATGTTCGTTTGGGAGAATTGACATTGGGATATGATATTCCGATCAATAAATGGTGTAAATGGATTTCTGGATTGAATGTGTCCTTTGTAGGGCGTAATTTATGGATGCTGTATTGTAAGGCTCCATTTGACCCGGAATCTACCGCAAGCACAGGTACTTATAACCAGGGTATGGACTATTTCATGCAACCGAGTTTGAGATCGATGGGATTTTCTGCAAAGATTTCTTTCTAATTGGATAACCTTTAAAAAAAATAATGATGAACATACGTAAGTTTTTTAAAGTAAGGAACTACTACTTACTCCTTGGAGTAATCATGATAAATGTAGGTTGTACGAAGAATTTTCTGGAGTACAATACCAATCCTAATGAAGCAACCGATGAGATGACGGATTGGGATAATGTGAGAACAGGTTCTCTTCTTTTACAGATGGAGCAGAACGTACTGGTGGTAGCACAACCGGGACTTAATATCGGTTCGGACAGATATCAGACTGTGGAAGTGATGGGTGGAGATGGCTATGTCGGCTATTTTGGTTTTCCTGCTCCCAGTATCAATTCTGCCGGTCGTTACAATTGGGATAAAAGAAGTTGGTATGGTGATATGTTCACTACCAATTACCTGACGACTATGAATGCCTGGCGTGAAATAAGAAAAGCGATTAACAATGACGAAGATCCCCGGTTTTCTATGGCGCAGATTCTGAAAGTAGCGGCAATGCACCGTGTGACAGATACCTATGGGCCTATTCCTTATTTGAATTTTGGAGTTTCAAAAGAAGTGCCTTATGATTCGCAAAAGGATGTTTATTACAGATTCTTTGAAGAATTGGATGGAGCTATCAATAACTTGGATAGTTATGCTGCATCCGGAAGTAAAGTTTTGTCATCATGGGATTGTGTGTTCAACGGTGATGTTACATCTTGGATAAAGTTTGCCAATTCACTTCGTTTGCGTCTTGCATTGCATCTTGCCTATGTGGATGAAACAAAGGCAAAAAGTGAAGCCCAACTGGCTATTGGCAATAGTTATGGATTGATGAATGTAAAGTCTGATTTAGCAGAACTTCAGCATATTACTCCGATAGCGACTTATGAAAGTCCTCTGTATATTCTGAAAGGATGGGATGATATTTGTATGGGAGCGACGCTGGATTCATACATGAATGGTTATCAGGATCCACGACTTTCTGCTTACTTCGAGGCAGGTACGGGTGGAAAATATCGGGGTATAAGAGCCGGAATGTCAAAGGACGTAAGTAAGGATAAATATATAACAGGAATCTTTGCCGAACCACAGGCAACTGCTACTTCCAATGTAGTGTGGATGCGTTCATCCGAATCATATTTCTTGTTGGCGGAATATGCTTTGCGTTGGGGAACGAATGCTGATGCTAAAAAGTATTATGAAGATGGAATAAGAATGTCTTTTGATGAACATGGTGCATCAGGAGCTGACGCGTATCTGACAAGAACTGCGGCGGGTGGATATGTGCCTGCCAATTATGAGGATCCCGTGACATCATCTCATTCCATGGATGCTTTGGGGACTGTTTCTATCGCTTGGGATGAATCGGGAGATTTTAAAACAAATCTGGAACAAATCATTACTCAAAAGTACATTGCTCTTTATCCGGTGGGACAAGAGGCATGGACAGAGTTCCGCCGTACCGGTTACCCGAAAGTATTTCCGGTTGTTGTGAACGAAAGTTCCGGAGGTTCTGTAGACACAAATATACAAATCCGCAGATTACCTTATCCGGAATCGGAATATAATACGAATAGAACAGAGTTGGATAAAGGCATCACACTTTTAGGTGGCGTAGATAACCCGGGTGTCAGATTGTGGTGGGATGTGCCTAATAAATAATTGGTTACTTAAATAATGCAGAATATGAAAAGAAATTATGTATATTTTTTGTTCACCTATCTCTTGACATTTGTTGTGAGTGGTTGTGATACGGATATTGAACCGGAAGTTATACAGGCGGCTAATACTTATAATGAAGAATATTATCAGAACCTGCGTGAATATAAGAAAACAGATCATGCTATTTGTTTCGGCTGGTATGCCGGTTATACTTCAGAAGCATCTCCTTCGCAGGGACTTCATTTCATTGGTTTACCGGATAGTCTGGACATCGTCAGTCTGTGGTCAGGTATTCCTTCCAACAATCCGGCTTATGTAGAAACTAGTTATTATAACGAGCGTTATTTGCCGACTGCTTATGAGGAAATGAATTATATCCGTGCAGTAAAGGGGACTCGCGTTGTGATGTGTACGATTTGCCGTATTGGAAGTACGGAGTTTCCTAAAACCGACGCAGGTATCGAGGCTTATGCTTTACATCTTGTGAGATGTGTGTTGCGTAACGATCTGGATGGTTTGGACTTGGACTACGAACCGGAAGGCGACTGGTTGCAAAATGATAACTTTACAAAGTTTATAAAGGTATTGGGAAATTATTTCGGTCCTCAATCGGGTACAGGCAAATTATTAATTGTTGACTTCTATAATCAGCTGCCTCCTAAGGAAACAGAACCTTATGTCGATTATTTTGTACGACAATGTTACACCACCGGTAGTGCTCAAAGTTTGCAATCTAAATTTGACCAGCTTAGCAGCTGGTGTCCTCCTGAAAAATTCGTTGCTACGGAACAAATGGGATGGTACTGGCAGAATGGTGGAGTCGAATTTACGGAAGCCGATGGAAATAAAGTAGATTCATGGGGCAATCCAATCTATTCTGTAATAGGTATGGCACGCTGGAATCCTACACAAGGACGAAAAGGCGGATTCGGCGGATATTATTTTGAATATGAATACAATACCACTCGTCCTGCTAATCAGGCTATAGGTGATAAAGAGAAAGCCGCTATTCCTTATTATAGCCTTCGACGTGGTATTCAGGAACAAAATCCTGCCGGAAAGCCTGTACAACAGTCTACTAAACAAGAAACGGAAGAAGAAAATGGATGAATTTTAAATTTGTATGCAAGGTATGAAAACATTGAATAATATAAAAAAGATATGGGGAGCTGCTTTGATAGGAATAGCTTCTTTTATGCTGCAGGGATGCCAGGAAGCCGCTCAAAAAGGTGACGGGTTGTTAATGACCGGAACATCTTCGGATAGATTGGTAAAGTTTGCCATTGATGGATTTCCATCTGCGTATGCTGTTTCTGTGACTTCAACTTCTCGCGTTGAATCGGATATTCAGGTGAATCTGGCTGTTGATGCAAGTCTGGTTGATACTTATAATGAGGAAATGGGAACCAATTATTATCCCATTCCGGATGAATCATATACATTTGAAAATCCGGAGGTTACGATTTCAGCAGGACAGGCAATTTCTTCTGCTGCCTCTCTTTCAATTGCCGATGATTCGGAATTTGTTCCGGGACGTGTTTATTTGGTACCGGTTACCATAAAAAGTGCGACGGGAGATTTGGATATTATAGAAGCAGGGCGTACTATTTTTCTGAAAGTATCCCGAACATTGCGCTTCCATGCTCCGTATGTAGGACAGGCTTCTATGGCTTATCAGTTTTTACTTCCAGAGCCTATTCCTTCATTGCCTACTTATACATGGGAAGTGAAGATTTACGCTACTCAATTTCGTTCTTCCGGAGCTTCCGGTACTACCCGTGTTTGCTCATTTGGAGGTAGTGAAGCGTCTGTAGAAGGGGGAGCGATTGATGATGGAGGCTTTAAATGTGACCAGAACCTGCTTCGTTTTGGTGAAGGAACGGATGAGCCGAACCAGTTGCATGTAACAACTAAACAGGGTAAAATGTCATCGAATACTCGCTTTGCTTTAAATACCTGGTATGCTGTTGCCTTGGTAAATGACGGCAGTACGTTGACATTGTATATTAATGGAGAGAAAGATAACTCAATGACAGTTGCTCCGTATGAATATGCGCTTTATGGAGTACAGATCGGTATGCCTTCAAAAGGTTATCAATCTTCACAATTGTTTTATGGTCGTTTGAGTGAGATGCGCCTTTGGACTCGTCCTTTGTCTGCTCGTGAAATTAAAGCAAATGTATGTGGGGTAGATCCTTCTACCAATGGGCTTGTGTCTTATTGGAGAATGAATGAAGGAGAAGGAACTACTTTCTATGATTTATCTCCGTCCAAGCGTGATATCAGTTATAAGAATGGAATCACGATTGACTGGACTTATGATGATACGAATAAATGTCTTGAATAAGGTAATAATAAATGAATAGACTGTATGATAATGAAAAACAATATAAATAGATTAACTCTCCTTTTGCTTGTTTTATTGGGAGGAGTAGGATTCACATCCTGTTCGGATGATGACAATGATTTTATTGAATTGCCGACAATAGAGATGCCACAGTCGGAAGCAGGACCTGTTTCTATTGATTATAGGGAGATACTGGATGCAGGAAGCTATGTTTATGATTATACTATCAAACTGGATAAACCTGCTGCTACTACTTTATTGTGTGACATTGCCGTGGACGAAAGTATGGTAGAGGCTTATAATGCTGCAAATAACACGTCTTATAAGATGATGCCCGCTTTTGTCTATGAGTTGCAAGCTAAAAATGCGATAGTGAAGGCAGGACAGCAAGAATCCAATTCCTTATCAGTTAAGTTTTCATCATTGTTCGGTTTGGTGGAAGGTGAAGAATATTTGCTTCCTATTGTTGCAACAATAGATGAAACGTGTGTAGGACAATTTGTAACGGACACTCGTTCTGTTTCTTATTTTACGATTAGCATTGATGGGGAATTGGATTATATACCGGGATTGAATATGAGTTCTTATTCAACGGATATGTATCGTACGTTAAGTTTCGCAAATGATGAAGTAGTTACGATTGAAGATAATACACATACGTTTGAAATGCTTGTATATCCATATAGTTGGCACAGTGGAACTAATTATATAGGTACATGGCGTGGTAAAGATACCAACAATAATAATGAGGTTTTTAGTGGTTGTGAACTACGTGTGACCGGTGCAACGGGAGCGTCTAATATTGGTAATCGTCAATGTGACTTGACATTGGCTAATCAAAATATAACGTTGCCGGCTAATCAATGGGTAAGGTTGACTATTACTTGTGACGGAACAAAAACGGGCCAGAATATTGAGGTTGCTTATCGTTTATATATTAACGGTGAGGAAGTTGCTTCTGCAAAACCTACTAAACGTTGGGGACCATCCTCTTCTCAAAGATTCAAGGTGGGATATACGTTGACTGGTATTCAGTTTGGTAATACAAGTTCAAGTATGTATTTTGATGGTCTGATTTCTGATATTCGTATGTGGAAGAAGTGTCTGACGGCGGAAGAAGTAAAAGCTAACTTGCGTACAATAGCTTCTCCATCTTCGTCGGACTTATATGGCTATTGGAAATTGGATGAAGGAGAAGGAAATACATTGAAGGACAGTTCGGGCAATGGGCGTGATTTAACTTTCCCTGCTTCGGCAAATATCATTTGGAATGCAGAATTCAATGATTTGCCTCAAGATAATTAAAATGTGATTTTATATTGGGAGTTATTGTGTTTTTACGTAACTCCCAATATTAACTTAAAGAAATGATGATGAAACGTTTTATGTCAGCTTTGATCGTTTTACTGTGCTCTATTGTTGGCGTATGTGCTCAACAACAGGGAAAAACTGTATTACGTTTTGATACTACTACTTGGAATTTTGGTAATATTCAGGAAGTAGAAGGCAAAGTGAGTCATACTTTTCATTTTACTAATATACATACTTCTCCTGTTGTGATTGAAGAAGTGATTTCAACTTGTGGGTGTGCCATTCCTGTTTATAGTAAACAACCTGTAAAACCAGGGCATACAGGCACTATTACCGTAACTTTCGATCCTAAAGGGCGAACAAACTTTTTCTCTAAGAGTATAAGGGTTGTTTCTAATTCAGGGCAAAGTGTCAATACTCTTTGGGTAAAAGGCACGATAAATACAATGAATCGTATAGAGGATGAATATCCTTATTCTTTATCATCAGATATTCTGGCAGATCGAATGACTCTATCTTATGATCTGTTACAGCATAATGGGAGGTCAAAACAATTGGAAATTAGAATCTATAACCGATCGGATAAAATGGTCAGGTTGTCATACTCGCTGTTGGATAAGAGTGGATGTTTGTCGATATCTATGCCATCATCTCTTCAAGGTCGATCTTGTGCGACTATAAAAATAACAGCTTCTCCTTTAAAAGGCTTTTACGGTACATTTAAAGATAAGATTATTATTAGTGCCAATTCCGTACACAGTTCTTCTATACAAATCTTTGGTACAGTGATTGATGATATGAGAAAAGTAAGCACGGCAACTGCTCCCCGAATGAAGTGTTCACAATCTTATTTTAATTTGGGGAATATCTCATTAAAAAAGCATATTCAGAGAAAAGTAAAAGTTACTAATGAAGGGGCGAATCCTCTTATTATCCGCAAAATAGAATGTCCGGAATTTGTTTCTACTAATATCCGGGGTGAAAAGGTTTTGAAGCAAAATGAGTGTCTGGAGGTTCTGTTTGAATTAAATGTATCATCTTCAAACCATCTATTGGATGCAAAGGTCAAGTTGATAACAAATGATGCTCATCAGCCTGTACATACAGTTATATTTGAAGGGGAAATGGGTAAGTAGGGTTGAATATCTCTATTTGAAAGATTAGAAATACACTATAAATTAATTGAGTCATTTTACTGTATATAACATTATGATAAAACGATTGTATATTTTGGTGATAGTACAGATGGTATGTACTTTGGGGTTTACTCAATCCTCTCCCTCGTTACCTGCTTACAAAGATCCCAGTTTGTCAATAGATATAAGACTTTCAGATTTACTTTCCCGCATGACTTTAGAAGAAAAGGTCGGTCAGTTACTTTGTCCTTTAGGTTGGGAAATGTATGAAATACATGGTAATGAGGTCTGTCCTTCCGGAAAATTCAAGCAATTGATTAAAGAAAGGAATGTTGGAATGCTTTGGGCGACTTATCGTGCAGACCCGTGGACAAAAAAAACTCTGGCAAATGGACTTAATCCCGAGATGGCAGCAAAAGCAGGGAATGCATTGCAAAAATATGTGATGGAGAATACTCGTTTGGGAATTCCGATGTTTTTAGCAGAAGAAGCCCCTCATGGGCACATGGCAATTGGTGCTACAGTTTTTCCTACGGGTATCGGAATGGCGGCTACTTGGTCACCGGAATTAGTAAAAGAAGTTGGTCAAGTTATCGCTAAAGAAATTCGTTCCCAAGGTGGGCATATTAGTTACGGTCCCGTACTTGATCTGACCCGTGATCCCCGTTGGTCCCGCGTGGAAGAAACATTTGGAGAAGATCCTGTGTTGAGTGGTATTTTAGGGGCGTCTATGGTTGACGGTTTAGGTGGAGGTAATCTATCACAAAAATACGCTACCATAGCTACCTTGAAACATTTTCTGGCATACGCTGTGCCGGAGGGTGGACAAAATGGTAACTATGCTTCAGTCGGTATTCGTGATTTGCATCAGAATTTTCTTCCTCCTTTTCGTAAGGCAATAGATGCAGGGGCATTGTCTGTAATGACTTCATACAATTCGATAGATGGGATACCTTGTACGTCGAACCATTATTTGCTGACTCAACTCTTGCGTAATGAATGGAAGTTTCGTGGCTTTGTAGTTTCCGATTTATATAGTATTGAAGGGATTCACGAAAGCCACTTTGTTGCTCCAACCAAAGAGAATGCAGCCATACAATCTGTAACGGCTGGTGTTGATGTTGACTTGGGTGGGGATGCTTATACCAACCTTTGTCATGCGGTTCAATCCGGACAAATGGATAAGACTGTGATTGATACGGCTGTCTGCCGGGTGTTACGGATGAAGTTTGAGATGGGCTTGTTTGAGCATCCTTATGTGGATCCGAAAATTGCTGCTAAAACAGTACGCCGTAAAGAACATATCGAACTGGCACGTAAAATCGCACAGTCTTCCATAACACTTCTCAAAAATGAGAATTCAATTCTTCCTTTAAGCAAGACGATAAATAAGGTGGCGGTAATTGGCCCTAATGCTGACAATCGATATAATATGTTAGGGGACTATACAGCTCCTCAGGAAGATAGTAATGTGAAAACAGTTCTTGATGGAATTCTAACAAAATTATCTCCTTTTCGTGTGGAATATGTACGAGGCTGTGCTATTCGTGATACTACAGTGAATGAGATAGAACAGGCAATTGAAGCTGCCCGCCGCTCCGAAGTTGTAATTGTGGTTGTGGGTGGTTCCAGTGCCCGTGATTTTAAAACGAGCTATAAAGAAACAGGTGCGGCTGTAGCTGAAGAGGGTAGTGTAAGTGATATGGAGTGTGGAGAAGGATTTGACCGTGCCAGTTTATCCTTACTTGGTAGACAACAAGAACTATTGGAATCTTTGCAAAAGACAGGTAAGCCTTTGATTGTCGTTTATATTGAAGGTCGTCCTTTAGAAAAGAATTGGGCTTCGGAATATGCTGATGCGCTACTGACTGCTTACTATCCGGGGCAGGAGGGTGGAAATGCTATAGCGGATGTTCTTTTTGGAGATTATAATCCTTCCGGACGTTTGCCAATCTCCGTTCCGCGTTCTGTAGGCCAGATTCCGGTTTATTATAATAAGAAAGCTCCTCGAAATCATGATTATGTGGAAGTGTCATCTTCTCCGTTATATAGCTTTGGTTATGGGATGAGTTATACCACTTTTGAATATTCTGATTTGCAGGTAGTGCAGAAATCTGCTCGTTGTTTTGAAGTCTCATTTAAAGTAAAGAATACAGGGAAGTATGATGGTGAGGAAGTATCACAACTTTATATGAGAGATGAATATGCATCAGTTGTTCAGCCGATGAAACAGTTGAAACATTTCGAACGTTTCCATTTGAAAAAAGGAGAAGAGAAAAAAGTTACTTTTGTTTTGACAGAGGAGGACTTTTTCTTGGTTAACTATACTTTGAAGAAAGTAGTAGAGTCGGGGACTTTTCAGGTAATGATAGGTAGTTCTTCTGATGATATAAGGTTAGAAAAATCTATTTCAGTAGAATAAGTTTCATCTTTTGAAAGTTGTTGCTTACTTTTATAAATCTTGATAAATAAAGAACAAAACTAATATTTCTAATTATATCAGCGAATGAACGTATTCAGATAGTACTAGTACACTGGAAATAATAAAGAGAGAATATTCCTTTTACGGAAATATCCTCTCTTTCTCACTTAAAAACCTAAACCTTTTATCTTAATTATTTGCTATTATAAGCCGTCAACATCCAAACCAATTTTTCCTGTTCTTTCAGATAATCGCTCATCATCGAAACGGTTACTTCATCTCCGGCTTGAGAAGCGATAGACAAGATTTTACGTTCTTCACCAATCAGATAACTGATACTCTGAAGGATATTGTTCAGTGCCTGTTCGCCGTTGCTCACCTTATCTACTTCACTGATATTTGCTACTTTCAAATAATCGCTGAATTTATTGGCAGGAGTACCGCCCAACATCAAGATACGTTCTGCAATTTCGTCTACCTTTTCGGCTGTGTCATCATACATCTTTTCGAATTGGCTGTGGAGAACAAAGAAATCATGTCCTTTGATATTCCAGTGGAAACCGCGGAGATTGGTGTAATACACTTGGAAGTCTGCTAATAGTTGTTGCAAAGATGCTACTACGTTGTTTGCTCCCGATTCATTCAGTTTGATAAATTCTAAAGTTTTCATATTCTTTTTATTTTTAATGATTTATACTTGTTTTCTTTTTTTTCTGTACTGCAAAGATAAGGCGGAAAATGCTTGTTGTCAAACTGAAAATTTCTATCTTTGCATAGATGAAATCTATAACTTAACATGATTTGATAGATGACGATACAACAATTAGAATATATATTAGCCGTAGACCAGTTCAGGCATTTCGCACGGGCAGCCGAATATTGCCGTGTGACGCAACCTACTTTGAGTGCCATGATTCAGAAGCTGGAAGATGAATTGGGAGTAAAGTTATTCGATAGGACAGTGCAACCCGTTTGTCCGACACCCATCGGGCAGAAAGTGATAGACCAGGCTCGTGTGATTCTGGCGCAGGCAGCTCAAGTAAAAGAAATCATCAGTGAAGATAAGCAATCATTATCAGGTGTATTCCGCTTGGGAGTATTACCCACTATCGCTCCTTATTTGCTACCCCGTTTTTTCCCTCAACTGATGGAGAAATATCCCGAACTGGATATTCGTGTCACGGAAATGAAAACCCAGGATATTCAGCAGGCTCTGCATGCCGGCGATTTGGATGCAGGGATTATTGCCAGTAAATTAGAAGACACATTCTTGACGGAAGAAACTCTCTTCTATGAGCAATTTTATGCTTATGTATCACGGAAAGAACCCTCGTTCAAACATGACGTTATCCGCACTTCCGATATAACCGGCGAACATCTTTGGCTTTTGGACGAAGGACATTGTTTTCGTGACCAACTTGTCCGTTTCTGTCAGATGGAAGCGGTGAAGGTTAGTCAGATGGCTTATCGCCTGGGAAGCATGGAAACCTTTATGAGAATGGTAGAAAGCGGAAAAGGAATCACTTTTATTCCCGAACTGGCAGTGGCTCAATTGACGGAAGAACAGCGACAATTAGTACGTCCGTTTGCTATCCCCCGACCGACGCGGCAAGTGGTGTTGGCGACAAATAGAGATTTTATTCGTCACAGCCTGCTATGTGTTCTGAAAGAGGAAATAAAAGCTGCAGTCCCCAAAGAAATGCTTACTTTGCAGTCCATACAGTGTTTGCTATAATAATAGAGGTTGAGATGATTCCTGTCATATACCCTTGTACCGGGTATAAGCGAAAAGAATAACTCCAACAGTGGCAAAGCGGGTTTCGGAGAAATTCATCGGAGTGACGTCATTGCTCAATCCTTGCTTGATAAGAGAGTTTACGATGGCCCATAAGGTAGAGGCTAATATGGCGTGCAAAAGTCCTTTTTTCATTTTATTTGCTTGCCTTTTATTC
Organism: Bacteroides sp. AM37-9; assembly: GCF_003603455.1. Classification (NCBI taxonomy): domain Bacteria; kingdom Pseudomonadati; phylum Bacteroidota; class Bacteroidia; order Bacteroidales; family Bacteroidaceae; genus Bacteroides; species Bacteroides sp. AM37-9. Next base: position 177,261 of record NZ_QTNF01000005.1, on the reverse strand, counting down.
AAAAATGTTGCGAAAGCAATAATAATTTAGGCACGTAGGCTTTGTTTTCTTGGGTTAATTCTCTATATTTGATGCATTAACCATTATTTATAGTTATGAAAAAGTACATTGCAGAAATGATTGGAACGATGGTGCTCGTTCTTATGGGATGCGGAAGTGCCGTTTTTGCCGGTAGTGTAACCGGTACGGTAGGTGCTGGCGTGGGAACAGTCGGCGTAGCTTTAGCATTTGGTCTTTCAGTAGTAGCGATGGCGTATGCTATCGGAGGTATTTCAGGATGTCACATTAATCCTGCTATTACATTAGGAGTGTTCTTAACTGGGCGTATGAACGGAAAAGATGCAGGTATGTATATGATTTTCCAGGTAATCGGAGCTATTATCGGCTCGGCTATTCTTTTTGCTTTAGTTTCCACCGGTGCTCATGACGGACCTACGGCTACAGGTTCCAATGGTTTTGGCGATGGAGAAATGTTGCAGGCATTCATTGCGGAAGCAGTATTTACTTTCATTTTTGTATTAGTGGTGCTCGGCTCTACCGACTCGAAGAAGGGAGCAGGCAATCTGGCAGGACTTGCCATCGGTTTGACTCTTGTATTGGTACATATTGTATGTATTCCTATCACAGGGACTTCTGTAAACCCGGCACGTAGTATTGCTCCGGCATTATTCCAGGGAGGAGAAGCATTGTCGCAGTTGTGGCTGTTCATCATTGCTCCATTTGTAGGAGCTGCGTTGAGTGCGGTAGTTTGGAATTATCTGGGAGATAAGGAAGAAAAGAAATAAATCTTTTATAAGAATAACTTCTTTATATAAAGGAGAAGATAAAAGGGCGGCAGTTTCACAACTACCGCCCTCTTTTGCGTAATTAATATATTATATTAAAAAAGAGTGTGTTTTGCACGTTTACATTAGATTTATAATCTTAGGGAAACTTTACTTCATAAGTTTTCGGTCCGCCATATAAAGTGTTGACACGGATCCTTAATCCTTTTTTCCCTTCCATCCGGTCTTTAATCTTATCCAGTTTGAAAGATACATATCCTTCGCCCAGGCTTTGAGGATAATCACCTTCACTGTTATGGCGGAATTCCAGATTGATATATTCGTCCTCCGCACTGTCTTCGTCAGCAGTGGGAGCAGACTCTTCTTTGTCGTTGATTACGAGATTCAGGAAATGTTTTTTATCTTCACTATGCGTTCCATAATATTGGAATTCAATCGTTAGATATTTATTATCCTTGTTGATCCACATATAAGTCGTGTTGATCTTGTCATCTCCGACTTTTTCTTCATCGTTGTCATCTTCACCCATCGTGATGATGTCTTTAGTTAAGATTGGATTGATACCTCTCACCTGAATATTAAGGTCGTATCCATTTACAGGCTCTTCCAGCTCGTTGAATATCACAAAAGCTCGTTGTCCTTCCACCCAATCTTTATTACTCCATCCTTGCGCATTGCTGGGATACATCTTTTTCCCGTCATCCAAAGTGAAATAAAATTCCTTGCTATCCTGGCTAATCATATTGATGGTACTGACAACCAGAAGATCGGACGGGTTGTCATCGTCGTCCAAACATGACTGGAGAATCGGCATTGTAGTCATAATAGCAAAGATAAAGGCAATGAATTTAAATTTCTTCATATACTTATTTAAGTTTTAGATTATATAAAATGGTTCCTTTGTATTGTGAAAATGCAATGGGATAGAAAATATTGCATTTGAATCTGTTAAAGAAACAAAAGTGATAAAAGAGTTGTTCTCTCTATGCAGTATTTCTATCTTTGCTGCATTTATAAGTTAAACACGTGTATAAGAGAATGGAAGAATTAGAGTTGTCGGAACAATGCAGGCTAGGCAATAACCAAGCTCGCAAAGAACTGTATGAGCAGTATGCGGGACGTATGCTTGGCATCTGTCTTCGTTATACCGGCGACCGTGATACAGCCCAGGATCTGCTTCACGACGGTTTTTTAAAGATATTCGATTCCTTCGACAAGTTCACCTGGAGGGGTGAAGGCTCCCTGCGGGCCTGGATGGAAAGGGTGATGGTCAACACAGCTTTGCAATATCTCCGGAAAAATGATGTAATCAATCAGTCGGCACCATTAGAAGAGTTGCCTGAAGAATATGAAGAACCGGATGCTTCTGATGTAGAAGCTATTCCACAGAAAGTGTTGATGCAGTTTATAGAAGAACTACCTGCCGGATATCGTACAGTGTTTAACCTTTATACATTCGAAGACAAATCGCATAAAGAAATCGCACAGGAATTAGGTATTAATGAAAAATCTTCGGCTTCGCAACTATTTCGTGCGAAGAGTGTATTGGCAAAAAGAGTAAAAGAATGGATAATGCATAATGGATAGATAGAGATGGAAGAGAAAGAATTGTGGATGAATAAGTTGAAGGAGAAGCTCGCGGATTATTCCGAGCCGGTGCCTGCTTCCGGTTGGGAACAACTGGAAAAAGAACTTATGCCTCCTGTGGAGAAGAAAATATATCCTTATCGAAAATGGATGATGGCTGCTGCAGCTGTTATATTGTTAGCCGTCGTTTCGTCGGTAAGTCTATATTTTCTGGGGACACCGGCCGCGGATGAAATACGTCATATAAAGACTCCGGCATTGGCATCTACACCCGATGCGTTGCCGGGTGTGCAACAACCGGATGTGCAGGGCACTTCCGTAGAACCCGTCTTGCGACCAGTGGCTCGTGAAGACCGTTTGGCGAAAATTGATAAGAATCTTACAGAACAGAAAACAAATGCAGGCCAATCTGCAATAGAAAATAACAACGAACCTGTAACAGGGAATGAAAATAATCCTGTGATTGAGGAAGACCAGATGCTCAAAGGTGAGACGAAACAGACGAAAAATGAAGCAAGGCAGGTTGACAGTGAAAATGTGGGTCAGGCTACACAGTCACAGGACACCGAACGGCCGAACAACAGGCCGCGTCGCCCTTCCGGCAGAGACAAGCTGCATATTCCGGCAGAAAAAAGAGCACCTCAAAAAGGAACATGGTCCATGGGACTCTCGGTCGGAAATTCGGGCGGAGCATCCACAGAAGTCGGTGCCGGCTCTCATGCTTATATGTCTCGTGTGAGTATGCTTTCTGTTTCCAACGGTCTGATGGAGATACCTAACGATCAGACATTGGTTTTTGAAGATGGAGTGCCTTATCTGCGTCAGGCAAAACAAGTGGTCGACATTAAGCACCATCAACCTATTTCTTTCGGATTGTCTGTCCGTAAAGGACTGGCCAAAGGATTCTCTCTCGAAACGGGATTGACTTACACATTGCTTTCTTCGGATGCGAAACTGGCGGGTGAAGATCAGCAGATAGAACAAAAACTTCATTATGTCGGTATTCCGCTGCGTGCTAACTGGAATTTCCTTGATAAAAAACTCATCACTCTCTACGTTTCCGGTGGAGGTATGGTGGAGAAATGTGTTTATGGAAAGCTCGGTTCCGAGAAAGAAACGGTGAAACCTTTGCAATTCTCGGTATCCGGTGCGGTAGGTGCACAGGTGAACGCAACGAAACGTCTGGGTATCTATGTAGAACCCGGTGTTGCTTATTATTTTGATGACGGTTCGGATATACAGACCATACGTAAAGAGAATCCGTTTAATTTCAATATACAGGCTGGTATCCGCTTGACTTATTAATGCGAACTACCTTACTGAACATAGTGACGGTATCCGTTCAAGATAGCGTCACTATCCTGATTAGATAGCGTCACTATCTTGACCGGATGGCGTCACTATCCTGATATTAGTATCTTTTTCCTCATAAAAATCGGATAATTGAGAAAATATTAATAATATTGTCACCTGTTAATGGTCTATGGTTGCATACCTTTGTTGCAAAATTCTAAGCTATGGTGAATTTTACAGATGAAAAACATTTATTAATCGATTTAAAAGACGGTTCTTTTCAAGCATTTGAAAGATTGTATAATATGTACAGCGGTAAACTGTACAATTTCATTATGCGGCTTTCTTCCGGCAATCAATATATGGCTGAAGAAGTGGTGCAATCCACTTTTATCCGTATATGGGAAGTACGTGAGAAAGTCGATACGAACGCTTCATTTATTTCTTTTCTTTGTACGATAGCCAAAAATTTATTGATGAATATGTACCAGCGTCAGACCGTTGAATATGTTTACAATGAATATCTGCTGAAAAGCGGACTAGACCATGATTCACAGACGGAAGATACTATTGATCTTCGTTTCTTGAACGATTATATCGACTCATTAGCGGAAGAATTGCCGGCACAGCGAAAGAAAATCTTTATCTTAAGTAAGCGTCAGAACTATACGAATAAGGAAATTGCTGAAATGATGGGTATTTCTGAAAGTACAGTCGCCACGCAATTATCTTTGGCGGTGAAATTTATGCGTGAACAGTTGATGAAGCATTACGATAAGGTAATTGCGCTTCTGATTGCCTTTTTTGTTAATGAAATGTAATTGTAATACACGTTTTTGGATAGTAGATAGGATGAAAATGTATACTTGTAAATAAGCAGGAAAGAAGATGGATAAGATATATTATAAAGAACTGATTGAAAAGTATTTCGATGGAAATATAACGGATGCTGAAATAAAAAAGCTCTCCGATTGGATAAAGAACGACCGCCATTTACAGAACTGGTGGGAAGAAGAATTTTCCAAATCGGATGCCGGCATTAATCCGGTACTGCGCGATAAACTATTTGCCCGAATCAAAGAACAGACGCAGGGAAAAGAAGAAACACAGGGAAAAGAGAACCCAAGAACTATTCGTATGAATCCTTGGAAATGGGCTGCCGCCATCGTTTTACCCATTTGTATTGCCTTCTTCACCTACTATCTTGTAGATTCTTCCCAAACAGTGGGAGCGCCCTTTATAGTAAAAGCTGATAAAGGAGATAAAGCAACCATCGAATTGCCGGACGGAACGAATGTCGTTCTCAATTCTGCTTCGCAATTAAGCTATCTGAATAACTTCGGAGAAAATGGGCGTCGTGTGCAACTGAATGGTGAAGCCTATTTCAAAGTAGCTCATGATGAAAAGCGCGCCTTTATTGTACAGGTAGGCGATTTGGAAGTGAAAGTACTCGGTACTTCTTTTAATGTATCTGCCTATGAAGATGCTAAAGACGTGACAGTCGTTCTTTTGGAAGGAAAAGTTGGAGTCTATGCGCAGAAAACATCGCATATCATGAAGCCCGGCGACAAAATAGAATATAATAAAGCCACTCATAAGATAACAGCCACTCAAGTACACCCGAGTGACTACATTGAATGGACGAAAGGAAATATCTATTTCGAGAAAGAATCTTTGGAGAATATAATGAAAACCCTTTCACGTATCTATGACGTAGAGATTCGTTTCGACTCCAATAAACTACCTAATGAATATTTCACCGGAACCATTCCGGGAGGTGGCATACAGAATGCATTGAATATCCTGATGCTTACTTCACCTTTCTATTATGAAATGGACGGTTCGGTGATTGTTTTGAAGGAGAAATAGATAGTAATTTTTGATTGATATAAAAAGGTCATTCTTTGTGTTTTCAAGAATGGCTTTTTTTATTGAAATACTTAATAAAAGTTAAAGGGGAATAGGGGTTTGGATGGAATGAGGTAGTAACTTGTATACCTATCAAATAACTTAAAAGTATTGATATATGAAACACAGAACAACTTTTGTTAAACTCCCGCAAACTCATATAGGGAGAAGTAAAAACTGGAAAGTATTGCGGACTATTTGTTTTATGTTATTCCTGAATTTTTCTTTTGAAACTTATTCCCAAATAACGATGAACGTGAAAGAACTTTCTTTGAGAGCTTCCTTAAAGAAGGTTGAACTGGTAAGTAATTATAGGTTTTTCTATAATGAGAATCTTCCAGAATTAAATCAGAAAATATCTTTGAATGTAAAGGATGCAACAATTGATCAGACAATGAAGCAACTTCTGGATGGGATGGAATTGACTTACACCCATGAACACGAAAATGTTATCGTTTTAGTTCGTAAAACTCAACAGAGTAAACAATCCACAAAGAAAATAACAGGTACGATAGTCGATGAACATGGGAATCCGATTGTTGGTGCCAGTATAACAGTTAAAGGAACTTCTAACGGAACGATTACAGATTTGGATGGCCGTTTTTCTTTAGAGATACCATTGGGAACAACACAATTATGGGCTTCATATATAGGTTATATTGATCAGGCCGTTTTGCTTAACAATAGATCAAATATAACAATCTCTTTGAAAGAGAATATTGAATTGTTGGATGAAGTTGTTGTTGTAGGTTATAGCGCTCAGAAAAAAGTGAACTTGACCGGTTCTGTGGCTTCGGTGAATAGTGATGTTTTGGCTGCCCGTCCAATTCATAATGCGGTAACTGGATTGCAAGGTAGTTTACCTGGAGTTTCTATTACAAATACAACGAGCCGTCCGGGTGATAATAATACTAGTATACGGATTCGTGGTATTGGAACACTGAATAATTCTAACCCTTTGATTTTGATTGATGGGGTAGAGGGTAATATCAATACGTTAAATCCGAGTGATATAGAATCTGTTTCAGTTCTAAAAGATGCAGCCTCATCTGCAATCTATGGTTCACGCGCGGCTAATGGAGTTATTTTGGTAACAACTAAGAAGGCGAATAAGGATATGACTCCTACGATTACTTACTCTGGTTTTTTTGCTTTGCAAACTCCGACTGCTCTTCCTGAAATGTGTGATGCGGTTGAATATTTGACTTTATTGAAGGAGGCGACTGCCAATGTCGGTAAGCCATGGGGATATACTCAGGAGGATGTTGATGCTGTAATAAACAGAACAGACCTCAATAATAGGGCTAATGTCAATTGGGTGGATGAGCTTTATAGAAGTACGGCGCCACAGCACGGACATAATGTAAGTTTGAATGGAGGAAGTAAATCCCTTGGTTATTATCTGTCATACGGTAATTTGTCAACATCAGGATTATTTGTAGGCAATGGTTACCATGCATCAAGAAATAATCTTCGAGTGAAAGTTACCACTACTATGTTGGATAGAGTAAAAATTGATGCAAACTTTGGATATACTGACGTGGATAATTGGACTCCTGCCAGTAGTGATTCGTCAAGTGACGGTCTTTTCTATAAAGCACTAAGGAGTTCTCCATTAACTCCTGTTCGTTTTACAGATGGAGGATGGGGGTATGGAGGGAGTTCTGCCAATCCGATAGCTATTATATATGATGGTGGTTTTATTAACTACAAAGCTCGTGAAACAAACCTGAGTTTGGGTGGTGAAATGGAAATTTTGAAAGGATTTACTGCCAAAATACAATATGCTACTCGTCTCAAAGATGTATTGCGTAAGCAGCAGAGTAATAAGATACAGCATTATATACCGGATACAGATACTCCTTTGGCTTCTTCGTCTACTACTAGCAGCATTTCTCAGAGAGATATTTCAGAACGTTATCAGAACATCCTTGTACAAGGTGATTATGAACGGACATTTGGTAAACATACGGTTCATTTATTGGCAGGGTTTTCACAGGAGTGGAATGAAAACCAAACAATGAACGCATCTCGTCAAGATTTGGTATCTGATGATTTACATGTACTTAATGCTGGAACCGAGAAATTTGATAACGATGGCATGGGCGAGGAATGGGCGCTTCGTTCTGGTTTTGGAAGAATCAATTATAACTTTGATGACCGTTATTTGTTTGAAGCAAACTTACGCTATGATTTATCTTCCCGTTTTCATCCCGATCATAGAGGAGGATATTTTCCTTCTGTTTCTGCTGCTTGGAGAATATCTGAAGAGACATTTATGAGGCGTACACGAAGTTGGCTTGATAATTTGAAATTCCGGCTTTCATATGGAACTTTAGGAAACCAATATACATCATCGCTTTATCCTTATATGGCTACTATAGAACCGACTACTTCTATAATGCCTATTGGAGGAAGTATAACCTCAGCTATGCGGCAGAATAGTGCTTCTAATAGGTATATTACGTGGGAGACTATAAAAATGACCAATTTAGGGTTAGACATGGGCTTGTTTAACAATAAGTTAAATATGTCATTCGATTATTTTATAAAGGATACAGATGATATATTGTTAAGAGTTGAATTACCAGGAGTATTGGGTGTGACGGAGCCTTACCAGAATGCAGGTAAGGTACGTAATAAGGGATGGGAGTTAGCTCTTTCCTGGAAAGATAAGATCGGTAAAAACTTTACTTATGGTGTGGATTTCAACTTATCTGATGTTAAGAATGAGGTCGTAAGTATGGGTAATACTGCAGATGATTTTAGTGGTGATCAGATACGTGCTGTTGGCTATCCTATCGATGCTTTTTGGGGATTTCAGGCTGATGGGCTCTATACTGTAGATGATTTTGACTATGATGTGAATACAGGAAAGTATACTCCTAAAAAAAGTACTCCGGTTATAGAAGAATTGAGAACAAAGGTGCAGCCAGGAGATATTAAATACCGGGATTTGGATGGTGATGGTGAGATAACAACAAAGGATGACCGTACTTATATTGGTAGTGCTATTCCTAGATATACATACTCTTTAGGGGTAAATGCAGCATGGAAAGGCATTGATCTTAAAGTGTTTCTGCAAGGTGTAGGCAAGTGTGACGGTTACGTTGGCGGAATGGGACGACATGCTTTTACAGAAGTCGCGAACTATCCTCAGAAAGTACATTTAGACCGTTGGACATGGGACAACCAAAATTCTCATGCTACTTATCCTCGTTTTACATATGATGAAACGTATAATAAGAAGTTTTCTTCGTTTTGGATTGAAGATGCATCTTATCTACGTGTGAAGAATATTCAATTGGGATATACATTCCCGGCTCAAAAGATTAATTTCTTGTCAAAACTGCGTATTAGTAATTTAAGAGTTTATTTTTCGGGGGAGAATTTGTGGACTTTGACAGATTTCTTTTCTTCATATGATCCGGAATCTCCTATAAGTGATGGCGGTTATTATCCTATTACAGCTTCTTATTCGTTTGGTTTAAGTATAACCTTAAAATAATTATTTGGTATGAAAGTAAATAGTAAAATATTAATCGGTTTAATTTGTGTCATTATATTGAGCGGATGTAATGATTCGTTTCTGGATAGAATCCCATTGGATGATTTGACAGATGAGACTTACTGGAAAACGGAAGAACACCTTATTCTTGCCGCGAATGCTTGTATTAATGGTTTGCGTGGGAAAGGAACATCAGTCGATATGGAAATGTTGGGAGATAATGTTGTAAGAGAACGAAGTGCAAGTTATAAGAATATAGGTGCGGGTACATTTACAAGTGATTTATCTACTATTAATTCGGAGTGGGATACTAACTATAATGGAATTCGTCGTTGTAATCATTTCCTTGAGAATTATGAAAGAGCGGAAAAGGTTGCTCCGGAAAAAAGAGAAAGATATGCCGGAGAAGCCCGTTTTATGCGTGCATACCATTACGTATATTTGATAAATTTCTTTGGTGATGTTCCCTGGGTAACCCGTACATTGGATATTAGTGATTCGGAGTTGTATGGAGCACGTGAAGATAAAGAAAAACTGGTAGATTGGGTACTAAAAGAATTAGAACTGTCAAGTAACCAATTACCTTATGCTAAAGATTTGAAAACGACAGAATTTGGAAGACCTTCCAAAGAAGCGGCTTGGGCTCTTAGTTCTCGTTTTGCCCTTTATCATGAGCGTTGGGATATTGCTGTTTCAAGTGCAGAGCTAGTAATGGAGACCGGTTATCATGAATTATATAGTAACGGAAATCCTGCTACATCCTATTATGAAATGTTTACTTATGCGGGGAATGCTTCTAAGAATAGTAAGAACAAAGAGTTTATTTTAACAAGAGTTTTTAGTGAGGATGCTAAGCAAACGCATAACTTGAGTCGTGAATTACAGGTGCCTAATGAAGAGGCACGAATGGCTCCTTCACGTTCATTGGTAGATGCATATTTATGCAATGGATTGCCTGTTACTAATCCGGCTAGCGGTTATAATGATAAGACATATGTAACTTTGTTTGACGGACGAGACCCAAGATTAGAACAAACTGTATTAAAACGGGCTACTAAATGGGGAGGAAACCCACAGAACAGTACATATTATCAACCCAAACTTGGTGGAACAGCTTTGTCTGGTTGTAGAACTCCGTCAGGCTGGTATTTTAGAAAGTTTGTGGAGATATCGGCAGTTGCCAGATATAATAAGGATATGAATGACATACCCTTGATTCGTTATGCGGAGGTTCTTCTGAATTGGATTGAAGCAAAGTATATGAGAGGTGATCAAATAGACCAAACAGATATCAACAGTTCTATTAATCTGTTGAGGGGTAGAGTTGCTGCTCCTTTGATGATTCTTGCAGATTTGGAGTCGAATGGCATGAACTTGCGTGATGAGATACGTCGGGAAAGAAGAGTGGAGTTAGCTCTTGAGGGTGAACGTTATTTTGATATACTACGTTGGAAACAAGGTAAATTGTTGTCGGAAGACGTGAAAGGAATACGCAAAGCATCTCTGAATCCAGATCAACAGGTCTTTGTTGATGACTTGCCGTTGGATGAAGATGGGAATATAATTTTGATGACTGGTAGAATCTTTGTTGAACCGAAAAACTATTTATGGCCGGTTCCTTTTATTCAAACCCAAAGAAATCCGAACTTACTACCAAATAATCCCGGTTGGGAATAAACTTAGATAAATAATGAGTCCATTTGAAACGGCTTATTTTGAGTTGTATATTTCGGATGGACTCCATAACATGAAGAATATGAGAACTAGTAATTTTTTTCTTGGCTTGACCATATTTTTACTGGCAGCTTGTTCTTCATCTATTGATGAAGACTTGGACATAAAAAAAGATGTTGATGATCCGGTTTCTGAAAAAACATTTTCTTTGCTTTCTGTTGATGTCGGATACATAGAAAATGCAGACGCTTTAGCCGGACTGATTGGTGATGTTAATAGTGATATTGCAGCCATACAGAGAACCGGAAATGGTTTTCCAATGAAAACGGCCTACGCTTTAAGCAAAAAAGGTCAAAGGTGGCAAAATCACTTTTTTAGTGAGTCTTATCTTGTTCCGGGGAAGGGAACCGGTTTTCTATCTAAATCCATTATTAATTCAACAGAAAAGAAAGAGTTGGGTGACGTTTTATCACTTGGTATTGTAACATATCAGCTTGAAGATGGTGAAGATGTTTGGGTTGCGACTTGTAGGTTTGATGAAAATGATGCCGATAAGCAACTTCGACAAGCAGAAGCTTTGGCTAACTTTGCTGATATTGTGTCGAAAAAGTTAGTGATTGCTGCTGCGGTTTATGCTGACGAATCTAGTTCTGTCTTTGATATATTGGATAGGAAATATCGTAAGATATACAATTCGGCGGAAAATAATTCTCTAAGTTCCAAGACTGAATATAATTTCATATTGGCTCCTTTAAAACAGAATTGGACTACTCAGCTTATACAAATAGAAGGAGAAGAATTGACTTCAGTTTACAAGGCTACTTTGGTTAAAATGATATTGAAATAGAATGTTAAATGGAATTAGATTATAATAAAATGAAAAAGTTTTTTTTGATTGCTGTATTATTGAATATGTTGTTTGACGGTTATGCGCAGACAACCTTAAAAGTCATGTCTTTTAATATACATGCCGGGGCTGATGCTTCATTGGAACAATTGGCTTCTTTTATAAAAAAACAAAATCCAGATGTTGTAGCGTTACAAGAGGTAGATTACTATACTACTCGTTCTAAAGGAGTTGATATGTTATTGGAATTATCATACCTGACTGGTATGCATGGGATGTTTTTCCCAGCAATTGATGCTCATGGTGGAAAGTATGGGAATGCTATTTTAAGCAAATATAGTTTTGATGAGACACAAAAGAAAATATTGCCTTATACTTCGGGGACAGAAAAGCGTTGTGCTGCCATTGTGAAAATAGTACTAGATGATGGTACTTCCGTGTGCGTTGTCGGTACACATTTGGATATGGCGAATCTTTCTAATGGTTTGTTGCAAGTAGGAGAATTGACAAAGATACCTCAGACAGGAGAGTTGTGTGTCTTGGCAGGTGACTTGAACAGAAGAGTTGGTACGGAACATATCAACTTACTAAGTACTGTATGGGATTTAGCCGTAAGTAACACTTTTGATCATGTGGCTTATTATCCTCAAAATAGATGGGTGGTGAAAGAAACTAAAATTTTTGAAGAAGTACTTTCTGACCATAAAGCTATAATGGCAGTTTTAGAAATCAAATAAGGAGTGGAATACTTTACTTACCTCATTAATAAATTGAAATAATAAAAAATGAATAGAGCAGAATTTTTAAGAATAATGGGAGCTGGTGCAGCAGCTGCCGCGATGAGTAATTTTACATCAGTATCTCAAGCAATGGAAAGCCTGCAACAGAAAAAAAAACAGAATAATGGGCTTATAGAGGAACTATCGTCTACTCTTGAAAGTCAAGAAGCAGTAGTAGATAAGCCAATAACAGCGATTGTTATTGGTGCTGGTGCCCGGGGGCGCACCTATGCAAGTTATTCGGAGCATTTTTCAAAATCACTGAAAATAGTTGGTGTGGCAGATATAAATAAAGAACGAAAACTACACTTGAAAAATAAATATAATTTATCAGATGAACATTGTTTTAATGATTGGTCTGAAGTATTCAGTATTCCTAAATTCGCGGATGCCGTCATTATTGCTACTCCGGATAATTTACACTATCATCCTTGTTTGAAGGCATTGGAAGCTGGTTATGATGTTTTACTGGAGAAACCGGTCGCTCAATCTGTAAAAGAATGTACGGATATTCTGAAGTATGCCAAGAAATATAATCGCATTGTGGGGATATGCCATGTGTTGCGCTATGCTCCCTATTTTATGGCGATGAAGAAAGTTTTGGACGCAGGTATGATTGGCGATATTGTCAGTATTCAACATATGGAATGTATTCGCTTCCATCATATGGCTCACTCATATGTTCGCGGTAATTGGAAGAGTGCTCGGGAAACTACTCCTATTGTTATAGCAAAATCGTGTCATGACATGGATATGATGCGTTGGTTAGTCAACAAACCGTGCAAGTCTCTTAGTTCTTATGGTGGCTTAACTTTGTTTAAGCGCGAAAATGCCCCGGCTGGATCTACGGAACGTTGCCTTGATTGTGCTGTGGAGGCAGAATGTCCTTACTCGGCTAAACGTATTTATTTGAAAGATAGACGTTATCTTTATGTGTTTGATATTCCGGATAATGAACGGAATGATAAAAAATATGCTTCGTTGATTATGGACAAATTAAGAACTACAGATTATGGACGTTGCGTTTTTAGATGCAATAATGATCAGTGCGATCATTTTGTTACTTCAATGGAGTTTGAAGGAAACATTACTGGTGCTTTTTCTATGGAGGCATTTACGGCAACTGGCGGTCGATTGACTTGTATTATGGGCACTAAAGGATGGCTGAAAGGAGATATGAAGAAGTTTGAGGTGACGGATTTCTTAACCAATAAACATTCTGTCTGGAATCAGGATATATCATCTTTGCCCGGATATGAGGGGCATGCAGGTGGTGACTTTGGCATTGTCAAAGATTTTGTTTTAGCAGTGGCTAACCAAGATGCTTCTTATCTGACCAGCTCAATTGATCTTTCTATTGAAAGCCATGTGATGGGATTTGAGGCTGAACATAGTCGGGTACTTAAAAAGAGGATTGAGCTATAATGACCGTATATTCTCCACCGGATATATATATGGTGGAGAATTAAAATATCAGACATTTTGGGGAGATAGGAAAAGAGAAGGAAGAACGATAAAATAATGAATGAATATTGAAATGAGATTATATTGTATTTTATTATATGTATTTATATTATCTGGATTGCATGCTCAACAGGCAGAAAATAGGGAATATCGAAAAAATCAAACCTTTATAGGGAATGATAGTGATATTATGGTTGTATCTCACCGTGCCGATTGGCGTAATGCACCAGAGAATTCATTACAAGGTATACAAAACTGTATTGATATGGGAGTTGACATGGTGGAAATAGATTTAAAAAAAACGAAAGATGGACATTTGGTGTTGATTCATGACAGAACGGTAGATCGTACAATGAATGGAAAAGGGAAAGTGGAAGATTATACCTTGGCGGAATTGAAAGCAATGCAGTTGAAAAATGGGGTAGGTTGTAAAACGAGACACCAAATTCCTACATTAGAAGAAGTCATGCTGCTGTGTAAAGGGAAAGTTATGGTAAATATTGATAAAGGATATGATTATTTTCAGGAAGTTTATGCTGTTCTTGAGAAAACAGGAACAATAGAATGTTGTGTAATTAAAGCCGAACTTCCTTACGAACAAGTTAAAGCAGAAAATGGTGATGTGTTAGATAAAGTAATTTTTATGCCTGTTGTGCAGCTTCATAAAGAAGGAGCGGAAGCTGTCATTGATAGTTATCAGACACACATGAAACCTGCTGCCTATGAACTGGTTTTTGATAATGACAGTCCGGAGATTCTTAATTTGATAAAGAAAGTACGTAATACAGGCTCTAATCTTTTTATAAATTCGCTTTGGCCTGAACTATGTGGCGGCCATGATGACGACCGTGCAGTAGAACTTCATCAGCCGGATGAAAGTTGGGGCTGGATTATTGACCAGGGAGCCAAGCTAATTCAAACAGATCGTCCTGCTTTATTATTGGAGTATTTGCGTAACAAGAAACTTCACGATTAAACGCACTTCCTTCATGTTGAAACAACTAATCAATTTTTACAAGGTCTCTTCACCGAGACCTTGTAACGGAGAAGCTTTGTCTTCATCCGATACCCGTCGTCTGAAGTTTCTGAAATGGTCTACTTTCCTTTCTGCGACTTTTGGTTACGGTATGTATTATGTGTGCCGTCTTAGTCTGAATGTCGTAAAGAAACCTATTGTAGATGAAGGAATTTTTTCGGAAACAGAGTTAGGCATCATAGGTTCCGTATTGTTCTTCACCTATGCCATCGGAAAATTCACGAACGGTTTCTTTGCCGACCGTAGTAATATCAACCGTTTTATGACTACCGGTTTATTGATAACTGCTTTGGTTAACCTCTGTCTCGGTTTTACTAATTCTTTTATCCTGTTCGCTATCCTTTGGGGGATTAGCGGCTGGTTTCAATCTATGGGAGCAGCCTCTTGTGTAGTAGGGCTTTCTCGTTGGTTCACGGACAAAGAGCGCGGTTCATACTATGGCTTTTGGTCTGCGAGCCATAATATCGGCGAAGCGTTGACTTTTCTGATAATAGCCTCAATTGTCAGTGTGTTGGGCTGGCGGTATGGTTTCTTCGGAGCCGGTATAGTGGGATTGATAGGAGCGTTGATCGTCTGGAAGTTCTTCCATGATACTCCCGAAAGCATGGGATTTCCTTCGGTGAATGTTCCCAAACAGAAAAAGGAAATGAGTGAGACAGAAACGGCTGATTTTAATAAAGCACAGCGTCAGGTATTGCTGATGCCTGCCATTTGGATACTGGCTCTTTCGAGTGCTTTTATGTATATCAGTCGTTATGCTATCAATAGTTGGGGCGTTTTTTATTTGGAAGCTCAAAAGGGTTACTCCACCTTGGATGCCAGTTTTATCATTTCTATTTGTCCGGTCTGTGGCATAATCGGTACTATGTTTTCAGGTGTTATTTCTGATAAGTTATTTGGTGGACGTCGCAATGTTCCTGCGTTAATTTTCGGGTTGATGAATGTATTTGCTCTCTGTCTGTTTCTCTTAGTTCCGGGAGCTCATTTTTGGATAGACGTGTTGGCAATGGTTCTTTTCGGTTTAGGTATCGGAGTTTTGATCTGTTTTCTGGGTGGTTTGATGGCAGTGGATATTGCTCCCCGTAATGCTTCGGGTGCTGCATTGGGAGTAGTCGGTATTGCCAGCTACATCGGAGCCGGATTGCAGGATGTGATGAGCGGTATATTAATAGAAGGGCAAAAGACTGTTCAGAATGGCGTTGATGTTTATGACTTCACGTATATCAATTGGTTTTGGATTGGTGCTGCTTTGCTTTCGGTGTTGTTTGCTTTGCTGGTATGGAATGCAAAATCAAAAGAAGTGGATTAAAGTGAGTACATTAGGTTAGAATATAAGTCTTTGTTTTCGAGGTATTAGACACCATTCCGGGAAGTAAGTAATGATTGCTTATCTTTCTGGAATGGCTTTTTTATAATCAATTAAATAGAAAGTTTTATGGAAAATTCATTGAATGATGAATTATTGTGTTCATTGAAAGATGAACTTCGTGAAGTAACTGCACAAATCAATGTGCATAGTGAAAAATTAATGGATCTGCTCGACCAAAAAAAAGAATCGTCGGTCAACTGACTCGAGAGATGTCGCATCTCACGCCTGTCATCATCGAGTATCGGGGAAATCCGAAGCAATATGTCTCTGTTGTGCTCGATGCCATCAATCTGGGTAGGTTGACATATGACGGAGTAGCAAATTGCGAACAGACTTTTCGTGCGTTAGCAAGCGTTGTAGATGTGATAAGTCCTAAGAATGGGAAAACGCTTAGTGTAGAGACGCTGGTGTCTTATGAGAAGAAAAAGCGTGCTGGAGAATTTGAGGAAAAATAATATAAAATAAAAAGACGATTGTTGTATAGTTGAACAACAATTCGCATATTTGCAGTATGGAAAGCCTCAACGTAACCTCCGTGCATACGGAGGTTACGTTGAGGCTTTCATGGAGACTTTAACCGAAAAGGAACAAGATAAAATCCAGTATGGACTACTCTTGTTGAAAACACAAGAAAGACTCTCCACTAAATTTGTAAAATTTGTTCAGGACGGAGTTTTTGAACTTCGTACAGAATATAATGGTAATATATACCGGGTATTTTTCATTTTTGATGATGGAAATATTGTATTGTTGTTTAATGGCTTTCAAAAGAAGTCGCAAAAAACACCGGGTAGTGAAATAGATAAAGCATTAAAAATAAAGGAGGAATATTATGCAAATAAACAATCATCAAATAGTAGATTATGACGCTGTTCTTGATGCGAAATTTGGAGCAGAAGGTACTCCCGAACGTGCGGAAGCAGAAGAAAAAGCGTATGCTTTCTACACCGGGCAAATTATCGAAGACGCAAGGAAAAAGGCTAAGATTACTCAAGCAGAGTTAGCCCGACGTATCGGTTCCGACCGTTCTTATATTTCAAGAGTGGAAAGTGGTCAGACAGAACCTAAGGTTTTTACCTTCTATCGCATCATGAATGCGTTAGGTTGTAGGATCGAATTTTCGATGTCTTTATAAGAAGCGATTAAAAAAAACATGGTGGGAAATTTGAAAAAGACAGTTATCTTTTTCAAATTTCCCACCGTTTTTTTGAGGAAGAAAAAGGAAAAGGTGAGGGTAGGTGAGGGTAAATTTCTAACATTCGTATTTTTTTTTTAGAAGAAAATAGAAGAATAGAAATAAGAAATATAAAAATGAAAAGTTGCAAAAGTACCCTCACCAACCCTCACCTTTTTGCGTGCGAAGGAGATGAAATCTTATTCATATAGCCTGTTTGATTTCACCTGTTCCGTATCAATAATGAATACAGTGTATCTTCTCCCGTTTTTTCCCTTATGAAATTCGAAGCCGTGTTTGGACATCACTTTTCCTAGTTGGGCTTTGGTTCCGTGAGAATATTGATACCCCGTCCGTTCGCGAATCAATTCCGCAATTTCAGTGACCGTCAGATAATGCACCTTTTCGAAACGTTCCGGTTTGCGGATATGTGTCAACACCAGTTCTTCTTCCGGTGAGTGGAAAATGAAATCCTCGTTGTTCTCTTCAATCCGTGAGTTTTCCGATTGGGTGAACCAATACTGATACCCCGGCTTGTTGAGCAGATACTTGATTTGTGCATACAACTGCGCGTAGTTTATTTTGATAAACTCCATCGAGTTGACATGAAAGCAGAGAAAACGGCGGTTACCTGTGGTGTCGTGAAGCACTTCCTGATAATTGCATGTGCCGGCAAAAGAAGCCGTGTGAGGGAAGTTCTGTGAACGCCGCGCGTATGGCAGGCGGATGCTGATTACTTTGCGGGTAACCAAATCCTTGAAGATATTCAGTTCCCGTCCGTTCATCCCTTCAAACTCATCCAGATTGATAAGCATCGCCTGCGCTATTTTGGCCAGATCATCCTTGTTGTTCGGGTTGATAAGACCGGTAGAAAGATAGGCGCGCAATTCGGGCGGCAGCAGGTTGTTGATAAACGTAGTCTTTCCGATGTTCTGTATTTCGCTGCAAAGCAACAAAACAGTGTGGTTCACCACATCGTCTTGCGTGGCGGCAGCGCACATTCCCACCAGATAACGTTCCAGACATTCTACCCAAAATTTCTGGTGACTAGTATGCACGCTGTTGGCAAGGATACCGATATAATCCGTTCCGTCCCATTCAGGCAGCGAGTCTAAATACTCGCGAATAGGATGGTAGGTGCTGCTGAAGTCGGAGTAGATCAGATTCTGAATCGTCTTGACGGTGCACGAATAGCCCAGTTCGTTCATCTCCATCCAAATGCTGTTTTCCATCATTTCGTCGAGAATATGGAAAGGTTCCGGTTGCTCCGTGTCCGTTTTCCTTCTGCGATATTCCATGATATGAAGCACTTCGTTGTAGCGTGTATCGTAATTTTCTTTGATATGTTGCTCAATCTGTAATATTCGCTTCTGCGTACTATTCAGCTTGCGGGTGTCGAATTCCTCATTGTGTCCGTAAGCACTCCCGATCAGTGCGTCCATTTCATCCGCGGGAAGATCGGTGAACTGGCTCTTGATAAAAGCTGCCGCCTCTTCCTGGGGGACGCCGTAGCGATTGTACATACAAGCCAGGCAATGCAGGTAGTTGTTCCGGTTGCCGGTGACGTACTTTTCGGATTTATTGTGATAATAGTTCAGAGTCACCATTAAGGAAGCGTGCGAGGAATGGTAGTTGAGTGCCACTTGTTCGGTGAGGGGATTGTTGTCTGGTGCTGTCGTCTTTTTCTTTTTGCCGGATGCCCTTTTCTTCTTTTGAGACTTGAAGAACATCGGTGGCTGTTCCACGATGACAGCTGTGGCATCGGGATTGAAATAAATATCCGGATCGTAAGAGAACAGGCAAGTGCGGCTGACATCCTGTCCGGAAGTGTCGACCTCAACTCCGCAGAGTTGGGCATAAAAGGAAGCGATTTTGTGATAAGCGGCATGATGGAAATCTTCAATTTCCTGAATCGTTTCGGGCAATGTCCCGTCCGTCCGGCATACACGTACCACGATTTTCAGTCCCATTCCTTTGGGACTGATGAAAGCGATGCGGGTGTGGGCACACTTTTTTGCCAGTGCGAGGATGCGTGCCAATGCTTCCTGTGTCTGATGGTCGATGTCTACCACGATGTATCCCAGATACTTGACGAGAGTTGCGTTTGAACGTCCTCCCCGGTAGTTGGCTGAAAAGGTGATTTCCGGTAGTTCTATTTTCTTTTCGTTGGCTGCTTTCTCGCCTTGTTCCGCGAAGATTCGGCGCACGTCCTCCACTGTTTCCCGGTATGTGCCGTTGCTGATGGCCGATACGATTTCTTCTTCTGTCATTTCGGCTATGACGCGGTAAAAGTCTTGAAAGATGGTAAAATGATCCATGTTGGTTTGTTCTTTTTAATTTGCGGTTGCAAAGAAATTTGTTTGTAAAATAATAGAATGGAACTTTTCGTTTTTTTGATTAAGTTCCTAGGGTTCTCCTAAATAGCGTATGATCGTTGCCACTTGCCGGGGAGAGAGAAGCCGGTTGCGGGCACGATAGCCTTCTTGTTCGAGTTCTTGCAGGAGCGGAAGGTTGTAGACAATCCAACGACGTAGTATTTGTAAGGCTACTTTAAGGCATACGTTGGGGTTGTAAAGATGAGCTAGTTCCGACTTTTTATAAGTGCGGATATGAAACGGCTGATCCGGATAATACATGATGAATGATATTTGGTTTATGCTATAAAGTTACTGAAAATTAATGGTTTAATAAAAGAATAACGTCATTATTATTCATAGAGTATCAGGAAACTTCGTTGGGGAATCCGGAGGGTGAAAAATGTGTTATCTTTATGTCGTTAACAAATAAGGAACGCGTTCGAAATGTGTGAAATCTTAAAATTATTTTATTATGGCAATGACAGTAACTTATTCAGTAGTGCCGCGCAAGAATCCTGCCAAAAAGGATGAGTCGGCAAAGTATTACGCGCAGGCACAGGCTTCGGGAGAGTTGGATTTTGAAGAGTTGTGCGAGGGAATCACCAGTCGGTCTACCTGTACGGAGACAGATGTGCGGGCCGCCATTTCGGGTATTCTTTATGAGGCGAAGCGTGCGTTGAAAGCGGGAAGAATAGTCCGGCTGGGTGATTTGGGCAGTTTGCAGATCGGGTTGAACAGTGAAGGAGCTGTGTCGGTCAAGGAGTTTTCAAGTTCGCTGATTACGGCTGCCCATATTATTTTCCGTCCCGGAAAGACGTTGGCGGACATCACGAAGATTCTTAGCTACCAGCAGGTAACGACGCGTGCGGTGGCCCAAACGGGCGGTAGCGGCAATGAAGGAGAAGACGATGACAAAGGTTCCGGTGGCGGTTCAGACGGTGGTGGAAGCGGAGAAGCTCCGGACCCGGCAGCATGATAACTTTAATATTGGATCAAATGAAAGAAATTGTAACTAAGATTTTGGATGTAATTATGTTCCTTGTGCCTTTCTTCGGAAAAAGAAAGCGGAACAGAATTGTGAGAGAGGTGCGCTTCAATGCCACCCATAAGGAAGTGTGTAATGTGAAAACGACGGAAAGGGAGAAGGACGATGAGAAAGATTAGTCTGATTGTGATTCACTGCTCTGCTACCCGTGTCGATCGCGACTTCACGGCGAAGGATGTGGACACTGCCCATCGCTTTCGGGGCTTTTCGTGTTGGGGGTATCATTATTATATCCGCAAATCGGGACAGATAGAACCGATGAGGGATGAAGATACGGTGGGTGCTCATGCACGCGGTTTTAATGCGATTAGTTTAGGGGTGTGCTATGAAGGCGGGCTGGATGAGAACGGAAAGGCAGCGGATACACGTACTTCCCGCCAGAAAGAGGCGATGCATCGTCTGGTAAGCGAGTTGTTGCAGCGTTATCCGGATGCAAAGGTGGTCGGTCACCGGGACTTGAGCCCTGACACTAATTATAATGGAATTGTAGACCCCTGGGAACGGATCAAAGAGTGTCCCTGTTTCGAGGTGATCGAAGAATCTGAGAGTTGAGAATGGAGAGTTGAGAGTTGGCTGCGCACTGTTATACTGCATAGTTAACTCTCAATTCTCAACTCTCAATTCTCAATTCTCAACTTCTTCAACTAATTGACCACCACAGTAGTGAAATATTCTTTAAATACCTCCACGGCTTTTTCAAGTTGTTCGGGGGTATTTTCTTTTACGTCTTTCAGCTTGTATTCTTGCTCCATCGCTTCATACTTATGTACGCCTAATGTATGATAAGGCAAGATTTCCACTCGTTGCACCATCTTATATTTTCCCAGAGCCTCTCCTAAACGGCGGATGTCTTCCTCGAAATCGCTGTATCCGGGCACTAATACATAACGCAGCCAGAAAGGTTTCTCGTTTTCTTCCAGCCATGCTGCCGTGCGGATGGTTTGCTCGTTACTTCTTCCGGTCAGTGCCTGATGGCGTGCCGGATTGAACTCTTTAATATCCAGCAATACAAGATCCGTCAGTTTGAAAAGTTCTTCTACTTCTTCGTTCCAGATACCACCGTTGCTGTCTATGCATACATGTATTCCCTTTTCTTTCAGTTCACGCACTAAAGGAACAAGTGCTTTGGCCTGAAACGTAGGTTCTCCTCCGGAGAAAGTGACTCCTCCGCGTTTCCCGAAAAAAGGACGTTGGCTCATAGCCATGCGGACGATTTCTTCCGGTGGAGTAGGTGTGCCTCCTTTCCCGGCTATTGTGTCAGGGTTGGCGCAATACAGGCAGCGGAAATTGCATCCTTGAAGAAAAACGACGAGCCGTAAGCCCGGCCCGTCGAATGTTCCCATACTTTCGTATGAATGTACGTTTATCGTCATATTGAGTAGATCTGATTACATACGTTCGTGGAAGCTACGGCTGATAACTTCCAATTGATGTTCGCGGCTCAACTTCACGAAGTTTACGGCATAACCGGAAACACGGATGGTGAGTTGCGGATATTTTTCCGGATGTTCCATGGCGTCGTAAAGCATTTCACGGTTCAGTACGTTCACGTTCAGGTGGTGAGCGCCTTTGGTGAAGTAACCATCCATCATTGTCACCAGATTTTCTACGCGATCTTCTTCAGTAGCTCCCAGTGATTTCGGAACGATAGAGAAGGTGTTGCTGATACCGTCTTGTGAGTCGCGGTAACGTAATTTCGCTACGGAACTCAAAGAGGCGATAGCACCGTTCTTGTCACGTCCGTGCATCGGATTGGCTCCCGGAGCAAAAGCGACACCTTTGGCGCGGCCGTCGGGAGTAGCACCTGTCTTCTTGCCATACATCACGTTGGAAGTGATGGTGAGCAAAGACAGAGTAGGACGGGCATTCTTGTAAACCGGAAGTTTCTTCAATTCTTCGCTGAAGAAATAGACCAGGTCAACACCCAGATGGTCTACCTTGTCGTTGTCATTACCGAAGCAAGGGAATTCGCCTTGAATATCGAAACCTTCTGTCAGACCGATGTCGTTGCGGCGTGCAGTCACTTTGGCATATTTGATGGCCGACAGTGAATCGAGGGCGATAGAAAGTCCGGCTACACCGTAAGCAAGGTTGATGCGTGGGTTGGTATCTACAAGAGCCATTTGGGCTTTTTCGTAGTAATACTTATCATGCATATAATGGATGATGTTCATCGCTTCGTTGTAAACACGGGCGATTTCTGTCAATACCTTCTTGTAGTTGCTCATTACTTCTTCGAAGTTCAGTGTGTCGCTGGTTAGTACGGGGATATTTTTCACCATTACCGTACCGGTGTTTTCGCAACGTCCGCCGTTGATGGCAAGCAGCAGGGCTTTTGCCAGGTTGCAACGTGCGCCGAAGAATTGGATTTGTTTTCCGATTTCCTGATAAGATACGCAGCACGCGATTCCGTAGTCGTCAGACTGGCGCACTTCACGCATCAGGTCGTCGTTTTCATATTGGATGGAAGAAGTGTCGATAGATACTTTTGCGCAGAATTCTTTGAATCCTTCCGGAAGTTCCGGGCTCCACAATACAGTCAGGTTCGGTTCCGGTGAAGGGCCGAGGTTGTAGAGTGTTTGCAGGAAGCGGAAAGAAGTCTTTGTCACCTTTGTGCGTCCGTCGTTGAGGCGTCCGCCCAGAGATTCGGTTACCCATGTCGGGTCGCCCGCAAAGATGTCGTTGTAAGATTGCATACGCAGGTGGCGCACCATACGCAGTTTGATGACAAACTGGTCGATCAGCTCCTGTGCGAAAGATTCTGTGATAGTTCCTTTGCTCAATTCATATTCCATATAAATGTCGAGGAACGAAGAGACGTTACCCAGTGACATGGCAGCACCGTCTTGTTCTTTTACGGCAGCAAGGTAAGCCATGTACACCCATTGTACTGCTTCTTGTGCGGTGTAGGCAGGACGGCTCAAGTCGAGTCCGTAGTATTCGCCCATTACCTTCATGTCCTTCAATGCCTTGATTTGCTCTGCCACTTCTTCGCGCAGGCGGATGCGGGCTTCGGTCATCGGACCGGTAAGGTTACGCAAATCTTCTTTTTTTGCCTCAATCAGTCGGTCGATACCATAGAGAGCCATACGGCGGTAGTCGCCGATGATACGTCCGCGGGCATAGTTGTCAGGAAGTCCGGTGAGGAATCCCAGAGAACGGAACGAACGGATTTCTTCGGTATATACGTCAAATACTCCGTCATTGTGCGTCTTGCGGTAGTGAGTGAATATATCTTTTACACGGTCGTCCACTTCCACGCCGTTTTCGTGACAGGCTTTGCTCACCACGTTGATACCTCCGAAAGGTTTGATTGCACGTTTCAGAAGTTCGTCTGTTTGCAGACCGACGATCAGTTCGTTTTCTTTGTCGATATATCCGGCTTTATGAGAAGTGATGGTTGAGACGGTGACATTATCCAGTGAGCGTACTCCGTTATTGGCTCTTTCTTCTGCCAGTGCTTCGAGGCAGCGGTTCCATACAGCTTTAGTGCGTTCGGTAGGTCCTTCGAGGAAAGAAGCATCTCCATAATACGGAGTGATGTTGTGACTAACGAAATCTCTTACGTTGATTTCTGTGCTCCAAAGACCGTCTTTAAAGATCTTATTTAATTCCATAAATGATAAAATTAGAGGTTGTAGTTATCCTTTTCTTTAAAGCGCACAAAGTTACAACGTTTTTTCATATAATCAGCATAAATATGCTCTATTTTATGCTTTTCAACATAAAATACCTAGATATTGCTATTCTTTGGAAATGATGTTCGTGATTTTTTTTTGTGAAAACTCTTGTAAGTTTAAAATATATTCGTACCTTTGCACCGCTTTTAACGAAAAGCACTTCTGAAAAGGAAGTTTTGGAGAGGTGGCAGAGTGGTCGATTGCGGCGGTCTTGAAAACCGTTGTACTGCGAGGTACCCGGGGTTCGAATCCCTGTCTCTCCGCTAAGAATAGCAGCTTTTAAGCTGCTATTTCTTTTGTGGAAAATATATTTCCATTGTTTGTTTCCTTATTGGAAAATAAGGAGAGGTGCTCGAGTGGTTGAAGAGGCACGCCTGGAAAGCGTGTATACCCCTAAAGGGTATCACGAGTTCGAATCTCGTTCTCTCCGCTTTTTTGTTTGTTGTTTAAAAAATGTTTGAAAGCGGCTGCCTTGATTTTTCAAAGCAGCCACTTTTTATTCTGGACATTTATTCCAACTCCTCGATAATCTTCTTCACATCTATCGGTTGCAATCTTCCGTACACTTTCTCGCCAATCATCACTACCGGAGCCAGTCCGCAGGCACCTACGCAGCGCAGGCAGTCCAATGAGAATTTTCCATCCGGTGTAGTTTCGCCGACTTCGATGCCTAGTACGCGTTTGAATTCTTCGAGCAACTTCTCGGAGCCGCGCACGTAACATGCCGTACCCATGCAGACGGAGATGGGATGTTTCCCTTTCGGGGTCATGGTGAAGAAGGTATAGAAGGTGACCACTCCATATACTTTCGATACGGGGATATTGAGTTTGGAAGCGATGATGCGTTGCATCTCTTCGGGCAGGTAGCCGTGCAGGTGTTGCGCTTCGTGCAAAATATTGATTAGTTCGCCCGGGTTGTTTCCGTGCTTGTCGCAAATCGTTCGGACTTGTTCTGCCACATCGCAGGCTAGTTTTATATCTGACATAATACTCTTCGTTTAAAGTTAATCCATAGATTTGTTGAAATAGTGCGTGTGCAATAGCGTTTCCGATATCTCGCCCAGTGGTTTGCCGAGATATTCTTCGTACAAGGTCTTGATGTACGGATTCTCGTGCGATTTGCGCAAAGGCTTGTTGGCGTCTTCGCGGTAGAGTGCGTTGGCGCGTGCATACAATATTTCCGAGTTGCCGTGATGCAACGGCTGTCCGCCTCCTCCGATGCAACCTCCGGGGCAAGCCATAATTTCGATTACATGATATTCGTTGTGCCCGTTCCGTATATCTTCCAATAGATGGCGGGCGTTGCCTAGTCCGTGTGCGATGCCTACTTTTAATTCAAATCCGTTTAGGTTGATGGTAGCACGCCGGACACCGTTAAGTCCGCGTACTTGTTCGAAGTTTACATTTTTCAGAGATTCTCCGGTATAGATTTCATAAACAGAACGGAGGGCGGCTTCCATTACACCACCTGTTGTACCGAAAATAACGCCGGCACCGGTCGACTCACCCATAGGGTTGTCAAACGGGCTGTCCAGTACCAGCGGGAAGCCGATATTGGCGCGTTTAATCAGTCGTGCCAGTTCGCGGGTGGAAATAGAATAATCTACGTCGGGAATACCGTTCACTTTAAATTCATCGCGGGCACATTCATACTTTTTTGCCAGACAGGGCATGATGGATACGACTACCAGCTTTTCTCTGGGAATTCCCATCTTTTCCGCCCAATAGGATTTGGCGATAGAACCGAACATTTGTTGCGGTGAACGGGCGGTGGATGGAATGTCCAGCATATCCGGGAAGTGATGTTCGAAGAAGTTTACCCATGCCGGACAGCAGGAGGTCAGGATAGGTAACCGTACGGACTTATCTCCGTTGAGATAGCGCGTCAGACGGTTTAGTATTTCCGATCCTTCTTCCATGATGGTGAGGTCGGCGGCAAAGTCAGTATCGAATACATAGTCGAATCCCAGTTCACGCAGGGCATAAACCATTTTTCCGGTTACCAGTGTGCCGGGAGGAAAACCGAATTCTTCACCCAGGGCAGCACGTACGGCAGGGGCTGTTTGCACAATCACCACTTTATCCGGGTTGGCTAAGTCGTCGAGCAGACGGTTCGTATAATCGCGTTCGGTCAGTGCACCCACCGGACAGACAGCTACGCATTGTCCGCAATAGGTACATTCGCTTTCCGTCATCATCCGGTCAAAGGCAGGGGCTATCGTCGTGTTGAATCCGCGACGGATGGCACCGAGCGCACCGACTGTCTGAACATCGTTGCAGACACTTTCGCAGCGGCGACAGAAAATACATTTATCCATGTTGCGCACGATGGAGGCGGTGATTTCCCGCTTGCGGGGAGAGAGCTCGCCTCCATTGAAAGGCATTTCGCGGATATTAAAGCGTAGCGCTAATGTCTGAAGTTCGCAATTGCCACATTTGGGGCAGGTGAGACAGTCGTTGGGATGATCCGACAGGATAAGTTCGGCTACCACTTTGCGTGCGTTCATCACACGTAGCGTACTGGTTTTCACTACCATTCCTTCCGTGCAACGGGTAGCGCAGGCAGGAGCCAGATTGCGGCGTCCTATAACCTCGACCACGCAGATGCGACAGGAAGCAGGATTGTTCTTTATGCAGGTGCCTTTCAGGTCGATGTGACACAGGGTCGGTATGTTGATGCCGATTTTCGTGGCAGCTTCAAGGATGGTACTTCCTTCCGGGACGGTGATGAAATGACCGTCTATCTGGAGGGTGATTTGTTTTTCTTCCATAGTAAATAAGATTTTAGCAGACAAGAATAGCGTTGAATTTGCAGCGTGCCATACACATGCCGCATTTGATACATTTATCGGGAGCAATGACATGTGGCTTGCGCACCAGCCCGCTGATAGCATCCGCCGGACAGTTTTTGGCGCATAGATGACAACCAATGCAACGTTCCGGACTGATGGTATACGTTAATAGTGATTTACATTGCTTGGAACGACAAGTCTTATCCCGTACGTGTTCCATATATTCATCGTAGAAGTTATCCAATGTGGATAAAACGGGATTCGGAGAGGTTTGTCCCAGTCCGCAGAGGGCCGTATCTTTGATGACTTGTCCCAAAGTGGCAAGTGTGTCCAGGTCTTTTTCTGTGCCTTTTCCTTCCGTAATCTTGTTCAGTAGTTCCAGCAGACGTTTGTTTCCAATGCGGCAAGGTGTGCATTTCCCGCAGGACTCTTCCACTGTAAAATCCAGATAAAAGCGGGCTACGGATACCATGCAGTCGTCCTCATCCATGACAATCATCCCTCCTGAACCCATCATGGAACCGGCCGAGAGAAGGTTGTCAAAGTCAATGGGAGTGTCCAGATGTTTTTCTGTCAGACAGCCGCCTGACGGTCCTCCTGTTTGTACAGCTTTGAATTTCTTTCCGCCTTTGATGCCTCCTCCGATTTCGTAGATTACTTCCCGAAGAGTAGTTCCCATCGGCACTTCGATCAGCCCTACATTATTAATCTTTCCGGCAAGAGCAAACACTTTGGTTCCTTTAGAACGTTCTGTGCCAATTGTTGCAAACCAGTCGGCTCCTTTGGTTAGGATAATGGGAATATTGGCAAGTGTTTCCACATTATTTACATTGGTTGGTTTTCCCAGATAACCGGATTCGGCAGGGAAGGGAGGTTTCAGAGTCGGCTCTCCTCGTTTTCCTTCCATCGAATGAATAAGGGCAGTTTCTTCTCCGCAGACAAAAGCTCCGGCTCCGTATCGTATTTCTATGTCGAAACTGAAATCTGTTCCTAAGATATGATCTCCCAGTAATCCGTATTCGCGTGCCTGATTGATAGCTGTTTTCAGTCGGTTGATAGCTAGCGGATATTCGGCACGGATATATACCAATCCTTTGGTGGACCCGATGGAATAACCGCAGACACACATCGCTTCTACAATCGAATGTGGGTCGCCCTCCATAATGGAACGGTCCATGAATGCACCGGGATCTCCTTCGTCGGCGTTACAAACCACGTATTTGACATCCGACTGTTGTTTGTTGGCAAATTCCCATTTCAGTCCCGTCGGGAAACCGCCACCGCCACGTCCGCGAAGTCCCGAACGTTTGATAATATCAATAACGTCCGTCGGCTGTTTGTTAAGCAGGCAATCGGCCAATGCAAAGTATCCTTCACGGGCGATATACTCTTCAATATTTTCGGGATCGATAAAACCACAGTTACGCAATGCGATGCGGAGTTGTTTCCGGTAGAAATCCATGTGCTTGGAGTCGCTGACGGTATGTTCCGTTTTAGGATCTACATACAGCAACCGTTCGATTCTTCGTCCTCCGATGATATGCTCGTTGATGATTTCTTCCGCATCTTCGGGAGTGACTTGGGTGTAAAAGGTATTATCGGGGATAATTTTCACGATAGGACCTTTTTCACAGAAGCCGAAACAGCCTACGGTGATGACTTCTACTTTGTCGGTGATTTCGTTCTTTTGGATGGCTTTTAGAAGATTGTCTGTAATACCCTGGCTGGAAGATGCCTTACAGCCTGTACCACCGCAGATCAGAATCTGAAGATGTTGCGCACCGGATGCCAGTCCGTAACACTTTTCAGTCACCTTTTCATTACTTTCTTCGCGCAATGAAAGATTGTGCTCTGCTCTCTTCCTGATTGTTGCCAAATCATGGATAGATAAAATTTTCATAAGTATCAGAATTGTTAGTCGGTTTTTTGCAAATATAGTTCTTTGTTTGAATAAAAGCAGTGTTCGGGCAAATAAAACAGGTCTTAATGAAAGTAATTAGGTAAATAATTCTCTATCTTCGTATTTAATAGGTAGTAAACCTAAAAATGAAATATAAAGTATGAGACAAATTTTATTGGGACTATGTCTTCTTTGCTTATTGAATAATGTATCCGGACAGGAAAACGGACGGGAAATTCCGTTGCCGGAGAAAATGCCGCAAGAACATCCGAGAGTGTTGACTACACCGGATGGAAAGCAGGATACGTGGGAGCTGATTAAAAAAGAGAAATGGGCGAAAGACGTATTCAATAAATTGAAGGAACGAACTGAAGTATATACCAATCTGACGGATGCTCAACCCGCATGGTTGTTATCCCGTCTGGCCATGTATTGGAAATCTCATGCAACCGAGGTATATGTGAAAGGTGAGACCTACGATTATGCCGGAGGCGAAAAAGCTCCTTATCCGACTGTCCGTTATACAGGGACACGTGGAACGGCTGCTACTCATGGCCGTCCCAAACTGGCAGATGTAGTACCTTATGACGATGATGAAAACGGAAATGTGACTTTTTGCAATAATGCATTGCCGGAACGTCCTTTGGAAAGTGTACATCCGTCAAAAACGGGACGGAATATCGAAAGTCTGAACCGGGAAATTCTGGGAATAGCTTGTGATGCAGCTTTCCTCTATTGGATGACAGATGAGGAGAAATTCGCGAAACTGGCTGCCGGTGTGTTTGATACGTATATGACTGGAATTTATTACAGAAATGTTCCCATTGATCTGAATCATGGTCATCAACAGACATTGGTGGGATTGACTTCTTTTGAAGTGATTCACGAAGATGCCCTGCATATCGTTGTTCCCTTGTATGATTTTCTTTATAATTACCTGAAGATCAACTATCCGGAAAAGATGGATATCTATGCCGGTGCATTTAAGAAATGGGCGGATAACATCATAGCGAATGGAGTCCCTCATAATAACTGGGATTTATTGCAGGCACGATATATCATGAATGTGGGATTGGTGCTTGAAGATAATAAGGAGTATGCAGATGGAAAAGGACGTGAATATTATATTGATTATGTGTTGAACCGTTCCAGTATCCGTCAATGGAGTCTGTCTCGTCTTGCCGATTATGGCTTTGATTCAACAACTGGTATCTGGGCAGAGTGTCCGGGATATAGCAGTGTGGTAATCAACGATTATGCTAATTTTGCCAATCAGTTTGATAATAATTTGAAATATGATTTGGTAAAGGCTATGCCTGTACTGTCGAAAGCAGTGGCAGCCACTCCGCAATATCTTTTTCCCAACCGGATGATTTGTGGGTTCGGAGATACGCATCCAAGCTATTTGAATACGAATTTCTTTATCCGCATGATACAGAATGCGCAGGCAAACGGTAAAACGGAACAGGAGAACTACTTCACTGCTTTGCTGAAATGCTTAAATCCCGAAATTGATAATGAAAAGGGTGAGAAGAATAACGTGCGTGTATCTGTCAATTCTTTCTTTGAAGATAAACCGTTAAGTCTGAATCCGAAAGTGAAAGCAGGAAAGATAGAGGACTATGTTTCTCCTTTATTCTATGCTCCCAATGTGTCATGGCTGGTGCAGCGGAACGGAATGCATCCGCGTCATAGTCTGATGATTTCTCTGAATGCCAGTGAAGGAAACCACATGCACGCTAACGGCATCTCCATGGAACTTTATGGAAAAGGATATGTGCTTGGGCCAGATGCAGGAATTGGTCTGACTTTGTATAGTGGCCTGGATTATGCCGAATATTATTCTCAATTTCCAAGTCACAATACAGTATGCGTAGATGGAATATCGAGCTATCCGGTAATGAAAAGCAATCATTCTTTTGACTTGCTTTCCTGTTTTCCTGCTTCGGCAGAACCGGGAAAGGAGTTTACTTCTGTGACTTATAGCAATGTCTATTTTCGTGAACCGGAAAGCAGGGCGGATCAGACCCGAATGATGAGCATTGTTACCACCGGACTCGAGACAGGATATTATGTGGATGTATTCCGGAGCCGGAAAGAGCGGGGAGGGGATAAGATGCATGATTATTTCTATCATAATCTCGGACAGACCATGACATTGACAGCAGCTGATGGTACAGACCTGAATCTGCGACCGACAGAAGAACTTGCTTTTGCGGGAGCGCATCTGTATGGTTATTCTTATTTATATGACAAGAAAGTTGCAGCTACCGGTAAAGATGTAAAAGCGACCTTTACCATCGACATGAAAGATAAAGGTGGGGATGATATAGTAATGAATCTCTGGATGAAAGGGGAACCGGATCGTGAAGTTTTCACAGCCTTGTCACCGATGACCGAAGGTTTAAGTCGTACACCTGGTATGCCATATAATATAAAAGAACAACCAACATTGACTTTCGTGGCCCGTCAGCATGGAGAAGCATGGACTCGTCCTTTTGTCGCAGTCTATGAACCGAGTACGAAGAAAGAACCGTCTGCCATTCAGTCTGTATCCTATTTTGATGCGGAAGAAACTGTTTTGAAAGACTTTGCCGGTATCTGTGTGAAAAGCAAAAATGGGCGTACAGATCATATTTTCTCCTTGTCTGATGCTACGCAGACCGCCACTTATCAAGGAATGAAAGTAAAAGCAGACTATGCAATTGTCAGCAATGAATATGCAGGAAACCGGACTTTATTCCTGGGGAACGGAACACAACTTGTTGCACCCGGGGTGACCGTTCATACGGATCAGGCGGGCAATGTGTTACTCGAAAAGAAACAGGGAAAATGGTATATCCTTTCTTCTGTTCCTTGTACGGTGGTTATTAATGGAAAGAAGATAAAATCAGGAATAACATCGCAACTCACGTTATTGCCTGTCTGATTAAAATGATTCTGAATGAAAAAAGCATATCTAGTGTGGGGGGATTAATGATACTTATGATGGAATTAAACAGGGTAGGACAAAATGTGTCTTTTCTGTGATGGGAGGATTATATATGGAAATAACAAAGATGGATCTATTTAGGATATTACAAGGTAGAAAGAAGGGGCTATTGCTCACATTTATTGCATTTTCAATTTTTGCAAATGCGCAACTGGTGACTTATCCGGAAGGATTGAAAGCAGGGATGCAACATAATGACGATTATACTGTCCGGGTACGTGTGCCGGGTGGAGAATGGAAAGACTTGTTTGAATATAATGTCAGTGTGGATATGGACAATGTACAATCAGCTTCTATGGTACAGTTTGATATGGGCAGTCCTGTTGAGGTGATGGTAAAGAAGAATAACGGGCTGATTCAAGATGTACAAATCCGACCTTTGGTAAATGGAATCCGGCATACGGTAAATCAGAACACTATTTTATTTACTTTGGAGAAACCACGATATCTATCCGTGGAATTTAATGGTGACCGCTTGCATAATCTTCATCTGTTTGCTAATCCTTTGGAGACAGAAACTTACTCGGAAAGTAGTGCGGACGTCATGTATTTTGGACCGGGAATACATCGTCCCCAGGATGTTCCCAATAATCAAATTCGGATCCCTTCTAATACAACAGTTTATCTGGCACCGGGCGCTGTCGTAAAAGCAAAATTATTGATAGATAAAGCCGAGAATGTACGTATCATTGGTCGTGGAATCCTCGATCATCCACTACGCGGCATTGAAGTAACTTATTCTAAAAATGTATTGGTTGATGGAATAACCATTGTAAATCCCGATCATTATACGGTTTTCGGAGGTGAAACCACCGGCTTGACCATCAAGAACCTGAAATCTTTCAGTTGTAAAGGATGGAGCGACGGCATTGATCTGATGTGTTGCAATGAGGTATTGATTGATAATGTTTTCATGCGAAATAGTGATGACTGCATTGCTGTTTATGCACATCGTTGGAATTATTACGGCGGAAGTAAAAATATCACTTTACAGAATTCTATCCTTTGGGCTGATATTGCACACCCTGTCAATATCGGCGGACATGGCAATTCGGCGGATGAAGTGGGAGAGACAGTAGAAAACATAACTGTCCGCAATATCGATATTCTGGAACATGATGAAGATGATCCTCTTTATCAGGGATGCATGACGATAGATTGCGGTGATAAGAACCTGGTACGTAATATCTTGTTCGATAATATAAGAGTAGAAAGTATTCAGGAAGGACGTTTGTTCCATGTCAATGTCCGCTTCAATCCGAAATATGACAAGCAGCCCGGACGGGGTATTGAGGATGTTATTTTCCGTAATATAACCTATAATGGAGTAGGCGAGAATCCCTCTCTATTGAAAGGATTAGATGAGAATCGTAGAATAAAAAATGTGACTTTTGATAATGTGATGATAAATGGGGTGAAGATGAAGAATATCGATGGCTTTATAACGAATGAATTTGTGAAAGGAATTAAAGTAAAATAATTATCTTTGTTCGTAAGTAAGACATAGCAGAAAAAAGAGACTTAAAAATAACACTATGATTAACAGGCTTATATGTATTGTTTGGGTGATATGGTTGGGGAGTATCCATGAAGTAGTACAGGCACAACGAGCCTTTGTACATCCCGGTATCACTTATACAAAGGGTGATCTGGATAGAATGAAAGCAATGATTGAAGTGCAAAAAGAGCCCTACTATTCTACTTTTCTGAAATTGAAAGAATCCCCCTATTCTTCATTGGAAGCTCCTGTTCATCATCGTGGAAAGCAAATTCAGGGAGGACGATTCAATGCTACCATTGGAGTAGATGGCAGGCGTGCCCATGATTTGGCATTGCTCTGGCATCTGACCGGAGATGAGGCTTATGCACGTAAAGCGGTAGAGTTTCTGAATGCAAATTCTTATTATACAAACACAAGTAGTCGTGGTACAGGACCACTCGATAATGGCAAAATCTACTTGCTGATAGATGCTGCGGAACTAATGCGTGACTATCCGGGATGGAAAAAGGAAGATCAACGGAGATTTAAAGATATGTTGGTTTATCCGGGATATAGCCATACAGAGGATTTGGCTGCCAAGTATGCCGATTACTGGGATGATTCGAAGAATGGAATAACCTTCTACTGGAATATCTATAATTTTGATGTTGCGCGTTTCGGAAATCAAGGATTGTTTGCAGCGCGCGGAATGATGGCAATGGCAATTTATCTGGATAATGAAATAATGTATGACCGTGCTTACCGTTATTTATTGGGCATGAAACATCGGGCGGACGATTTACCTTATCCCTCCGGTCCTGCAATCAGTAGCGAAGAGCCGATCCGCACGTCACCCACCATCATTGATTATAAATTGCTGGGAAGGAAAACGGATATTTCTGATTATGGTTATGATGAGCAGTTACAACATTATATTTATCCGAACGGACAATGCCAGGAGTCAAGCCGCGATCAGGGGCATGTGTTTGCCGGAGTTCATAATTATGTGGCAATAGCGGAAATGGCATGGAATCAGGGAGACTCTCTTTATAGCTGTCTGAATAATCGTCTGTTGTCCGGATTAGAATGGAATTATCGTTATAACCTTTCGAAGATACAATCTTATGAAGATCAGAAAGAAGCCTGGGAACCCACCGGATTTACAAAAGACGCAAATGAAGTAACTTTTGAAAATGGAAAGTTTTTGCAAATAAAGAGTCGTAGCGGACGATGGGAGTCAGTAAGTATATCTTCGCATGGGCGGGGAGATGTTTCCGGGAGCGGTGGAACACGTGAAATGGCTTTGGCTCACTATGCGGTACGTGCCGGTTTACCTTTGGAAAAGTACACGTGGCTTCAACGTTATCGTGATTATATGATTGAACATTATGGCTGTGAAAACTGGGGAATAGCTCCTAATTGGTTTTACGAATGGACGGGATGGGGAACATTAACGAAACGCCTGACTCCTTGGATGGCAGGTGATCCGGTGATTTTTTCTTCGGGAAAGCGAATCTCCGGAATACATCTTCTACCCGGTACAATCCAAGCAGCTGATTATGATTACTACTCTTTATCAGAGAATCCCGAAGGTCATACCTATCATAATGTAGGGGTGAAACGGGGAAATGAATACCGTCCGGATGGGGCTGTCGAATTAAAGAACATAGGAAACGAATATGTAGTGACACAAGTAGAAGATGGAGAATGGATGAATTATACAGTAAAGGTGCCGTCTGTAGGAACATATACTGTTTATATCACTTATCAATCGAGAACTAAATCAGCACTTTCCGTTGCTTCTGATCAGGGTACTGATACGGGAACAACTTCTTTACCGGCTTCAAAGCAATGGACAGAAAAAGAAATAGGCTGCTTGTCACTTTCAGCAGGAGCATGTGTCTTGCGTTTATCGGTGAAAGAGGCAGGGGAAAATTTGCTTCTTGGCAAGATTCATGTTAGATTGCAGGGCGAAAAGAAAAAATAATCGCAGGGTAGATACGGGGATTTGACTTTTGCTTCGTATATAAAATAGTAACAATGTAAAGTGATGGCCATGAAAACACGAATATATTTGTTAATAGCCTTATTGGGCGTCCTATTCCTGAATAACGCATATTCGCAGGAGTCCTCTTATGTCTTCCGGCATATCGGGGTTACTGAAGGACTACCGGATAATTATGTCAAAAGTGTATTCTCTCTTCCGGACGGGCGGATCGGTGTCCGTAGCACAGTATTGCTTAGTTTGTATGATGGTGCAAACTATGCCAACTACCCTTTTACCCTTAGGGAAGAATATCCCATTTCATATAATCATATTATCCCTGAACAATACATTGATGCCGATAAGCGTTTATGGATGAAAGAACGTGGTATATTACGTGTTTTTGACTTGATTACTGAACAATATGTCCATAATGTAGATTCTCTGTTGCTTCAATTCGGTATCAAAGAAAAGGTGGCGGATATGTTTGTTGACTCGGAAAAACATTGTTGGTTTTTGACGTCCGGTTCGTTGGTGTATATGTATGATAGCAAGAAGAAATCTTTGGACTTGATATGCCGGAATGATGAATTTATGGAATTCTATGGTGGACTCTTAGGAGTGGAAAGCCATGGAAATTGTAGCTGGATGGTTCATCAGAAAGGAGCTATCCGTTGTTATGATCAGGAGAAGAAGCGTTTTGTCAAACAAATAAATTTCCTGGAAGGGCAGTTGAAACCGGACGATCGCGTCATCTTGAAAATACTGGGTAATGGAGACTTTTGGGCAATGTGGGATCGTGGAGTTGGTTATTATGACGTATATAACAACAAATGGAACCAGATTTCTGATATACAACTCGGACATTATTCCTGGTTTACCTCCATGGATATAGATAAAGGAGGAAATGCATGGGTTGGTACTGTACAGGATGGAATATATACCATAGATATGCATAATTTCTCGGTCACTCATACATACGATCTTTCTTTATTATCGGGCAAAAAACTGCAGAGTGGCATTCAGAGTATTTATTGTGATTGGGAAAGCAATGCTGTTTGGATTGGTTTGTACAATCAAGGTATCTGCTATTACCATCCCAGTATGAATAAACTCATGATATGCAATAAGAAAGTGCTGACCGGAGCTTGGGGGGGAGAAGAAATTCGCTGTATGTTAGAAACTTCGGATGGGGCTATCCTGATGGGAACTTCACAAGGACTTTATCGCTATTGTCCTGAGTCACACCGTATGGATATTTTTTATAAGGAATTTAATCAGAAAAACTGTCGGGTGCTTTATGAAGATAATCAGAAACGAATTTGGGTAGGCACTTATCATGACGGATTATATTGTATCGAAAAAGGAAAAGTGAGAGCCTTTGCTTATCCCAATACGGACTATCAGAATGAACTGGATTATAGCAATATACGTACGATGGTGTCGGACTCGTCCGGACGGTTATGGATCAGTATATACGGTGGCGGCGGAGTCGGTCAGCTCAACCCCGATAATGGGAAGATTACTCTGTTGTCGGAGCAATTTCCTGAATTGAAAAAATACAAAGTGGCCAATGCATTGGCTGTGGATAGTCATTCAAGATTAATAGTCGGGAGCGATAATGGTTTATATATCTATGATCCTGCAAAGAATACAGTATGGATACCGGAACAGGATGGAGGAGCCAATTCTGTATTTAATCGTGGCAGTTATAAATATAATCAGATTCTGAAAGACCATGAAGGCACATTGTGGTTTGCTACGCAGTATGGACTGACCATTTTGACTTCTGATGACAAGAGTTATACGTTAGGTAAAGAAGAAGGATTGACCAGTGCAATTCTAAATGTCGTAGAAGATCATAATCATGATATCTGGATTTCTACGGTTACTTCGATTTATAAGATTAAAGTAGATAGAAAAGCGGATAAATACTCGTTTCATGTGGTCAGTTACCTATCTGAAGCAGAGATTCGTCAGGATGATCTGTTTAATTTTCCTTCGATGGTAACCAAGAACAACAAACTCTATTTCGGGTTAATGGACGGATTTGTCACTTTCTTACCGGAGAGTATGCTTGACAACCAATGTCTTGTCCGTCCCTTGATTACCTCATTCAGACTGTTCAATGTTTCGGTTAGTTCCGGAGAAGAATATAATGGACGTGTATTGTTCGACAAGGCACTTAGCTATTCAGACGGAGTTTCTTTGGACTATGATGAGAATTTCGTAACGCTTGAATTTTCCGGGTTGAACTTTCCCAATCCTTCGCAAACCTCTTTCCGCTATTTGTTGGACGGACTTGATAAAGAATGGACTGAAACATTGTTTGAAAGCGGGCAGGGGCGTGTTACCTATAATAATCTTCCTCCCGGTGAATATATTTTTCGTGTATCGGCAGCCGGAAATGACCGGGTATGGGGACCGGAGGCGGAGTTTGCCATAACGATTCATCCTCCTTTCTGGGATACAGTTTTCGCCCGTATCCTTTATGCAATTCTTTGCTGTCTGGCCATAGTAGGAATAATCTATGTAGTCAACCGTCGTAATCACCAAAGAATGATTCGTATGCAACAGGAGGAGGCTTTGAAACAGAAAGAAGAACTGGATCAGATGAAATTCCGTTTCTTTACCAACATCAGTCATGAACTGCGTACCCCGTTGACGTTGATTATAACTCCACTCGATATGATGATACGCAGAGTAGCAGATGAGACAATGAAGAAACAGTTGAATACCATTTATAAGAATGCGCAAAACCTATTGTCACTGGTCAATCAATTACTTGATTTCCGGAAATTGGAAATGAAAGGAGAGAGGCTGAACCTGATGAATGGGGATATGGAGGAATTTATAGTCTCTGCCTGCAACAATTTTACACCGATGGCAGTCGAAAATCATCTTAACTTTGTCAATCAGACTTTGCATAGACCTGTCTATATGTTTTTTGATCGCGACAAAGTGCATAAGATTGTGAATAATCTGTTGTCCAATGCCTTTAAATTTACCCCTGAAGGTGGTACGGTAAATCTGTTCTTTTCTACAGAAGAGATCGAACAAAGAATGTATGTTAAGATTGAAGTCTCCGATACAGGAATCGGAATTTCCGAATCTGATCTTCCTTATATTTTCGATCGTTTCTATCAGGTGGGTAAGCAGGCGGATGAAAAACTGGGTAGCGGTATCGGCCTGCATTTGGTCAGGGAATATGTGACAATCCATGAAGGTAAGGTCAAAGTAGAGAGTCAGGTAGATCGTGGATCGACATTTATAGTATGGATACCGATGGATTTGAAACTGGAAGAGGAAGCCATGTCTGAAGCAACGGAGGAAATAGTGGCAGGTGAAGTTGCAGAAGCGAGTGCTCCTGTGGTTACCGGAGAAGACAATCATAAGAAATTGTTGTTGGTAGAGGATAACAAGGAATTCCGCACATTCTTGAAAGAGCAATTGGAGGATTTCTATCAGATTGTGGAAGCCGGTGATGGTGAAGAAGGCGAAAAATGTGCGATAGAGGAAAATCCGGATTTGATTATCAGCGATATTATGATGCCGAAAGTAGATGGTATTGAGCTTTGTCGCCGTATTAAGACGAATGTGCAGACTTCCCATATTCCGGTGATATTGTTGACAGCCCGTACGGCAGATGATATAAAAATCAATAGTTATGAAGTAGGAGCGGATTCTTATATGTCGAAACCTTTCAACTTTGACATGTTGATGGTTCGCATCGAAAAACTGATAGAGCAACAGGAGAAGAGAAAACAGGAATTCCGTAAGAACATTGAAGTAAATCCCAGTGCGATAACGATTACTTCGGTGGATGAACAGTTGATACAGAAGAGTCTGGAGTATTTGGAAAAGAACATGGATAATCCGGAATATGGGGTGGAAGAACTAAGCTGCGACCTGGGTATGGCGCGTATGAGTCTTTATCGCAAGCTGCAATCGATTACAGGTGATACACCAACGGACTTCATCCGTAGTATTCGTCTGAAGCGTGCGGCACAACTCTTGCAAGGCAGTCAATTGCCGATTGTGGAGGTAGCCAATCGGGTAGGATTCAGTTCGCCGAGTTATTTTTCAAAATGTTTTAAAGAGATGTTTGGGATGTTACCAAAGCAGTATGTAGAAGAGCATGAGAAAAAAGAATAATGAAAAAAGACTTCAGACTGTAATATAATTTATTACTTTTGCATCAATTTGGTTATTCGATAGCCTGTCTGGCGATCATAGTATCGCAGACTTTTAATTTTTAATCTTTAATTGATATTATATGAAAGTATTAGTTTTTATTTCATTGGTTGGAAGTTTGTTGTTGGCTTCTTGTGGAGGTAGTG
This sequence comes from Bacteroides sp. AM37-9, assembly GCF_003603455.1. NCBI lineage: Bacteria > Pseudomonadati > Bacteroidota > Bacteroidia > Bacteroidales > Bacteroidaceae > Bacteroides > Bacteroides sp. AM37-9. Next base: position 137,267 of record NZ_QTNF01000005.1, on the reverse strand, counting down.
GTTCGAAAGGTAATGCAAACGCTCAAGAGGTGAATCCGGCAGATACTATTTATTTGGGTGACTTGCGTGAGAAATTTGATGGAGACAGTGTGTTCTTTAAAGTCGTTGCTCCGGATCTGATGTTGATGGATTATCAATATTTATGGGCTGTAACAGAATCGGAAGCGATCGAAAAGGGTCTGACAAAAGAATACTATAAACGCGTCAAAAAAGAAATTACCGATACGAATGAAGCTATCAAAAGAGGTGTCATGAAAGGTGCGAACGTAAAACGTATACCGGATTTTCAAGAATTACAAACGAGCAAATGAAAGAATGTAGATGAGGTAACATCATCTATGCAAATATAGAAACAGGGGAGTCGTTAGAAGTAGCGTCTCCTCTTTTTTTTCTGATAATGATAAGAAAATCCCCGATGAAATGGGGAATTTTATGAAAAGAATAGAATTGTTACAATTGCGTTGTCATCTGTTACTTTTCTTGTATCCGTTCTAAAGCCTATTCCTTACTTTTGTAACATCGTTAAACGGATAAATTTAATGCCATGAATAAACAGTCTTCTACATTTGACAGATTCTTCTCTGAATGTTACTTGAAATATAGAGTCTTTATCAAGAACTATATCGCCATCCGTATTTGTCATCCATACGAAGCGGAAGATCTGGCGCAAGATGTCTTTGTTCGTTTATGGGAACACAGGGCATTTGTGAACAAAGATACTGTATGGTCTTTACTTGTCACTATTGCACGTAATCTTGTGACGGATAAAATCCGCCGTTATTATAAACAGGAAGATTTTATCTCTTACATATATAATAATGTCGAAGACAGCAGTCGGAATACCACCGAAGAAGCGGTGCAATATGATGAATTGGAAAAACTGCATCACACAGTGGTGGAAAATCTTCCTGCTAAGCGTCGTCGAATTTATGAATTGAGCTTTCATCATGAATTATCGTGTCCTGCCATCGCTGGAAAGTTGTCATTATCTCCTCGCACGGTGGAATGTCAACTATTACTGGCTCGTAAGACTGTTCGCACCTATTTGAAAAATGAATTCTCCAAAGTCGGTTAAATACCAGATTCGGAAAAACACATATTAACTTTAACAATTTAATAGTATTATGGAAATTAAATCCAAATTCTTATGTAGTAGAGGAGTCGCATTGGCTTTCGCCATGCTGCTGGGAGGATCACCTGGTATAGCGCTCTATGCAAATGAATCTGTAGAAGAGAGTTTGATTGCCGCCCAGACTGGTCGCACAATTAAAGGTCTTGTTACGGATGCTAACGGCGAACCTCTGATAGGTTGTAATGTAGTGGTGGTCGGAGGAAATGCAGGAGTAATCACCGATATTGACGGCCGGTTTACTCTGAATATTCCTGCTGATGCGAAACAGATTAAAATTAGCTATATTGGATATGTAGATCAGATTATTAACCTTCATGACCGCTCTGATTTTAAAGTTGTACTAAAGGAAGATAATAATGCACTGGATGAGGTCGTTGTAGTAGGTTATGGTACACAGAAGAAAGCTACGCTGACAGGTGCGGTAGAGCAAATAGGTAGCCAGGTATTGGAAAGCCGTGCCATTACCAATGTCGGTGCTGCTTTGCAAGGAGCTACTCCGGGATTGGTGGTCACTCGTTCTTCTTCACGTCCGGGTAATGAAGGATTAAATTTTCAGATTCGTGGTTTGACATCTGTCAATGGCGGTAGTCCGTTGATTATTGTGGATGGAGTACCCGTATTGAATTCAGAGTCATTTCAAAATCTAAATTCGGATGATATTGAGAATATTAGTGTATTGAAAGACGGTTCAGCTTCCATTTATGGTGCAAAAGCAGCTAATGGTGTTATATTGGTAACTACCAAAAAAGGTAAAGGCAAGACAACGGTAGATTATGGCTTCAATATGCGTTTCACTACCAATGGTATTATGGCTTTTTCTCCCAGTATGCAGGAATATGCCACCATGTGGTTGGAAGCCAATAAAGAAATGCCGGAACATGACTGGTGGGGCTGGGGAGAAGAAAACCTGAAAAAGATGGCTCAAGGCATTGAAGGAATTTACGAGTCGACTGTAGCCGATTGGGGTACAATGTTTGTGGGCAATGCCAATCGCTTGGATGAATTGTTTGCCCGTCGTTATTCTTATCAGCATAATTTGAGTGTAGCAGGTTCTACGGATAAATCTGATTACCGTATTTCTTTGGCTTATGCTGATAATCAAGCCAATTTGGCCACTGCCTATGACGGGCAGAAACAGTTGAACTTGCGTTTGAATTATGGAATCAAATTGACTGATTGGTTCAAATTGGAAACTTCGGCAAGTATGATTAAAACAAATACTGAAACACCGACACATGGTATCGACCGTACACTTTACGGAAATGATGCTCCGTTTTTTCCGGCTAAGAATCCCTATGGACAATGGTATGCCAACTTTGGTAATGTGGGCGACCGCAATGCGGCGGCAGCTACAACAGATGGAGGACGTGACGAGAGGGAAAAACTGACTACCCGTGTCGATTTCAAAGCATTGGTGGATATTTGGAAAGGAATCACTTTCGAGGGTACTGCTTCCTTTCAAAATGAGGAATACCGTAGAGAACGCTATTCGCTTCCGGTACAGTGTTACAATTGGTTCGGCGAGCAGACGGCGAAGTTAGTATATGAAACAACACAAACCCTTAGTACTCCGCAAGATGTGATGAACTTTAAAGATTCTCATCAGCCGGGATATTTGGTACAGGCAAATAATGCCCGGTATCAGTACTATTCAGGGTTATTGAAATATAAGCGTACATTTGCCGAAGTACATAATATAGATGCTATGTTCGGTATCAGTGCCGAGAAGTGGGTAAATAAAAAAGTCGTTACCGCCCGTGAGAAGTTTGAGGATGCCGGAATTTACGATTTGAATTTGGCTACGGGTACACAGGGTAACGGTGGAGGAAAGACTCATAATGGTACCTATTCATATATTGCCCGTTTGAATTATAACTATGCGGAAAAATATATGGTTGAATTGATGGGGCGTCGTGACGGAAATTCCAAGTTTGCTCCCGGTTATCGTTTTAAGAGCTTCGGTTCCGTTTCTTTGGGCTGGGCGTTCTCGGAAGAACAATTTGTAGAATTTTTAAAACCTGTTCTTTCTTTTGGTAAGTTGCGTTTAAGTTACGGTAGTTCGGGTAATGATGTCGGGCTGGGTGATTACGATTATGTGTCTACTGTCTCTCTTGGAACAGCCGGTTTTGGAACTATACCTGCTAATCAAGTATCTTCAGGTTTTGGCGGTTTAATTTCTTATGACCGTACTTGGGAGAAAGTTTCACAGAAAAACTTTGGTATCGATCTTAACTTTTTCGATAATCGTTTGAAAGCTACATTCGATTATTTTATAAAAGATAATACCGGTATGTTGGTAAATGTCACATATCCGGGTGTTTTAGGAGGTAAAGCTCCTAAAACGAATAGTGGTCATTTGAATGTAAAAGGTTGGGAGTTCACTATTGGATGGCGCGATCAGATTAAAGACTTTTCTTACTATGCCAACTTTAATATTGGTGATACAAAGAGTCTGTTGAAAGAGATGGAAGGAGCAGATTCTTATGGGGCTGGTTGGAATGCAGCCGTGAATGGGTATCCTTTGAATTCGTACTTCCTTTATCGTACAGATGGTTACTTTAAAGATCAGGCAGAAGTAGACCGCTATTATGCACTCTATGGAGAGGGTAAAGAAGATCTGACTGGTGTAGGAGCAGGAAGTGCAAGCCGGTTGCGTCCGGGTGATACCAAACGTTTGGATTTGAATGGTGATTATAAGATTTCCGGTGCAGGGAATGAGAATAGCGATTTGCAATATCTCGGTGACTCCAATCCACATTTTGTTTTCGGTTTCACATTGGGAGGATCATGGAAAGGTTTTGATGTGAACGCGATGTTCCAAGGTGTCGGTAAGCAGTATGTTATCCGTAATGACTGGATGGCTTATCCTTTTCAAACACGTACTGCCAATCAGAATCCGACATATTTGGGCAAAACATGGACAGAGAGCAATCCGAATGCGGAATTCCCTCGTCTGACTACTAATGCGAATCTTGCACGCTGGAATTATCAGAATAACGACTTTATGATGCAGAATAACCGCTATATCCGTTTGAAAACATTAATAGTCGGCTACACATTGCCGCAGATTTGGACGCGCAAGGTGAAACTGGAAAAAGTGCGTGTTTACTTCTCTGGTAATGATTTATGGGAAGCTACCAGTATTCGAGACGGTTTCGACCCGGAAATGGGAGCAGCCTCCAACAACAGTGGATACCCGTTTGCACGTACTTGGTCGTTCGGTCTGAACATCACTTTATAGTAGCTATGGAAAATTAAATACAGAACAGAAGATATGAAAAAGATAACGAACTATATATTAATTTGTACCTGCGCATTGGGATTTTCTTCATGCGTGAATACGTTCCTTGATTTGGAACCCCTAGATGCCAAGACAGATGTGATTTATTTCAAGACACCGGAACATTTCCGTGAATATGCTAACGGGCTTTACGGGCAATTATTGGGATGGCAGTCTTCTTATGGAAGTATATTCGATCACATGGATGCGGCATCCGATCTTTCTACTTGTTTCAGATATTCGTATGGTGTGGGAACCGGTGTGATGGGAGTTCCTAATGACGATAGTCGTTGGGGTAATTGCTATGGCAATATTCGTGCCACTAATCACATGTTTGAAAGAGCTGTTTCTTCCTATACAGGTAATTTGGCAGATATTAAAAAAGAATTAGCCGAAGGTCATTTTTTTCGTGCCTACAACTACTTTTACTTATTGAAGTTTTTTGGCGGAGTGCCTGTCGTTACGAAGGTTCTCGACGTGACTTCACCGGAGTTATATGGAAAACGTAACAGTCGTTATGAAGTTGTCGATTTGATTTTGTCCGACTTGGATGAAGCTATCGCAGGATTGCCGTTGGAACAGAATATCACTTCTGCCGACAAAGGCAAAATTAGCAAACAGGCTGCACAGGCTTTTAAGGCTCGTGTGTTACTTTATGAAGCTACCTGGCGTAAGTACAATGGCACTTCTACTGATTTTGAAGGTTCTGCCGGTCCGGCTTCCGATCAGGTAAATACTTTCCTGGAAGAATCTGTTCAACTATCCGAAACAGTGATGGGAGATGCTGCTTATTCCCTTTGGAATTATAACAATGTAGCAGCTATGAGAAATATGAGCAATCGTTACCTGTTTAATATTGAAGAAGAAGCTAGTAATCCTGCCGGTGCCGGAAGAGCGACGAACAAGGAATTTATCATCGCTTCTGTATATAGTCAGGAAACGCGTAAAGGACAGGTAGATTTGAATCGGGTGATTTATACGGATATGCGTCCCAGCCGGAAATTGATTGATATGTTTTTATGCACTGACGGGCTTCCGGTCAGCATGTCTGATAAGTTCCAGGGATATAAGAATCCGGGAGATGAATTTCAGAATCGGGATTTCCGTTTGACTTCTTATGTAGGTTCATATGCTACGAGCCTGACAGTTGAGAACTGTGGGTATGGTGTTTCCAAGTTTGCTATTACCGATATTCAACGCCAAAGTAAAGATGAATCGGCCAATTATCCGGTACTTCGGTTAGCAGAAGTATACTTGAACTATGCCGAAGCTGTGATGGAGCGTTATGGTGAAATATCGGATGACCAGTTGAATAAATCTATCAATAAGATCCGTGCTCGTGCTGGAATTGCCAACTTGACAAATGCATTGGCAAAGCGAATTCAGGAAGGGGTACCGGCAAATGCGAATAAGACAGTCAATCAGGTGATGCTGGATGAGATCCGTCGTGAACGTGCATTGGAACTCTATATGGAAGGTTTCCGTTGTGACGACCTGAAACGTTGGGGTATTGCGGAAGAGAATCTGAATGAGTCTCGTTGCGGTGCGGTGGTAGGTAATGCTAGTTATCCTACAGCATTTGTAGACGAAAACGGGAATGCTACCAGTGCTTTCAATCCGGCTATTTTTACGAAAGGAACGGAAGTTGTAGAAACAGGTAAAGGTAAGTTACCTTGTGTAGTGCTTCTCAAATCATCTGACTGTGCATTTACTAAAGGAGATTATTTGTGGGCGATTCCAAGAAATCAAATCAATCTGAATTCGAATCTGGTACAAAATCCGGGATATTAATCATTCAATTGTTTAACGTATAATACCATAGATTATATGAAGTTTTTATTCAAATATACATTTCACTTGGCAATACTTGCTTATGTTTCCGCACTTTTCTCCGGTTGTGAGCAAGACCCCAAGTACAGAGTTTATGATTATCCTGTGCCGGTAGTGGAGAGTATATATCCCACAGACGGATATGTCACTACGCAGGTTGTTATTACAGGAACCAATTTCGGTGATCGTGCTGAAGCAGTGAAAGTTTTCTTCGGTGAAGCCCAATCCAATAAAGTGCTCGACTGCAAGAACAACCGTTTGGTAGTGGAGGTGCCGGAAACGGCAGTAACAGGCAATCTGTCTTTACAGATTTATAATAAAAAGGTGGAGAATATCGGTCATTATACAGTACTACCTACACCACGTGTCATTACAGTGACTTCTGATAGTGAAGACGGTGAAGGGGTAGCCGATACGGGAGACAAGGTTACTATAACAGGTGAAAACTTTGGTACGGATCCATCCGATATTTCTGTTAGTTTCAATGGAACGCCGGCCGAATTTGAGCTGGTGGATGAGTCTACTATTGTTGCGACAACTCCTGCTGATTATCAGACAGGTAGTGTGACTGTGACTATTCACGGATATACAATGACAGGTGGTGCAATGTTCAATCCTAATTCGAAGGGTGATGTGACAGTGCTTTATCTTCAAAACTATAAGCAGCCGTTTGCCAAGGCAAATGATGAAAGTTGGAAGAACGGTGAATGGTGGACTCCGGCAGTGTGGAATCAAAATGCAGCATCGTTCAATGCAAAAGGCAATACGACTGTTTCCGGAATGCAATATAAATCAGAAGAAGGCTTAACGTTAGCATTCCAGAATGGATGGGATAAAGAAGCTTATACGAATGGGAAAATGTGGCAGGTTGCTACGCTCCGTCCTGGTAAATACAGACTGGAAGTCACTTATGCATATACATTGGTAGTTACTGATGCGGGGAACTTTATTTCCGTATTGATAGCTAAAGGAGATAGTGAAAGTGATATACCGAATGTCGCTGATCTTGAGCAATTAAATGGAGTTTATGTGGCCTATGATAAAATGGGAACAGCGAATGATTCGGGTACGTTGGTTACACCTTCATTTGAAGTAACGGAGACAACGGACGTTGTTATTGGATTCCTGACTTCATTGGCAAAGGGTAATTCATACTTTAAGGTGACAGAATTGAAATTGATTCTTGAATAATGTGGAAAAGAAAAAAGAGTAATCCATCATGATAATATAATTAAGATTATGAAGAAAATATATAACTATCTGTTTCCCGTTTTTCTCTCGTTTTTCGCATTAGCTGCTTGTGACGAGGACAATGAAGAAATTGTTCCAATGAGTTACACTGATCCTGTGGCGACCGTAACAAAGATAGAACCCGTCGAAGGATATGTTGGAAATGAATTTACCATTAATGGTGATGATTTTGGAATCAGAACCGAAGATGTAAAAGTATTTATCGGTTCCCAGGAGGCAACAGTCATCTCCTGTGCCGATGATGCTATTCTAGCGAAAGTGCCGCAATTGGCTACAAACGGAAAAATAACTGTTGAAGTCTTCGGACAACGTGTAGAAACTGATCTTGTTTATCGTGTACTTGGTAAACCGGGTGTTAGCGCAGTGAAACCTTCTTATGGTTTTCCCGGTACCAGTATTGTTTTCGAAGGACAAGAGTTTGTGTCTTCCAAAACATTATATACTTTGACTTTCGGAACTTCTACGGATAAGGCAGAGATTGTGGGAACGCCTACTGATACCGAATTTACAGCAAAAGTTCCCGAGACGGCTGTCAGTGGAGTCATGACACTTGTTATGGCAGAACAAACGATTGATTTGACTTCTTATCCTTTCACGGTGTTGAAGCATGCAACGCTTGATATTCCTAAGGAAGACGAACCGGTTACATCAGGTTTTGCTGGCAGTAAATTTGCAATAACAGGAACCAATCTTGTGCAAGAATTGCTGGATAAGTCTGTTGAAGGGTTGGAGCCTTTGAAAGTAACTTTTTCTAAAGCTGGCGGAGAACCTGTAGAAGCTGTAATAGATACAGATAATTTGACGGATAAGAGTATTCCACTCACTGTACCTGCTTCGTTGGAAGCTGGAGATTATACAATTACTGTCATTACTCCGTTTGAAACTATCGGGACACAGTTGAAATATACGGTATTACCGATGCCTACAGTAACAGGCATTTCAACGAAAGCCGGATATATTAATACGGAAGTAACGATCATTGGTCAGAACTTTGGTACGAAAGCTGAAAATATTCAGGTCTTTTTCGGAGAAACAGTTTGTGATAAAGTGACACTGAATGATAAAGGTAATATCGTAGTGAATGTTCCCAAAGGAGTTTCATCGGAAGCTCCGGTGAAGATTAAGCTGATAATTCAGGGTAAGGAAATAGAGATGGGCGAATCGGGCACATTTGAGGTTTGGGAAACTCCGGAAATCACTTCTGTTGAAACACCGTATATTTATCCTTATGGTACATTAGTAAAAGCCGGGCAGGAAATAACATTTACAGGAAAAGGTTTTGGAACGGATAAGAATTCTGTTACAGTTACTTTTGAGGGAATATCCGTACCCGTTACGGTTAAAGAGATTACTACGACTTCTATTACTGTAACGGTTCCGCAAGGTTTCAATGGTGGAAAAGTAACAATGGTGTTTGAAGGTATTGCACAACCCGTAGAGAGTGATATGTTACAACCTCTGCCGGTGGATGGAGATATTTCTCAATATGTACTCATGAACTATAAACAGCCTTTTGAATATGTAAAAGAAGGTGGGGATAAAGGATTCCATAAAAAAGGAGAGTGGGCAAAAGCTGCTTATTGGATAGTTCAGAACTCTAACTTGACTGCTGGTGAAGGAGGTGCTGCTGTTGATTTGGCATTTAAAACGAAATATGGTGATGGAAGTGATGCAGGTTTGGCTTTACAAACAGATTGGGGATTTGACAATCCTAAAAATGATGGTAAGGTATATCAGACTTCTCATCTTCAAAAAGGAAAATATAAGTTGACGGCACACGTTTATGAATATGACGGCAGAGGTTTTACCGGTTATGTTGCGGTTTGTAAAGGTAACGAGATGGCAAATACGAGTGATATACCAAGTAAGAGTCTGGCAAACGCTTCTATTTCGGGTACGGGTGATGTAGTAGTTGATATTCTTGTTGAAGAGCCTACCGATGTTGTCATTGGTTTTGTATGTACGATTACAGTAAAACAAGGACGGGCTAAGATAGATAATTTCAAATTAGAGTTAGTAGAGCAATAAACTATAATTGGGTGCACCGTAATCAATGGTACGGTGTACCATTAAACCAAAAATATGATGAAAAAGATATATTATATAGCCGTGGTATTCGCTATCCTGTTTTTGGCAGGATGTGGTGACGGCATTGACCTTCCGGGTGTCAATGTGGAAACTGATTTGAATAAAATTCCTCTTCCTGATAATAACGTAAATTTGGAACAGGTTGAACTTAAACCGTCAACGGAACCCATGCTGCATGAAGGGTTGCATACGGAGGAAGACTTCCAGCGTATCCGGGATAAAAAAGCTGCCGGAGAAGAGCCTTGGGTTAGCGCTTATCAATTATTAGTAGAAAGTCAGTTTTCGCAGAAGACGGCAGATACTTATCCTACGGAATGGATTAAACGTGGAGTTTCCGGTGATGAAAATTATATGAATGCAGCCAGAGGGGCCACTATTGCATATCAGCAGGCGCTTCGTTGGAAGATTGAACAGGATGATGAATATGCGGCAAAAGCAGTGGAGAATCTGAATAAGTGGGTACAGACTTGTGTAGGTGTAACAGGTAATACGAATTTATCGCTTGCCGCAGGACTTTATGGTTATGAATTTGCTATTGCCGGTGAATTATTGAGGGATTATGAAGGATGGGATCGTGCGGACTTCGCAGCGTTCCAGAATTGGTTGCTTAAAGTGTTCTATCCTGCTAATGATGATTTCCTGAAACGTCATCACGATACGAATGCGTTACATTATTGGGCTAACTGGTGTCTTTGTAATATAGCGGCTAAAATGGCTATCGGCATTGTAACCGATCGTCGTGATATTTATAATGAAGGTATCGGCCATTTGCAGACAGGTGATACAAACGGACGTTTACGTCGTGCTATCTATCACGATTATGCACCGGACTATAACTTTGCTCAATGGCAGGAAAGTGGACGTGACCAAGGGCACACGTTGATGTGTGTCGGATTGATGGGAGTTATTTGTCAGTTGGCATGGAGTCAGGGAGACGATTTCTTTGCTTATGATGACAATCTGTTCATGCGGGCTTGCGAATATGCTGCTTGTTGTAATTACACTAATGAGACTGTACCATATACTACTTATATATGGCAAAAACAGAGTCAATGGGGATATCCGATTCCGGAAGAGCAAACAACACTTGGTGGCGGTAAATGGATCAAACGTGCAATATGGGCGTTGCCTTACTATCATTACAAAGGGGTAAAAAACATCTCGGATGATAATCTCAAATACACTAAGATTGCTACCGAATATGTAGGAATAGAAGGAGGCGGCGGTTATTATGACGCTAACTCCGGTGGCTATGACGTACTTGGGCTCGGTACGCTGATGTATGCAAGATAAAATGAATAAAATGTGTTAGACTTCGCCACAGATTCGGATATGCCAGTGTGGATGGATTATTTGTTTCAATCTGTGGTGAATTCCAGGACATTAACGGTATTAGTAAAAACTTGAAATGAATAAACTAATAAGAATAGCGCTCACATTTTTACTTGTAATGACCACAGGAGTCATACAAGCAGAAATAGTCATCTATCCGGTACCTCAAGGCATCTATTATGCCCGTCACAATGATGACTATACGGTAAAAGTACGGCAAGTGGGAGAAAAAGACTGGGTAGACCTTTATGAGTATAACGTAAAGGTGGATATGGATACGAAGTCCGATGCCACGATGGTTCAGTTCGACTTTTCAGGGAAAGTGGAAGTATTGGTACAAAAGAACAATGGGGAGATCCGTTCGGCAGTGGTGCGTCCTTTATCCAAAGGTATCCAACCGGAGATTGATGGTAACTTTCTATTGTTTACGATAGATAAACCACAAAAGTTGTCGGTCGAGTTTAATGGAGATCGCCTGAATAATTTGCATGTATTTGCCAATCCTATCATCAAAAATGTGCCAGATAAGAATGATCCGAACGTGATTTATTTTGAAGCTGGAATACATGAACCGACTGATACGGCTGGAAAATGCTTCCGTATTCCCAGTAATACGACGGTTTATTTAGAAGGTGGTGCCGTTTTGAAAGGTTGTCTCACTTGCGACAGTGTAGAGAATGTGAAAATATTGGGACATGGCATGTTGCTTGAACCGCAACAGGGAATTTCGGTTACCTACTCCCGGAATGTACTGATTGATGGAGTTACGGTGGTCAATCCACGGCATTATACTGTCTCTGGGGGACAATCTACCGGAATTACTATCAAAAATCTGAAATCATTCAGCTATCAGGGTTGGAGTGATGGGCTGGATTTTATGTCCTGCTCGGATGTGATGATTGATGATGTGTTTCTTCGTAATTCGGATGATTGTATAGCTCTTTATACGCATCGTTGGAATTATTATGGAGACTGTCGCAATGTTCATGTACTTAATTCTACTCTATGGGCAGATATTGCGCATCCTATCAATATCGGTACACATGGAAATACGGAAACGGGAGATGAAGTTTTGGAAGATATAGTATTCAGGAATATTGATATATTGGAGCATGATGAGGATGATCGTGATTACCAAGGCTGTATGACTATCAATGTAGGGGATCACAACCTGGCACAAAACATTACTTTTGAGGACATTCGTGTGGAACATATTCAGGAAGGACAGTTATTTCATCTTCGGGTGATGTATAACCAAAAATACAATACAGGTCCCGGCAGAGGTGTCAAGAACATAACATTCCGTAATATTTCATGTACCGGGAAATATATCAATTCTTCTTTAATAGAAGGTTATGATAAAAATAGGAAGATTGAGAATATTTTGTTCGAAAACATTGTGTTGAACGGTAGGCGGATCACTTCTTTGGAAGAATTGAATATAGATAAAAAAGATTTTGTAGAGAAGATACGGATAAAGTAGCTAATAACTAAAAGATGAAAGATGCGACAAAAAACAGTTTTTCGTGCTTTTTGCCGCATCTATTTTATAGAAAGAGGAATAAACTTATCGTAAAGGAGTGAATGAACCTATATAAATGCGTTCTATTTTCAGGGAGGTGGCATTTATTCCGAATAGGTCGGTCACATCTGATTTATAATCTTCAGTTACATCTTCCACTAACCAATAAGGAATCGGGCCAAGGTCTCGTGTGGTGATACTCTTTGAAGTATCGGAACGTTCGGGAAGTTTAAATTTGCAGTCATACTCTTTACCATTGATTGTAATTTGGAATGTAGTGCCTGACTCTGATGTGGAGCGGGAGAAGCTTCCTTCTATTTTCGGAGCATTATCTTTACTAGTAACAATTGTCACTTTACCACTACTTTTTTGGTCATAAGAGAAAGCTATTCCTCCTGTAGCTTGTATACCCGCTTCATCCTTTATCTTTTTTTTGACCGCTTCTAGTTTTTCTTTTTGTTGTTCATCCAACAGACTTTCATCTATTCCTGTGATTCTTGCTTCCACGGAATTCACTGAAAAAGATTGTTTGCCGTTGACGACCTTTAGTCCTATTTTTATGATTCTTCCATCAGCGTCTTTTACCATCAATGACGTGTTGCCCAGTTTTATAGAGCTGATCTGAATATCATTGTTTTTGTCCACATAAGCTGTAGCAATTTGCCCATCGGCTATTTCTGCAGTATAGGGAGCTATGCCACCCTTAATTCCCAACTTTGTTCCTCCCGTGATTGACAAACTGGTTTCACTAATAGGAGGTTCTGGATTGAGCATTACTTCCCAGTATTCAAACAGGTAAAAATCGTCAGCCTCGTCGCTGCATGAATAAAATACAGGAAGGGAGCATAATAGAATAAATAGTAGACAGAGCTTCGCCATTTTTGCTTTCATAATATTCTTCTTTTTTATTTCTTCACAAAAGTAAAGCTCCTTTCCTGTATTTCAAAGTATATTGATGAAAAATAAGATTAAAACTCTATCTTATGTTGTTTCTCATCATCCACCACAGCCATCATTCCTTCTACCTGTGCTAAAGCCAGCATACGTCCGTGGAAAGAATAACCGGCATTGTAGCCTTTATCCTCATCTCCGAGCATCATTCGTCCATGATCTACGCGCATGGGAAGTCCTGGATTCTCTTTCTCGAAAATGCGGATGAGATCAATCAGATGTCCTCTTCCTGATAGATGAGAACTTTCGATGAAGTTTCCACCCGGCATGGCCTCTGTACTGCGTAGATGAACGAAATGGGTTCTTCCTGCAAACTTCTTTGCCAATTCACGAGTATCATTATGTGCGTCTGCGCTAAGAGAACCTGCACAGAAAGTCAGCCCATTATGCGGATTGTCTACGGCATTCAGGAACCAGGCTATATCTTCTTCATTGGTGACAATACGGGGTAGGCCGAGAACCTGGAATGGAGGATCATCCGGGTGTACGCACATGTTGATACCATATTCATCGCATACAGGCATAATTGCAGAAAGGAAGTAACACATATTCTCTCGTAAAGCGTCCCGGTCTATGTCTTTATATAAACCTAACAGACGTTTGAATATAGCAACCGGGTTTTTATCTCCTTCTTTGATATTACCGTTCACAAATCCTTGTGTCTTGACGATAATAGTATCAATCAAATCATCCTTTTCGGTCTCTGTAATCACTTTGTCCAGTTCGGCAACTTTATGCAGTTCTTCTTCTGTATAGTCTTTTTCAGCTCCTTCACGTTCTAGTATTTTGATGTCGAAGTAAGCGAAACGAATACGGTCGTAGTAAAGCGAACTGGTACCGTCCGGCCAAGGGTACTGTAAATCCGTACGTATCCAGTCGATTACCGGCATGAAGTTGTAACAGACTGTTTTCACTCCGCATTTACCCAGGTTGGCAAGACTTACTTTATAATTTTCAATCAACTGTTCACGTTCCGTACCCGCATACTTGATTGCCTCACAAACCGGAAGGCTTTCCACGACCGACCAGCGCAACCCATACGATTCAATATACGATTTTAAATCGTTGATGGCTTCTACTGTCCAAATCTCTCCGTTCGGTACCTCGTGTAATGCAGTGACGATTCCTTCAACACCTATCTGACGGAGCATCGGCAAGGTGATTTTATCTTTCTTGCCGAACCATCTCCATGTTTTTTCCATCATAGCGTTTGAATAAATTAAAAGATTAAATATTAAACGCCGCTGAATGCACTGAAACCACCATCGATAGGCAACATAGCTCCCGTTACGAAACTAGCGGCTTCACTACACAGGAATTGTACAGCACCATTCAATTCTTTGATGTCGCCGAAACGATTCATCGGAGTTTTGGCTAACACCTTTTTACTTCTGTCGGTCAATGAACCATCCGGGTTGATAAGTACACGACGGTTTTGGTCACCGATAAAGAATCCCGGAGCGATAGCATTAACACGGATACCATCACCGTATTTCAGTGCCATTTCGCTTGCCAGCCATTGGGTGAAGTTGGCTACTGCAGTTTTAGCGGCCGAGTAACCCGGTACACGGGTGATAGCACTATAAGCAGCCATAGAAGATACATTGATGATGCATCCTTTCTTCTGTTTTGCCATTACCTTACCGAATATCATAGACGGATAGACTGTCCCATTCATATTCAGGTTAGTCACTTTTTCCCAGCAAGAGATGTCCATATCATAGAAGTGCTGATCCGGTTCGAGAGTGGCTCCCGGCATATTGCCACCGGCAATGTTCAATAGAATATCGATCTTTCCCCATTTGGCTACAACTTCTTCGGCTACTTTCTCCAGGCTGGCGATGTCAAGTACATTACCGATGATGCCGATTACATCGTTACCATATTGCTTAAGTTCAGTTACGCGATTGTCCAGTTGTTCCTGACGAATGTCAATAGCTACAACTTTTGCTCCCTGCTGTACAAAGTGTTGGGCAATATTTCCGCCCAGTACACCACCTGCTCCGGTAATAACAGCAACTTTACCGGCAATACTAAATAATTCGTTCATGGTTTCTATCAAATGTTTTTATGAATGGATGCAAAAATAGCGGGTTTTTATACATGCTATGATGCGTATTTTTGCAAGATATTTACCTATCTTTGCAAAAGCAGTTTAGAAAGGAGATTTATGAAGAAGATAATGAATGAGAAGTTGACTATTACGACTTCTAATCCCGTCCGTGCCCGCTTTTATGAATATCCACGTTTCACGTATCCGTGGCATTTTCATAGTGAGTATGAAATTATTTATGTGGAAAAGGGAGAGGGGGATTGTCTGGTGGGTGACAGCATTATCTCCTATTCAAAAGGTGATTTGATTCTTTTTGGTTCCGAACTGCCTCATAGTATGCAAAGTCCACCGGATGGCGGGGAAGAATCTGATAACGAAGAAAAAACCGAACCGAAAGTAAGAGGAGTCAATATTCAGTTTGAGAAAGATTTTATGCATTATTCTATTTCTCAATACTCCCAGTTTATTCCTATCAGGAATTTATTGGAGGATGCTTGCAGAGGGATTAAATTCACAATTACCCGTTCGGGGAAAATCATTAAATTATTGGAGCAAATTCCTTCTGCCAAAGGAGCAGATCAAATCATCCTGTTGCTTTCACTTCTACAGATGATGGCTACTAGCAATCATAAGAAATATCTGACTACTTCTCATTATACTCCGTCCCCTTCGATTATGCGTAATGAAAGAATGGAAAAGGTGATTGCCTATTTGAATAAACATTATACCGAGTCTATCGGTCTGGATGAAATTGCTTCTTATACAGCGATGAACCCTGCTGCTTTCTGCCGATACTTTAAAGAAAACACAGGAAAGACATTTAAAGAGTATGTACTTGATATGCGTATCGGATATGCTTGTAAACTATTGAATAGTAGTATGATGAATATATCTCAAATCAGTGCTACTTGCGGATTTGAATCACCTGTACATTTTAACCGCATTTTTAAAAGGGTGACAGGAATGACACCTACTTTTTATAGGGAACAGATGGAATAAGCTTTTTCAGGCAATAAACATTTGAGTATAATTTCTTTCTCGTTCGTATATAATAGAAAAGGAATAAACATGAACGTAAATAGAATGAAGAAAAGAATTTTGCTTTTGTTGTTGGTGATACCGGCATTGGTAAAAGCGCAAGATGTGATGACAGAAACCCGTCAGGAACTGACGTCTCCTGATGGAGCTTATCGTTTTACCTTTTATCAACGTGCGGTGGGAGAGGATAATGCACAAATGTATTATACCTTGACTTATAAGAATCGTCCGGTGATTGAAGAAAGTAAACTGGGTGTTCTGATTGAAAATCAGTTATTTGAATCGGCGTTGGGTATACCGAATGATACTTGTCATTTTTGGTGTGAGAATCTGAAGTTGACAGAGACTGAACATCAAAAGACGGACGAGAGATGGAAGCCTGTATATGGCGAACGTGCGGAAGTACGTGATTGCTACAATGAGATGACTTTGAAACTCAAGAAGGGAGAAGGAAATGGCAATCAGGACGGTGGTTATGATAAGCGTAAGAATTACTTTATGAATATCATAGTTCGCGCCTATAATGAAGGAGTTGCTTTCCGCTATCATTTTCCGGAAATGACAAACGGGCTTTTCTTGCATATCGTCGGTGAGCAGACTAGCTTCACAATGCCTAAAGGAACGATGGCGTATTATGAACGTTGGGCGCAAGGACCTTATGAACTTCGTCCGTTGGAAGGATGGGGCAAAGAGGAGAGTGAGCGTCCTTTGACTTTGAAACTGCCTGATGGATTATCTGTAGCTTTGTTGGAAGCGGAAATGGTGGATTATGTTCGTGGTAAATTCCGTTTATCGGCAGAGAAACCTTCCACTTTGGAGACAAGCCTGTATAGTAGTGCCGATATTATTTCTCCTTACAGTACTCCGTGGCGTGTAATCATGGTTGGCGAACGTCCGGTCGATTTAATTAATAACAATGATATTGTCTTGAATCTGAATCCGGCTTGCAAACTGGCTGATACTTCTTGGATTAAACCCGGGAAAGTATTCCGTTCGGGCGACTTGAAACAAGATAGAGTAAAAGCAGCCATTGACTTTGCGGCAGAACGTGGTATTCAGTATGTGCATATGGATGCAGGCTGGTACGGACCAGAGATGAAAATGAGTTCGGACGCTACTACTGTTTCTCCTGATAAAGACCTTGATATACCCGCTTTGTGTAAATATGCCGAATCGAAAGGAATCGGACTTATGGTGTATGTCAATCAGCGTGCATTAGTGCAGCAGTTGGATACTCTGTTGCCTTTGTATAAAAAATGGGGATTGAAAGGTATCAAGTTCGGTTTTGTACAGATAGGTAATCAGCGTTGGAGTACTTGGCTGCATGATGCAGTTCGTAAATGTGGAGAATATGGTCTGATGGTAGATATTCATGACGAATATCGTCCGACAGGTTTCAGCCGTACTTATCCTAACCTGATGACGCAGGAAGGTATTCGTGGAAATGAAGAAATGCCGGATGCCACACACAATACGACTCTCCCTTTTACCCGCTATCTGGCAGGTGCAGGAGACTATACGCTTTGTTATTTCAATAACCGGGTGAAGAATACGAAAGCACATCAGTTGGCGATGGCAGCTGTGTATTACAGTCCTTTGCAATTTATGTTTTGGTATGACAGACCGGAATTCTACCAGGGAGAAGAAGAACTGGAATTTTGGAAAGCAATTCCGAGTGTATGGGATGACAGCCGCGCGTTAGATGGGGAGATTGGTGAATATATCGTTCAGGCACGTCGTTCGGGGAATGACTGGTTTGTAGGAGCAATGACGAATACGGAAGCCCGCACAATTACATTGACTACGGATTTTCTGGAATCAGGTAAGAAGTATATGCTTCACCTGTACGAAGATGATGACAAGCTGAATACACGAACGAAAGTACGCAGTACTCATAAGAAGATAGAAGCCGGAGATAAGCTTGTTTTGAAGCTAAAAGCAAGTGGCGGAGCCGCATTGCATTTCACTCCGCTTAAGTAGGCAAGTTTATGTTTCTTTTTAGGCACGGATAACGCAGATTACACTGTTGCTTTATGCAACCATCATTTCTAAAACCGTGAAATCCGTGTAATCCGTGCCTGAAAAATATAGTGAGGTATTATTTGCTATAATTAATCAACCACTTCACCATTTCCGGGTCGTAATGAGAGAAGAGGAGAGTTTTCTCATTCATTGAGTGGAAAGGTTATTCAAGGAATTAAAGAACTAATTCCTTGAACAACCTTTCTAAAGTATTATCTAAATCTGTAGAGAATCCCGGATGAGGACGGGATACTTGAATACAGGAGCTTTTTACCGCAGTCAGCCACCGGAAGCGGTCCGGAATGTCCATATTGGCAATAACTCCTCCTTCTTTATTTCCCTGACAAATCTTGTCGAAGACTTTCAGCCCTTCTATCAGACAGTTGATGTCCAATTCGGAAGAAAACAGTTTCAGTTTGTTTTCATCTATTGTATAAAGAGACTTTAGATATTTGCACCGTTTGGAAAACAGTACAATACCTACATTAATAAATTCCTCACGTTCTACTTTAGGAACGAAACGGATAACTGCGTATTCATATAAGTGCCTTTCTTGCATTTTGCGCTTCATTTACAAATATTTCGGAATGCTTGATCCTTTCTTCTAAAAATTGAATATAAACATCTCTCAAGTCTTGCGGAGTTTTCTGTCCTTCCGTCCAGTTCAGCCAGTCGTCAGGGACGGCATTGACTATCTCTCGTATCTTGTCATCGGTAAGTAGTTGTTTGAATGTTGCGTCTACTTCTTCCAGCTGATCGGCAAACGGCAATAGTACATGATCTTTTATTTGTACGAACGGACTAAGTGCGTGTTTCTGCCAATTCGTCCACGAATGATGGAAATAAAGGGAAGCTCCATGATCGATTAACCACAATTCTTTATGCCACATCAGCATATTCGTATTCTTGATTGTACGGTCTACATTGGTCAATAACGCATCCAGCCATACAATTTGCGAAGCAGTTTTACCGTCCACCTTATGCACAACAGGGTCGAACGTCAATGAACCGGACAGGAAATGCAGACCCATGTTCAACCCACGGCTCCATTGCAGTAAATCCTGTATTTCTTCATCCGCTTCTGTCCGCCCGAAAGCCTCATCCAGATTCAAAAATATAATCTCCGGAACTCTGAATCCCAGTGTACGGGCTATTTCTCCCCCTATCAATTCGGCAATAAGGGCTTTAGTCCCATGTCCTGCTCCTCTGAATTTTACGACATATTTAAATTCATCATCCGCTTCAGCCAAAGCCGGCAATGACCCTCCTTCCCGCAAGGGAAGAATATATCTTGTTACATTTGCTGTACGTAAATCCATATCACTCCTTTCTTAAATTGAGAATAAAGATACAACGTTTTTATGGAATAGTCAGTGAAAGGCTTCCTATAATAATAGTTTTTTGTATTTTTCGGTTGAGTATACTTTCTTCCTGCTACGTATTATATAAAACAATGATAAATGAATTAAACATGAAACTACTTCGATTTTTGGTGTTTGGAATAATGTCCGTTATTCTGTTACCCAGCAATATGGCAGCCGAATGGCAGTGGTCTGTACAGCTGCCAGGTATTATTTCCAACGAAACGAACGATCATCCGCAAGCATTCTTGTGGATACCTTCCGATTGTACTCAAGTGAAAGCTGTGATAATAGGCAATCATAATATGACAGAGGAGACTTTGTTTGAAAATTCTCTATTTCGTGAAAGATTATCAGAAACGGGTATAGCACTGATATGGATTACCCCTGGATGGGATCAAAGATGGGATATAACTACCGGATGTCAGGAAGCCTTTGAAAAGATGATGGAGGATTTTGCGAATGTCAGCGGCTATAGTGAATTGAAATATGCGCCTATTGTCCCTTTAGGACATTCGGCAATGGCTACCTATCCGTGGAACTTCGCAGCATGGAATCCCGACCGCACATTAGCCATTATCTCTTTACATGGAGATGCGCCGCGCACTAACCTTACCGGATATGGTCGTGACAATATGGAGTGGGGGAAACGTACGATTGACGGCATCCCTGGATTGATGATTGAAGGCGAATACGAATGGTGGGAAGACCGTGTAAATCCGGCTTTGGCATTCCGTATGATGTATCCTAAAAGTTGCGTCTCTTTCCTTTGCGACACAGGACGAGGACATTTCGATATAGCCGACCGCACCGCTGGTTATATTGCGTTGTTCTTAAAGAAAGCACTGGAATATCGTATGCCCGCAACGTATGATTTGGATAAGCCTGTGGAATTGAAGAAGCTGAATCCGCAGAATGGCTGGCTTGCCGAAAGGTGGCATCCGAATCAGAAGAAACGTGCAAAAGCTGCTCCTTATAAAGAGTATAAAGGAGACTCGCACGATGCATTCTGGTATTTCGATAAGGAAATGGCTGAAATGACGGAAGAACGCTATCGCCGGGAAAGAGGGAAGAAACCACAATACTTAGGTTTCGTACAAAAGGGGCAATTACTCACATATAATCCCAAATCCCATGTGAAAGTTGCCGCCCGTTTCCTGCCGGAAAAAGACGGATTGACTTTTCATCTGAAAGCTGTATATACGGATAGCTTGCATACTGCAATTTCTGACGAACATTCGCTCACTTCTCCTGAAATAACCCGTATCTGTGGCCCGGTTCAGAAAGTGAACGACACAACCTTTACTGTCCGTTTCTACCGTATGGGGATGTACAATAAGCGTCGTACGGGAGATATTTGCCTTCTAGCCGGTAATGACGGTGACAAGCACTATAAAAGCACAGTTCAGGAACTTAGTTTCCGGATTCCCTATCGCAATACGGAAGGTAAACGCCAGCATATTCTTTTTCCGGGCCTTGACGATGTGAAGAAAGGCACGGAAACTATCTCTTTACATGCAACTTCCGATTGCGGGCTACCCGTATATTACTACGTGAAAGAAGGACCGGCAGAAATAGAGGGAAACAAGTTGGTATTTACTCGAATTCCCCCACGCAGTAAGTTCCCGTTGAAAGTGACTGTGGTGGCATGGCAATATGGATTGGCAGGAGAAGTACAGACTGCCGAACCGGTAGAACGGAGTTTTTTCATTTATCAATCGGCAATTGATAAATGAAAGATTATGGAACTATAAGTTGGAATTCGTATTTTTGCATTGAGTGTTAGGCTGAACTTATTCGTATCCTATAAATATAAGGATATTAAAAATGATTATGAATAAGAAATCTTTAGTTGTAATCGCATTATTGGCAGTATCGGCTATATCGTCGGCTCAATCTGTATACCCCGGACAGCACCAGGGGAAAATGAAAAAAGAGACAGTGGCTCCTGTTCGGGTAGAAAGTTTTGATTTGAAGGACGTCCGTTTATTACCGAGTCGTTTTCGTGACAATATGTTGCGGGATTCCGCATGGATGACCTCTATCGACGTAAGTCGCCTATTACATAGTTTCCGGACAAATGCCGGAGTCTTTGCTGGTCGTGAAGGCGGTTATATGACAGTGAAAAAACTTGGTGGCTGGGAATCTTTGGACTGTGAACTTCGCGGACATACTACCGGACATCTGCTTTCGGCTTACGCTTTGATGTATGCCGCTACCGGAAGTGAGATTTTCAAGCTGAAAGGGGATAGCCTTGTCAACGGGCTGACCGAAGTTCAGAACGCTTTGAAAGGCGGATATTTAAGTGCTTTTCCCGAAGAACTGATAAACCGTAATATCCGGGGAAAGAGTGTTTGGGCACCTTGGTACACCTTGCATAAGCTTTATTCCGGTCTGATAGACCAATATCTGTATGCGGATAATCAGCAGGCTTTGAAAACAGTGACCAAAATGGGCGACTGGGCTTATAACAAACTGAAACCACTTAGTGAAGAAACCCGCAAACTCATGATACGCAATGAGTTTGGAGGTGTCAACGAATCATTCTACAATTTGTATGCTATCACAGGAGATGAACGTTACCGTTGGTTGGCCGAATATTTCTACCATAATGATGTAATTGACCCGTTGAAAGAACTTCGGGACGATTTGGGAACCAAACATACGAATACGTTTATCCCGAAAGTCATAGCCGAAGCACGTAACTATGAACTGACAGAGAATGAGACCAGCAAAAAGCTCTCGGAATTCTTCTGGCATACCATGGTTGACCACCATACTTTTGCTCCGGGATGTAGTAGTGATAAGGAGCATTTTTTCGACCCGAAGAAATTTTCTAAACACTTGACCGGCTATACCGGAGAAACCTGCTGTACTTATAATATGTTGAAGCTTAGTCGTCATCTTTTCTGTTGGACGGGCGATTCATCTATTGCCGATTATTATGAAAGGGCACTATATAATCATATCCTGGGACAGCAAGACCCGGAAACGGGAATGGTCACTTATTTCTTACCCTTACTTTCGGGTTCACATAAACTGTATAGTACCAAAGAGAACTCTTTCTGGTGTTGTGTCGGCAGCGGATTCGAAAATCATGCTAAATACGGAGAAGCTATCTACTACCACAACAACGAGGGAATCTATGTAAATCTGTTTATTCCTTCCCAAGTCACCTGGAAAGAAAAAGGATTAACCCTTCTCCAGGAAACGGAATTTCCGAAAGAGGAAACGACCCGGTTTACTATTCGTGTCGAGAAACCGGTTCGCACTACTGTTTATCTAAGATATCCTTCATGGAGTAAAAAAGCGGAAGTTCTTGTGAACGGTAAAAAAGTAGCAGTAAAACAAAAGCCGGGTTCTTACATCGCTATCACTCGTGACTGGAAAGATAATGACCGTATCTCGGCTACTTACCCGATGCAGATTGAATTGGAAGCCACTCCCGATAATCCGAATAAAGTGGCTTTATTGTATGGCCCGTTAGTGCTTGCCGGAGAACGGGGTACGGAAGGTATGCAGGCTCCCGCACCTTTCTCTAATCCAGCTCTTTATAATGATTATTATACTTATAATTTCCATGTGCCTGCCGATTTGCGTACCTCATTGAAAGTAGATATGAAACATCCGGAACGTACTTTGCAGCGTACAGGAAAAGAACTGAAATTTATAACAGAACAAGGAGATGTGATTCGTCCGCTTTATGATTTGCATCATCAGCGTTATGTGGTATATTGGGATTTGCAGTCGAAATAGAAAAATTTAAGAACGAATTACACGAATTACGCGGTTTTATAATTATAATTGCATCAAACAATAGCGTAGTTCGTGTAATTTGTGTTTAATACGAATTTAATAGATAACGAAAATGAAGGGAAGATTATTAATCGTAATTTTTATAAGTATCTGTTTTATTGCAGGTTCCTGCAATGTATCATCCGTACAAGGGAGTCGTTATAACTTCTCTTCATTAGATTCTGTTATTCAAGGCTGGGTGAGTAAAGAGTACTATCCAGGTGCTTCTATCTGTGTAGTAAAGAATGATTCTGTCATTTTTCAGAAGAACTATGGTAGCTATACTCCTGATACAAAAGTATACGTAGCCTCTGCCGGAAAATGGGTGGCGGCTGCTGTTATCGGAGCGGTAGTGGACAGTACCAGTTTGGACTGGGATGACCCTGTGGAAAAGTGGTTGCCGGAATTTAAGGGAGATGCCAAAGGAAAAATCCTTTTACGACAACTGTTATCTCATACTTCCGGAGTGCGTCCCTATCTTCCTGAACCGCGTGTAGATAATTACAATCATTTGGATTCTGCCATTATTGAAATATTGCCGTTAGATACGGTTTTTACTTCGGGAAGCCGGTTCCAGTATGGAGGGCTTGCCATGCAGATTGCCGGAAGAATGGCGGAAGTGGCAATGGGGAAGGAGTTTGAAACTCTCTTTCAAGAACTATTGGCGCAACCATTGGAAATGAAAAATTCTCATTTTACTCCGATAAATACAGATGGCGGACATGCCCCGATGTTAGGTGGTGGTCTGTGTACCACCTTGAACGATTATATTCATTTCCTATCTATGATTTATCATGATGGAATGTATAACGATAAGCGGATTATATCAGCAAAAACTGTAAAGGAAATGCAGGCCGACCAAGTGAAAGACGCAATAATCCCTTCGAATAACTCGGATAATTATGTAGCGAAAGGGCTAGGACAATCCCACAATGGAATCTACGGATTGGGAGAATGGCGTGAATTAATCGATAAGAAGACAGGTGAAGCTTATCAGATTAGTTCACCAGGATGGGCTGGCGCTTACCCGTGGATCAATAAACGGGAGAATGTTTATGGCTTCTTTATTGCTCATGTAGTCGGTGCTTCCAGTAAAGAAGATGGTTTCTCGTCTTTTTATGGTAGTCCTGTAATTTCGAGAACTGTTTCAGAGATTGTAAAGGGACATCCGTTGGTTGTGAAACAAGGCCGCGTTGAAGTGGGCAACGGTTCTCTTTACTATGAGGAAGCCGGCACAGGTGCTCCCGTCATCTTTGTTCATGGTCATTCTTTGGATCATCGTATGTGGGATGAACAATTTTCCGTACTGGCAAAAAAATATCGTGTGATCCGCTATGATTTGAGAGGATATGGCATTTCGTCTTCACAAACGGAAGACTATCAATTCACACACGCTGGAGATTTAGTTACTTTGATGGATTCTTTGCACATCAAGAAAGCGCATATCGTCGGACTTTCTTTAGGTGGGTTTATTACTGCTGATATGTTGGCGTATTTCCCTGACCGAATGTTATCTGCTTTTTTAGCCAGTGGAAACATTCGGAAATCGAAAGGTCCCAGTGAACCGATGACTCCGGAAGAAGCAAGAGTACGTGATAAGGAGATTGCTGCTTTGAAAGAGAAAGGGGTAGATGTGATGAAGAAAGAGTGGTTTGAAGGATTGATGAAGTCAGGAGGAAGTCAGCGGGAACGAATGCGTGAGTCTCTATGGCAAATGATCGATGAGTGGGATGCGTGGCAACCTTTACACAAAGAAGTACGGGTGGTAGCTGGTTTGGATGCCATCGAGAAATTGAAAAAGAATCATCCCGATGTACCTGCTTTAATTGTTGAAGGTCATTCTTCCGGCAACCGATTCTCAAAAGAACCTCCCATTTTACAATATCTTCCCAATGGAAAACTGAAAGTAATTGACGATTGCGGACACATGCTGAATATGGAACGCCCGGAAGAATTTAATGCAGCATTGGAAGAATTTTTGAAAAACGTTCAATAAAGAATAATATTGTAACTGATTATATATAGAATAGACTAAGTACCATGAAACAAACTATTATTGCTGTTATCTGTTTTTTTTGTGTTTCTTCATTATATATACAAGCACAAAAAATAAATCATCCTTCATTACTGTATACTCCACAACGCATACAGCAAGTGAAACAGCGTATGCAGCATGAACCTAAATTGCAGGAAGCATGGGGAGATATTAAGAAAACAGCCGATGAAGCTTTGCAAAAGAAAGATTTTAATCGATTAGACTATTTGTCGTTAGCTTATTTGATGACTGATAATAAGGAGTATGCAGACGCAATCAAAGAAATCCTCCTGAAAGCTGTGGAAGCCGAATCATGGGGAGATGTGGAAATGATGGCGCGTATTCCTGCATGGCGTTCACAACTGGGTATGGCTCATAAGAGTTTTCTTTCCGCAGTGGGGTATGATGCTGCATACAATGTCATGTCTTCTTCAGAAAGAAAAAAGATAGCCGAAGGATTGAAACGGTTAGCCGTGGAACCGGCATTGGGAGACTGGTTGTTGGAGCCGACCCGTATTCACTCATTGAATTCGATGGGACATAACTGGTGGACCTCCTGTGTTTGTCAGGGTGGAATATTGGCTTTGAGTCTTCAAAATGAACTTCCCGAAGTAAAAGAATGGGTGGAGCAACTTCACGAATCACTTCCTGAATGGTTTGATTTTGCCGGTGATGTATTGCAACAGAAAGCAAAGAGTTTTGATGAGGCTGGTGGAATGTATGAAAGTCTGAATTACGCCAACTTTGGTATTCAGGAAGCTTTGTTGTTTAGGATCGCTTGGATAAATACTCATCCCGGACAGAATCCGGGTGATATTCCTCAATTGGCAAAATTGCCGAGTTACTTCTCACAAGTCTGCTATCCGCGTACAGGTATGCTGCATAGTTTGAATTTTGGAGATAGCCATAAAAATGTATCGGCAGAATCCAGCATGATGTTATTGTATGCATTGGGGGTGAAAGATCCAACTATTTTGTGGTATATAGCCCAGGTGGAACAAGGACAACATCGTGATGGCTTTTTCCTGAATCGTCCCATGGGCTTCCTTTACACTCCTGATTTGAGTAAGGCGCCCGCTGTCCCTCAACTGCCGACTTCTCAATTATTTGCCGATTTTGGTTGGGCTACGATGCGTGATTCGTGGGAAAAGGATGCTACGATGCTGGCTGTAAAAAGCGGTCATACATGGAATCATTCTCACGCAGATGCCAATTCATTTATTGTCTTTCATAAAGGGGTAGATATTATTAAAGACGGGGGAAACTGTTGGTATCCTAATCCTGCTTATCGGAATTATTTCTTTCAAAGCCAGGCGCATAATGTAGTACTGTTCAATGGCGAGGGACAACCCCGTGAGCAGCAGTACAGCGGTTCTACTTTGAGAGGATATTTACATCATCTTTTGGATGCGGGAAATGTGAAATATGTCCTGGCTAATGGAACAGGTCCTGTATCTAATAATTTCAGTCGTAATTTCCGCCATTTCCTTTGGATGGATAATGTGATTTATATGATTGATGATTTAAAGACGCATAAGGTCGGCCGTTTTGAATGGCTGTGGCATACCAACGGGACTTATAAGAAGTCGGGAGTTGACGTGAATGTGACGAATGGTAATTCTTCCGTTGTGATTCGTCCTCTTTATCCCCGTTTGCTTGCTAAGTCTGATTTTGTACACGACTATCCGGAGGATTTGTATTGGGAAGAAATACAGGCTCCAACTGAAGATTTGAAAGGTACTGAAACCTATTATTCATTCCATTTGCCGGCAGAAGTCAATCGTGTAAAAGGGCTGACAGCTATTATATTAAAGGAGACTCCCAATGAAAAAGACTTGCCACAAATGGAACGGCGGGAAGGACAAGATTGGATTGGACTTCGTATCCGTCACAAAGGTAAAGTGACTGACTTGTATATTAACCAGTTGGCAGATGGCAGACTGATGCACAGCAACTCATGGATTATGCCGGACGGCTGGATGACAGATGCCTATATGTTTGCAGTTTCTTATCCCGAAGGAACGGAAGCCAAAGACGCCAAAGATTTCTTTATCTGTCATGGCAGTGCATTAAGGCGCGATAAGGAAACCTATTTTTCTTCTTTGGCTAAGTTGTTTGTCATTCAAAAGGAAGAAGATAAGAAACTCAATCTTTGGATAGACGGACAGCCGAAGATAAATGCCAGTTTCAGGAGTAAGAAGAAGCCTGTAAGAGTAGAGGTTAATAATAAGAGAATTCCTGTTGTGTATAAACAATCCCAATTGAGTATAAAGCTGGTAGATTAACACTCATTTTTATTGAGGAGTGTGTTTTGTTTTTGTATAAACCTACATAAAATTCGGGATATTTTATGTAGGTTTGCATTGTTTCATCAAATATAAATCCTATGAATAATCTGATACGACATATAACAAGCCTTATATTTATTTCTCTTTCTCTGTCTGCCTATCCGATTTCTTATTCCTTTCGTGGTCTGTCAGAAACAAATGGATTATCTGATTTAACGGTCAGTGCCTTGTATAAAGACTCCGTAGGTTATCTTTGGATTGGAACAGCTACGTCAGTTGAATGTTTTGATGGCTTCCGTTTCAAGCATTATCCGATATTCGGAGATGATGAGAAACTGAAATGGGTGAATGTGATTGCAGAAACGCAAGGCAACCGGATTTGGGTGGGAAACGATATGGGCCTTTGGCGGATAAATAAAGAATCCGGTAAATTAGAACCGTTTGTTGCTGAAGTGATAAAATTCGGAGTTCGTTCTTTATTGACCGATGCGCAGGGAACCTTATATATTGGCAGCGAAAAAGGATTGTTTGTCTGCAAAAATAATGAATTGGAGCAGATTACTATCAATGCGGATATGTGGTCATCGGATAATTTCATAGTCGATTTGAATATGGGAGAAAAAGATACATTATGGATTCTGACCCGCTCCAAACTATATTCAATGAATCTGTCTACCCGAAAAATAACTTTATGTCCATGCGGTGACAATGATAGCCAGGATTATACTTATCGAAAAATGGCACGAATTGGTTCCAGGCTCTATTTAGGGACAATGGAACATGGAGTGGTTGTTTACGATATACCGACAGGGAAGTTCAGGGATAATTGGATTGATTTGGGATGCAATGTAATTTCTTCTTTGTCGGGTGACGGAAAAGATATACTTTATGTTGGAACAGACGGAAATGGAGTACATTTTGTATCTGTCAAGGAAAATAAGGTTATGAAATCTTTCCGCTATGAACCCGGTACTAATGGCGGAATCCGCTCTAACTCTGTCTATTCATTGCTGGTGGACAGGGAAGGATTGATATGGGTTGGATTCTATCAGTTGGGACTTGATTATACACTGTATCAGAGCGGGCTTTTCTCTACCTATTCTTATTCTCCTTATTTTGATTCAAAAGACATACCGGTACGGGCTATAGCTATCAATGAGAATGAAAGATTGATAGGTTCCCGCAATGGCCTCTTCTATGTTGATGAGACGAAACGGCGTTTTAGGAGTTTCAAGTCACCCCAATTACGCTCTAATATGATAATGTGCATTTACCCGTTTCAAGGAAAGTATTATATCGGTACGTATGGTGGTGGCATGTATATACTGGATTCTTCTACATTAACTATCCATGATTTTGAACCTTCGGAGACTCCTTTTGTGAAAGGGCATGTTTTCTGCATCAAGTCGGACAATGACGGTTGTCTGTGGATTGCCACTTCAATGGGCTTGTATCAGTATAAAGATGGCGAACAACTCAATCACTATACCAGTTCGAACTCCAAACTTCCGGAAGGGAATGTGCTTGATATATGCTTTGATTCTACAGGAAAGGGCTGGATTTGTACGGCTACCGGTTTATGTATTTGGGATCCTTCCACTCGTAGTATCAAATCAGATATATTCCCCGAAGGCTTTATACATAAAGAGAAAATCAGGACAGTATATGAAGATTCTTCCCACGAGCTCTATTTCCTTCCGGATAAAGGCCCTATTTTTATTTCCGATTTGTCAATGACTCATTTCCGAAGATTCCAGCCGGGCACTCTTTTGGAAGGGAAAGATGCCATGTTTATGATCGAAGACCGTGAAGGGTGGCTGTGGATTGGTACGAATCTGGGCCTGTACCGTTATGATAAAAAAAGTACAATTGTTCCTTATACTTTTGTGGATGGATTACCGAGTTCTGTTTTTATTACCTGTTGCCCTGTTATAGATGCTTCGGGAACAATCTGGTTTGGCAATTCCAAAGGATTGATTTATTTGACCAGGGATTTACGTGATATAAATGAAGAAAACAGTTATCCCCTGGCTATTACAGATGTATATGTGAATGGTAAAGAACCTTATCATCCTGCTATACAGAGTGAACAGCATCTCTATAAAGTCTCTTTGGAATCGTCGCACAAGAATTTGACTATCTGTTTCTCCGGATTTACTTATTCCGATCCTGCATATATGTCTTATGAATATAAAATGGAAGGGATGGATGATGATTGGCAGTTGTTGGGTGGTAAATCCGAACTGACCTATTATGACTTGTCTTCCGGGAAATATCAATTCAAAATCCGTCGGATTGGTGAGCCCGGTTCGGAAATCTGTTTATCAGTGACTATTGCTTCCTCTTTTAACGCGACCTTATGGGGAACAATTCTATTATTGATTGCAATAATATGCTTAAGCTATGCTTATTACCGGAGAAAAAAGAACTCTCCGGCTCTTGCGGTGGACGCCATAGAAACCGGGAAACCGGTAGTTGAAGAAAAATACAGAAAGAGCAATGTGAGTATGGAAGAATGTCATCGGCTGGCAAACGAACTGGACATGCTGATGCAGGAAAAAAGACTGTATGTTAACCCTGATTTAAAGATTGCGGATTTGGCGTCAGTGCTGAACGTCTCTCCATATACATTGTCCTACGTGTTTAATCAGTTCTTGAACAAGAATTATTATGATTATCTGAATGATTACCGCATAGCTGAGTTTAAACGATTGCTTAATGAGGATGAATATTCAAAATATACCTTAAGTGCTTTAGCTGAACTGTGTGGTTTTAGTTCTCGTACTTCCTTTTTCCGTTATTTTAAAAAGACGACCGGAATAACCCCGAACGAATACGTCCAAAGTATAGGACGAACTAATGAAGATTGATTGCCGGAGTCTCATATAATAATTTGAGACTCTAGCTTGCTATTGTTTAATTAGTTGATTATCAGTAGATGTTATGACTTCTGTTTCCCTTCCAATAGGATGAAATCTATCCGCCCTTTTTTATTGTTTCTTTTCCGTATTTACCATTTATATTTGCCAGCGTAATGATAAACAAAAATCTAAGCAATGGAAAATATAAACATGAAATCCACTCAACTGGTTGCTGACTCTTATAAGAGTTATCATCATTCCGTTTATCTTTATATCTATTATAAAATAGGTAAGGACGAAGAAGCAAAAGACCTGTCACAAGATGTCTTTTTGCGTTTGATGGACTATAAGCAGATATTGCGTCCGGAAACAGTGAAACATTTTATATTCGCGATTTGCCGGAATCTGGTAACGGACTATTTGCGTCGTTTTTACAAAGCTCAAGAAGTAACTTCCTATCTTTTCGACCGGATTCCTACTTGTACCAATGAAGTGGAGAGCCAGATTATTGCCAATAATCTATTGACATGCGAATGGGAGAGAGCCAATCAGCTTCCTGAACAACGTCGGAAGATTTATATCATGAGTCGTTTCGGAAATAAATCCTCGGCTGATATTGCCGCCCAATTGGGAATTTCTTCCCGTACGGTGGAAAACCACTTGTTTATCAGTCGGAAAGAAATCCGTGAGTATATCCAACAGTGTATCTAATATTAGAATAAATAGTATAAATGTTAGTTTTAAATTTTATGTATATGAAAAAAAATCTCTTCAGATTCTCATCGAGAAGATTTCTATTCTCTACGGTGATGGCCTCTGCCCTTGTAACAGGTGCTCCGCAGGTGGTATTTGCCAATGTGGGAGAAGTGCAGGCTGTTTCGCAGACTGGGGCAATCAAAGGTAAAATCGTGGATTCCTATGGCGAACCTGTTATTGGTGCCAATGTCAAAGTGAAAGGCACTACCAATGGTACGATAACGGATATGAATGGAAACTTTACTTTGAATAATGTATCAGGTGGTACGTTAGTGATTTCTTTTATTGGTTATAAGACGTTGGAAGTTTCTGTAAAAGGGACGAATCTGGCTAAAATTATCATGCACGAAGATACAGAGGTGCTGGATGAAGTTGTTGTGGTAGGTTATGGTACTCAGAAAAAAGAATCGTTGACAGGCTCGGTAACAGTGGTCGACCAAAAACTTTTTAAGGACAAAGGTACAGTGGCCAATCCGCTCTCGGCTATGCAAGGTCAGGTTCCGGGCTTACGCATCACCCGCTCGTCGGCTGCTCCCGGCGAAGAAGGATGGGGTGTCTCAATCCGTGGCTCTGTCTCAAAGAACAAGGTAGAACCTCTTTTGATTATTGACGGTGTACCAGCCAGTGGTGTCAGCGAGATGGCTCAACTCAATGCCGACGACATCGAAACCATTAACTTCCTGAAAGATGCTTCGGCTGCTATTTATGGCGCAAAAGCAGCGGGTGGTGTGATTTTGGTAACTACCAAACGTCCCGATGCCGGCAAAACCAGAGTGGAATATAGCGGTTCGGTTACACGTAAAATTGTGGGTTTGCAACCCCGCATGATGAGCATGGACGAATGGACGGACGGTGTGCTCCAAGCCCGTTTGAATGACGGCTATGGCGAAGACGACAACTGGGTGCGCTATGCCCGTTTGGCCAAAGCGATGAAGGGGAGTTGGATTAATCTGCATGGTGGAAACAACCCCGATGAAGATCCTATTCCGGGAGGATTCCGTGGCGTGGCCGACTTTGTGTTTCACGATATGAACTGGACTGATGTGCTGTGGGGAAATGCCACTTCTACCCAGCATAACCTCAGCGTAAGCGGAGGTTCGGAAAAATCGACCTACCGACTTTCGTTGGGGTATTTGAACGACCAAGGGACACTGCAATGGGGGAACAACTCGAACGAACGCTATAACGTACGTTTATTCAACAGTTTCAAGATAAACAACCGTATCAGCTTGGAAACCAATATGTCAGCTAGTCGTCAGCATCAAGTGGCTCCTACACAGATTGGTAGTATATTAGGCAGTAGCATACCGCAGCCAGGGCTACCGGTTTCGACCATTGATGGCAAACCGTATGCGTGGGGAGGCATTCATACTCCCAACTGGTCGGCCGAATTGGGTGGTGACAACAAACTTGTGGTGACCACTATGAATGTGAACGAAATTTTGAAAGTGAACATTTTGGATGGTCTTGATTTTCAGGGAACTTTGGGATACTCAACGAACAATGCGGCCCGTGACGAACAATATCTTTCGATTGATTGGTATCAATACGACGGCACTCCGATTCTGAATGAGAACTCTCCCTATCCCGCAAAAGAAAAATCATCGTATACTAAAAGTTCTGCGCGTACCGACAATTACACGGCATCAGCTTTCCTCACTTATAAGAAATTATTTGATGAGGTTCATGACATATCGCTTATGGGAGGTGTGCAATACGACTATGCCGCTTACGATTATAGCGGCACCAAAGCAATGGACGTGGAAGCGGCAATCGAATCGCTTAACGGTAAAGGACAAATCTACATAGACAAAGTAGACCGTTGGGAGGAAGCCATTCTTTCTTATTTCGGTCGCTTGAATTATAACTACAAGTCGAGATATATGGTCGAAGTGAATGCTCGCTACGACGGCTCTTCGAAATTCTTGCCCAAGAATCGCTGGAACTTCTTCTGGGGCGCATCAGCCGGATGGCGTATTACTGAAGAAAAATTCATGGAGAACTTGCGTGACTATGTGAATGAACTGAAATTACGTGCCTCATATGGTGAGGTAGGTAACCAAAATGGTATCGGACGCTATGACGGCATCCAACTTTACAACTACAAATCGAACAGCGGCGCTTTGTTGGGCAACTCGAAAGGAACCTATGTGGAATCTGCCGGACTGGTGAGCACCGTGCGTACTTGGGAACGTATCTACAACTATAACTTGGGGATTGACTTTGGATTCCTCAACAATCGCCTTACGGGTACGTTCGAGGTCTTTAAAAAGAAAAACGACAATATGCTGGTTTCGCGTCTGCACCCCGGTGTATTGGGTGGAACTGCTCCCAGCACCAATAGCGGTAAGTTTGAAGCCAATGGTTACGATGCCAGCTTGACTTGGCGTGACAAGATAGGCAGTTTCAACTACCATGTTGGCGGTACGTTAACTTATATGACCAACAAACTCGTTGATGGAGGTAACATCGTGGTGAGCGCAGGTTATAACGAAGCCGTGAATGGTTATCCACTCAACTCGGTATTTGGCTACCGCTACGTGGGCAAAGTACAAAACCAAGACCAACTGGACTATTACGTGGACAAATATGTGGGCAGCAACTCTATTGCCCTACCTGCCAACTTGCGTTTGGGCGACCACATGTATGAAGATGTGAACAAAGATGGTAAACTGACACAAGACGACCTTGTATTTCTTGGTTCCGACGACCCCAAATATTCGTTCTCGTTTAATTTCGGATGCGAGTGGAAAGGATTCGATTTCAATACCGTGTTCCAAGGTGTGGGCAAGCGTACCATCTATCGTGAAATTGACTCTTGGAAAGTGCCTTTCAAAGCTATTTGGCTGAACACTACCAACCAGTCGGTAGGTAATGTATGGAGTCCTGAAACTCCTAACAACCATTTTCCTACTTATTCAAACAGTAATGACATCAATAACTATAACTACATTCCCTCTACCTGGTCGGCCGATAATGGAGCATACCTGCGTCTCAAAGAGATTGTACTAGGTTATACATTGCCAAAGGCATGGATGAATAAGAGCGGTTTCATCAGCAACCTGCGTATTTATGTATCGGGCGCCGACTTGTGGGAAAAATCATATATCACCGATGGTTGGGATCCCGAAGCCACCCGCAAAGTGGAAAACAAGCAACGCTATCCGTTTAACCGCACCGTGACTTTCGGTGTGAATGCCACATTCTAATTTTTATTCTTAATATTGAAGATAACAATGAAAAAAATAGCATATATTTTAGGAATCATTTGCGCCATGACCATGCAGTCGTGTTTAGACCTTGAGCCCAAGACACAATTGGCGGATACCAACTATTGGAAGTCGCCCGAACACTTCAAACTTTTTGCCACCCAGTTCTACGGCTGGTCGGCCGACTTTCGATGGCTCGACGACAGTCAGCACGCTGATATTCGCTCGGACTTGTTTGCCGGTAGCACGGTGAACATCTATAGCAACGGAACAAACAGTATTCCGTCATCTGACAAGCATTATACCGACAATTACAATCGTATTCGTCAAACCAATACTTTATTGCAACAAGCCGATGCGTATGAACAACAAGCCGACATCGCCATTTCGGTGGGGGAAGCCCGTTTCTTCCGTGCTTATTGTTACTTTGAGTTGTTGCAGGCCTACGGTGACCTTATCATTACCCGCACGCCGCTCGACATCGACTCGCCTGAGATGCAGAAGGCTCGCAATCCGCGTACCGAGGTAGCTGACTTCATCATTGACGACTTGAAAGAAGCCGCTAAACTATTACCCGTCGATAAGGCTATCAGCAGCAGCGACGAAGGTCGCCTCTCCAGCGAAGCTGCTTTGGCATTTCTTTCACGTGTAGCCCTCTATGAAGGTACATGGGAGAAATTCCATAATGGTGGTCAAAATACCGAACGTACAAAAAATTTGCTCAATACCGCAGCACAGGCGGCTCATGATGTAATGGCGGGCGGAGCATTCGAGCTTTTTGCTCCTCAAGAATTGGGTACGGAAGCCTACAAATATCTCTTTATCTTGGAGAATGAAAAGTCGAATCCTGCCAGTATCAATAAAACAGGTAATAAAGAATATATCTTTACCCGCCGCCACGACCCTGTAATCAATTCTATCGGCTTCAACATCACACAAGGGCGTTTGGGCAATGCCTTGTACGTTACTCGAAAAATGGCTAATATGTATCTGCAAAGCAATGGGTTGCCCATCAATCCCCAAACGTGGAATTACACGAAAGTGGATGATGAATATAAAAATCGCGACAACCGCATGAACAATCAACTTATGGTGCCCGGACAAACTTACTGGGGTACAAACGGCGGACGCATCGATTGGAGCGGCAATGCTGCCGAAATAGCCAATGCCTCGCATAGGAACTTCATGCCTCAAACGGGTACAGGCTACTTTCCCCACAAGTGGTGTAGCGAACGCGACGGAGTGCCTACCGGTATGGAAGCCTATGACTTCCCCATCATCCGCTATGCCGAGGTACTGCTGAACTATGCCGAAGCCGTGTTTGAACGCGATGGACAAATATCGGATGAAGACTTAGCTATCAGTTTGAACTTGACACGCAAACGCATCAACCCCGAAATGCCTGACTTGACTAACGACTTTGTTACGGCAAATAATTTGGATATGCGCACAGAGATTCGTCGTGAACGTACCATCGAATTTTTCGATGAGAACTTCCGCATTGATGATCTGAAGCGTTGGAAAACGGCCGAAGATGAAATGCCGATGAACCTCACCGGTGTGAAGTGGAAAGGTACCGATTTTGAAAACAGATGGCCTGATGCTTCCTTTAAGGACAAAGATGGCGAAGGTTGCATTATCCACGAGAAAGGACGCAACTGGCACGAAAAGCATTACTTATTGCCACTGCCCACCGACCAGCTCAAACTGAACTCCAACTTGAAACAAAATCCGGGTTGGAACCAATAATCCATTCATTGTTCATTTATAAAGTAATCGAATTATGACATACAAAAATATACTTCAAAAGGGTGCGTTTGCAGCACTGATGACGGCTGGCTTAATGATGACCGTTTCGTGCAACGATGACGATGTATCCCCTGTTTTAGAAGAGAGAGTGCTCGTTAAGGAAATCAACCTTGAAGTGACCCCCGAACTGCCTCTGCTGATAGGCACTGACACTTTGATAAAATATACCGTAGGCCCTGATGAGGCTTTCAATAAAGAGGTGGTATGGAAATCGACTGTGCCCGATGTGGCTACCGTAGATGCCGAAGGACGCATCACGGCAGTGAAGGCAGGTAGCACGGTAATTTCGGCCAAGCCGGCTGTGGGCTATTCTGCCACTTCGACCATTAATGTGAAGGTAGTAAACGAAATTATTCACATCACTGATATCAATCTCACTAACGAAGACCTCGAAGTGTTTGTAACCTCAACTTTGCCCCTTACTTGGCAGATTACCCCGGCCGACCCCACTTACCCCGGGTTGATTTGGAAAAGCCTAACTCCCGATAAAGCCACCGTCAATGAAAAAGGCGAGGTGAAGGGCATAGCCGAAGGAAAGGCACGCATCCAAGTTACCGCTACCGACGACAAACATTTCACGAAAGAGTTTGAAATTAAGGTGAAGCCTATTATCTATATCGAAAGTATGGAATTTGTGAAAGAAGCAGATAAGCTGGCTTTGGGCGAAACCTACACTCCGCAGATGAATGTAACGCCGATAGATGCTACGCTTTCGTACATCGCATGGGAAAGCAGTAAGCCGGATGTTGTAGAGATTGACGAAAAAGGCCGGTTCGTGGCGAAGGCTTATGGCAATGCAGTAATTACCGCTTTGGCCGACTATGGTGACGGTAAACCTGTCAAAGCTACGATGAGTGTCAACGTGAGCGAAGGTTTAATGAACGACCAGTTTACTGTCGAGAACATCTGGCAGCCATTCGGAAACTTTACTCACCGGGAATTTGAATGGATGGAGAATGACGGAGTACTTCGTATTTTCCCCGGTGAAGATAAGACTTACAAAGCTGTCCGCATTTGTCGCAACGGCGGTTTTGGGTTCAACGTAACCAACTATCCCATCTTGGCCTTTAAAATGAAATTCCCCGAAAATGTGTTCGAAGCATCGACAAGTATAGAGTGGTATCTAGACATTTGGGGCGGAAGCGGCATTACCGTAGCCGGTAAATATGGCGAAGATACCGATAAAGGAAAAAATGCCATGACTGTGGTAGATTGCGGTGAATACAAAGTATTCTACGCCGACTTCACGAAGAAATTCCTTGGCAAAAATCAACAGTATATGCCTACCTCATTGACGAAGTACGACACGGTGGAACTTCAATTTTGGAAAATCTGGTATGAAGCCAATGAAACAGGCAGCATCTATGTGGATTGGATAAAGACTTTCGAATCGGAACAAGAACTGAAAGATTTGATAAAGAACGAAAGTGGTAAACAATAGCATCTACTTTCTCTGGAAACTGATTGAATAACAAAATGAAAATTGAATGTATGAAAAATCTTATTTATACCTTCGTGGGCAGCGTAACGCTTGTGTTGCTGACCAGCTGTAGTGCTGAGTTCGAGAACGGAACTCCCGAACCATGGCAACGCGAAATCAACCCCAATGAAAATTATGAGTACACCATCAAGCATCCTTGTCTGGTGAACACCGAAGCCGACTTTGAACGCGCACGCCGCAAAGTGAACGAACGTGCCGAACCTTGGATTAGCGGTTGGGAAAAATTGTGCGAAAGCCGATTTGCCCAACTGAGCTACAACGCAAACCCGCAAGAAGAAATTGTACGTCACTCGCAAGGCGGCAACTTCAATACGGCCGCTTTCGATGCCGGTGCCGCTTATCAGTTGGCTGTACGCTGGAAAATTTCGGGAGATGAAGATTATGCCAAGGCAGCTGTTAGAATTCTGAACGGATGGGCTAAGACTTGTAAGGGGGTGAATTATAAAACATGGCCCGACGACAGCCATCGTCTGCTTGCCGCCGGATTTATCGGATACCAGTTTGCTGCTCCCGCTGAATTGATGCGGGATTACGAAGGTTGGAAAACCGAAGATTTTGAAGTCTTCAAGAAATGGATAGATAAAACTTTCTATCCCATCTGTGATGATTTCTTGGATAACCACTTTAATTCTTCAGCCATTTCGGGCTGGATGAGTTGGGATTTGCCTGCCATGCTTACCATTCTTTCTATTGGCGTGCTGAACGATGACGATGCCAAGATTAAACAAGCCTTGGAATTTTTCTATCACGGAAAAGGTATGGGCTGTATCGAATGGTCGGTGAAAGGTATGCACGAGGATCCTGCGGGAAAAGTGAAAGGCAGACATTTGGCACAGAGCCAGGAGATGGGACGCGACCAGGGGCACGCTACTCTCAACGTAGGCTTGCACGCTTACTTCTGCCGTACAGCCTATAACATGGGCATCGACCTTTTTGCCTACAACGACAACATCATTCTTGACCTCTGCGAATATACGGCTAAGTATAACTTAACTTCGGCCGAAGATGTGGAAATGCCTTTCGAACCTTACTATCACCCCAAATACGGTTGGCATGAGAAGGTGTCGGCTGACGGTAAGGGGCGTGCCCGTCCGGGATGGGAACTCCTTTACAACCATTATGCCAAGGTGAAAGGTATGAATGCTCCATATTCGCAAGCTTTTGCCGAAAAAGAACGCCCCGAAGGATATGGCGAGCGTGGTACTGCCGAAGCCGGTGATTTGGGGTTTGGAACATTATTGTATACTGAAGAATAACTTTTTGAGATTTTCCTACTGATTTCAAGGAGTTAAGAGGTTAGGCTTCTTAACTCCTTGACGTTACTCAATGGAAACCCTTACAACCCTTTATCTTATGATAAATAGATTATTTTCTACCTTATTATTCCTTTCCTGTCTTTTTTGTGGTTTGTCCCCAACGGCAAAGGCGCAAAACAACGAGTGGGAAAATCCCACCCAATATGAGTGGAACAAAGAGAAACCACACGCTGACTTTCGCCTCTACGAGCGCGCAGATGATGCAGTGAACGATAATCCCCAAAAATCGCCTTGGCAATACTCGTTGAATGGTACGTGGAAATTTGTTTATGCTCCCTCTATCGCAGAAAGCATAAAAGATTTTTATCGTACAGATTTATCCGACAATGATTGGGATACAATTATTGTCCCTTCCAACTGGGAAATCCAAGGATTCGGTGAGCCGATAATCCGCAACATTCAGTATGTGTTTTCACCCAATCCACCTTATATCGACGTTGATAATCCTGTGGGGACTTACCGGCGCACATTTACGGTTCCTCAAAACTGGCAGGGGCGTGAAGTGTTGTTGCACTTCGGTTCCATCAGCGGCTACGCCCGTATCTATGTGAACGGGCAGCAGGTGGGGATGACTAAAGCATCCAAGACTCCGGCAGAATTTAATGTGACAAACTATTTGAAAAAAGGAGAGAACTTGCTTGCTGTACAGGTGTATCGCTGGCACGATGGCAGCTATATGGAAGACCAGGATTTTTGGCGTCTAAGCGGTATCGAACGCGATGTTTTCCTGACCGCTTATCCCCAAACGACCATTTGGGATTTCTTTCTGCATGCAGGACTGGACGATACCTACCGACACGGGCAATTCCGGGCTACTGTAGACTTGCGTTCGTTCAATACCAATGCAACCCTGCAAAAGGGGACACTTACACTTGATTTGAAGGACGCAGGGGGGAAGACTGTCCTATCTGCGCAGAAAGTATATTGTATCTCAGACATAAGTACTACACTTACTTTCGAAGGCACTGTGCGCAATGTGCGGAAATGGAGCGCCGAACACCCTTCGCTCTACGACTGTATCCTGACACTTCGATCCGATGGCGACAAGCAACAGACGGTAGTGGCTCATAAAGTCGGATTCCGCCGCATTGAGATTAAGAATGCACGGCTACTGGTAAATGGTGTACCCACCTATATAAAAGGTGTCAACCGTCACGAACACAATGATACGTTGGGACATGTGCAGACCCGCGAAATCATAATGAATGATTTGCGACTGATTAAACAACTGAACATGAACGCTGTTCGTACCAGTCATTATCCAAATCATCCGTTATTCTATCAATTGTGTGACCAATATGGTATCTATGTAGTGGATGAAGCCAATATTGAAACTCATGGAATGGGTTCGGTTCCTTATTTCAAAGATACCATCCCGCATCCTGCTTATCGTCCCGAATGGTATGCAGCCCACGTCGACCGTATCACCCGAATGGTGGAAAGGGATAAAAATCATCCATGTATCATCGGATGGTCATTAGGAAACGAATGTGGTAATGGAATCGTGTTCCACGATGAGTATAAGCGCTTGAAGAAATATGATCCCGGTCGTTTTGTACAGTTCGAGCAGGCTTGGGAGGATTGGAATACAGATGTTGTCTGTCCGATGTATCCCAATATGTGGAAAATAACAGAATATCGGAAGTCCGGCAAACAGCGACCGTTTATCATGTGTGAGTATGCTCACGCCCAAGGAAACAGCAATGGCAATTTTAAAGACCTTTGGGATATTATTTATGACAGCCCTAACTTGCAGGGCGGTTTTATCTGGGATTTTATGGATCAGGGATTTAAGGTAAAGACCGAACCAAGAGACGGACGTACTTATTGGACGTATAATGGTAAGATGGGGAGCTATAAATGGCTGGAAGATAAAAAAGGGGAACTAAACACGGGAACTGACGGTTTGATTTCTGCCAATGGTATTCCCAAACCACAAGCGTATGAAGTGAAGAAAGTGTATCAGTACATTCAGTTTAGCGCAAAAGACTTGGGGAAAGGAATTATTTCCATTAAAAACCGTTATGACTTTACCAATCTGGATGAGTATGCTTTTATATGGGAAATATACAAAAACGGAGAAAAAATATCTACAGGGGATTTCAACGTTGATTTAATACCTCACGAAGAGAAAGAGATACGTTTATCTCTTCCTGTTATTCCAGAAGACGGGAATGAGTATTTCCTTAATCTCTATGCGCACACCCGGGTTGCTACCGATTTAGTACCTGCCGGTTATGAAGTAGCTAGAGAGCAGATGCAATTAAATAAAAGTAGTTTCTTCACATCGCTTCCGCCTTGTTCGGGAAAACTATCTTATGAAACAAAAGATAATATTTTGTCTTTTCAATCGGGGGGCGTTTCTGGTAAGATTGATTTGAAAAAGGGAATCTTATTTGATTATATGATAAATGGCGAGCAACCTATCAAGCAATATCCCGAACCAGCCTTTTGGCGTGCTCCGATTGATAATGATTTTGGAAATAAAATGCCCACTTTGGCAGGTGTTTGGCGGACAGCTCATGTCAACCGTTATGTGAAGAAAGTGACAATAGACGAACAGAATGAAAAAGGATTATCCATCAGGATTGATTGGATATTAAATGATATTCAGGTTCCTTATATGATGGAATATTTGATCTGTAATAATGGTGCTATTGTTGTGACAGGCAGTATCGACCTGACAGGAACGAAACTTCCCGAACTTCCCCGTTTTGGTATGCGTATGGAATTGCATCAACCTTATGAAAACTTGGTCTATTACGGTAGAGGGCCTTTTGAGAACTATATCGACCGTTATTCGAGTTCCTTCATCGGACGATATGAGGATAAGGTTGAAAATCAGTTCTATTGGTATACACGTCCGCAGGAAACAGGAAATAAAACAGATGTTCGTTGGCTGTCCTTATTGGATAGCGAAGGGCAAGGAGTGAGAATTACAGGCTTGCAACCTATCGCATTTTCCGCTTTGCATTTCTCACCGGAAGACCTTGATCCCGGCCTGACCCGTAAATTGCAGCATACTATCGACATTGTTCCGCAAAAGAATATCTTTCTGCACGTTGACTTGAAGCAACGTGGATTAGGCGGCGATAATAGTTGGGGAATGTATCCGCACAATGAATATCGCTTGCTTGACAAGAAATATACTTATAGCTATATGATTGAATTGGTAAAAAAGAATTCAGATTAAGGCTATTATTTGAATCAGTGGCAGATAAAATCTTCAATAGCATTGAGTAAATAAATTCTCCCCTTCGTATTTGTTTTCCATATATAACAAATACGAAGGGACTATTTTTTTGTATAAAGGAATGTGCTCTTTTGGAGATTTTTATGTATGTTTGTCACATGTTTAATATGAAAGGAAGCGGTTGTAAGTGAAGAACACGATTAAATATCTGATTCTTTTAATCATATACTTGGTTTGTGGTGTAAATCTGCAAGCCCAGAATTATACATTTCGTAATGTAGTCATGTCCGATGGACTGTCCGGGTTATTGGTGAACGCCATTTATAAAGACTCGGAAGGTTTTGTCTGGCTAGGAACAGATAATTGTCTCGATCGTTTTGATGGTGTGAAAGTTCGCCATTATGAATTTCGAGGCGTGGATTCCGGAAGGAAGAAACGGGTGAACTGCATCACGGAAACAGCTGACGATCAACTTTGGGTAGGAAACGGTATCGGACTTTGGCGTCTGAATCGTGCGAACGGCCAGTTGGAGAGAATTGTTCCCGAAAAGATAGATTTTGCTGTAAATACCTTACTTCCGGATGGAGATATTCTCTATATCGGTACGGAGAAAGGATTGTTCATTCAAAAGGACGGGCAATTGCTCCAAGTCTTGACCGACCGGAATATGCTGGCTGCCTGTAATCGAATTATGGATCTCTGTCTGAATGAAGATAAAAGTGCGTTATGGCTGGCTACAGTACAAGGTTTGTTCTCTTATTCATTGAAAGATGGTAAGATTGATTCCTGGCATTTCCAGGAGAATGTTCCCGAGACCGATTACTTCCGTTGCCTGACTCGTATTGGAGAAACCCTTTATTTAGGTACAATGAGCCAGGGAGTAGTTCGTTTCGATATAAACAAAAAGAGCTTTTCGCATACGGTGTCTTTAGGCTGTGATGTCATTTCCGACATATCCAGTGATGGAAAGGAGACAATATACATTGCAACAGATGGTAATGGCGTTCATTTCCTTTCGCATAAAGCCCAACAAGTGACCCGTCGTTTTTGTCACGATGTAAGTGATAAAGAAGGTATTCGCAGTAATTCCATTTATTCACTATTGGTGGATGACAGAGGTGCTGTTTGGGTGGGGCACTTCCAGGCAGGTTTGGATTACTCACTTTATCAGAATGGTCTTTTCCGAACTTATGCTTATCCTCCTCTGTTTAACTCTGCCAATCTTTCCATTCGTTCTTTTGTCAACAGAGGACACGAAAAGGTCATCGGTTCACGTGACGGCTTGTATTATATAAATGAAGCTACCGGAGTCGTAAAGAGTTTTGTGA
The DNA here is from genome assembly GCF_003603455.1 of Bacteroides sp. AM37-9. Classification (NCBI taxonomy): domain Bacteria; kingdom Pseudomonadati; phylum Bacteroidota; class Bacteroidia; order Bacteroidales; family Bacteroidaceae; genus Bacteroides; species Bacteroides sp. AM37-9. The sequence goes on along the minus strand of NZ_QTNF01000005.1, from coordinate 93,316 downwards.
AACCTGTTTTGACTTCAGATTTGATATTGACAATCTGCTTTTATGAAGGCGAATATTATATCGGTACGTATGGCGGAGGTATGATGGTGTTGAATCCGGAGACATTATCTCTAAAATATTTTGCCCAGGGAGGAGATGGAGATGCAGAGCTGTTTCAGAAAGGACATATCTTTTGTGTGCGACCGGATGAGAAAGGAAATCTCTGGATAGGCACTTCACAGGGATTGTTCTGTTATAATAAACAGGCAAAGCAGATCAAACACTTTACCAGCGCCAATTCCCAATTGCCGGAAGGTAACGTTTATGAAGTTAGTTTTGACTCTACCGGCAAAGGATGGATTGCCACGGAAACCGGTATGTGTATATATGATCCTGCTTCTCAAAGTTTACGATCGAATGTGTTCCCTGAAGGATTTGTACATAGGGATAAGGTGCGCACCATTTACGAAGATACCGGACACGACCTTTATTTTATTCGTGAAAAGGGGAGTCTGTTTACCTCTACTTTAACGATGGATCGTTTTCGGAACCGTTCCGTCTTTTCCACGCTTCCGGACAATTCGCTGATGTCGATTGTGGAAGATAACCAGGGTTGGTTGTGGGTGGCTTGCAATGATGGATTGTTACGCATAAAGGAAGAAGGAGAAGAGTACGATGCCTTCACTTTCAATGATGGAGTACCGGGACCTACTTTTACGAATGGGGCTGCTTATAAAGATGAAAAAGGAATATTATGGTTCGGCAACACCAAAGGTTTGATTTATGTCGATCCGAAGCGGGTGGATGAAGTGCGTGGTAAAGTCCGTCCGATTGTGTTTACGGATATATTGGCTAATGGCATTTCTTTTACCAACCCGTCTTTAAAATATAATCAGAATAATCTGACTTTCTGTTTTACGGATTTTGCTTATGGGCTGCCTTCTGCCTTACTGTACGAATATCAGTTGGAAGGAGTGGATAAAGACTGGAAACTATTGGCTGCGCAGAATGAGGTTTCCTATTATGGATTATCTTCCGGAACTTATACGTTCCGTGTGCGCCTTCCGGGAAATGAACAGTCGGAAGCTGTTTATCAAGTGACGGTGCGTCCTATGATACCTTGGTGGGGATGGGCACTTTCTGTTTTATTAATTGTAGGCATTATTGCTTTTATACGATATTATGTGTGGAATCGTATGCGCCGCCTGCTTACTTCTCCTGCATCGGCAATCTCCGCACCCATAGAGAAGACACAGCAGAAAGACCGAACGATAGAACAAGCGGAAGTGATTTCTGAAGAGTCTTCTATCGCTGCAACCGAAGAAAAGTATAAAACTAACAGGCTGACTGAAGAAGAATGTAAAGAACTCCATAAGAAACTGGTTGCTTATGTGGAGAAAGAAAAGCCATATATTAATCCTGATTTGAAAATGGGCGACCTGGCTTCTGCTCTGGATACTTCTTCGCATTCATTATCGTATCTTTTGAATCAATATCTCAATCAGTCTTATTATGATTTTATAAACGAATACCGCGTCACTCAATTCAAGAAAATGGTGGTGGATAGTCAATATTCCCGCTATACATTAACTGCACTGGCAGAACTCTGCGGCTTCAGTTCTCGTGCTTCTTTCTTCCGCTCATTCAAAAAGAGTACGGGAGTCACTCCGAATGAATATATTCGTAGTATAGGTGGAACAGCCAAAGAAGAGTAACTTTTCGACTTATTATCACTGAAATCTATTTTATACTCATATCCCTTTCACCCTTCACACCGCCCTATTCATCGGGGTTAGAGGGTGAAGGACCTCCTTTCACCAAGTGGATTTTCCTTTTACTAGTCTTTTTCTCGTAATCTATTAATAGATAAGTTCTTCTTCTCCCTATACAAACTTCTTTTGCTCCTATTGCAAAGTTGTTTTTTATAGGGAGTAATCTATAAACGCAAGCTTTGTTTTTATAAATGAAACTTGCGTTTATAAAAACAAAGCTTGCAATTATATAATTGAAGCTTTCATTTATAGTTTGCCCTTAATCAAACGTAACTTTGCAATAAGTGCAAAGCAAGTTTATCTTTAATGAAACGGAATTTATCTATTAATGTTCGTACTTCATTAATAGCTTTGATGTGACAATGAAACGATCAAATAATAAAATTGAAGAGGGGAAGAGGATGGGAGCAAACGAGCGTAAGTGGAGCAAAGATACGTTGATTTGAGTGATTTGAGTCTCATTTTATAAAGTGATACTCTCTTTTTTGTGAACGTAATATATTGATAATTAGAATTGTATGTTTAAATAAGTCTACCTAGATTCATTGAGATTGATCTGCTTTATTTTCTGGCTGTTATATCCCAAATCGCCTCTATATTTGCATCGTGATCAAAACCGAAAAAGATAGTATTATGGAGACAACAGCTAACACTTCCGACAACATTATCACCCGTTCTTATGAAGAATATTATCAGGTGATTCTTACCTATATTACTTATCGTATCACTCATCGCTACGAAGCGGAGGATTTAACCCAGGATGTATTTGTACGTCTGCTGGACTACAAGCAAATGCTCCGTCCGGACACAGTGAAATATTTCTTGTTCACCATTGCCCGCAATATTGTAATCGACTATATCCGTCGTTATTATAAGAAACAGGAGATAGACAGCTACATCTATGATACTATGTCCACTTCTACCAATGAAACCGAAGAAAAAATTATCGGTGATGATTTAATGACAATGGAACGGACCCGCTTGGCAGCTATGCCCGAACAACGTCGGTTAATTTATACATTGAACCGCTTCGAAAATAAAACGTCTCCAGAAATCGCAAATGAACTGAATTTAAGCTGTAGGACGGTGGAAAACCATCTGTTTCTGGGACGTCGTGAAATGCGCGAGTTTTTCCGGAATTGTATATAATCTTATTCATTAATAAATAACCCTTTGTGCTTATGGAAAAGGAGTCAGAATTTACAAAGAGGTACTTGTATGCCTCACCTTATTTTAGAGAACAAAAAATTAATACTATTTTTAAACCTCAAATTTAATTTTATGAATGATATCTTAAAATGTTCGCCGAAAAGATTTTTATTTTCAATGGTGGTTGCTTCTGCCTTATTGACAGGAATACCCCAGAAGACTTATGCAGAAGTTGACAGGTCACAATCTGTGATGCAGACTGTGACTGTGAAGGGAACTGTGTTGGATGCAAATAATGAACCAATAATTGGTGCTAGTGTGCTGATGAAAGGAACTACTAATGGTACAATCACGGATATAGATGGAAACTTTACACTTAGCAATGTCAATCCGGGGACTTTGGTTGTTTCTTATATTGGATATAAAACAAGAGAAATTAATGTGAATGGTAGCGCACCTGTGAAAATTACATTGCAGGAAGATTCTGAAGTTTTGGATGAAGTGGTGGTTGTAGGCTATGGTACCCAAAAAAAATCTTCATTAACAGGTGCTGTTACGGTTGTAGGAGCTAAAATGCTTCAGGAAAAAGGAGGACTGTCTAGCCCATTGGAAGCTTTACAGGGGCAGGTGCCAGGTGTCATGATTACTCGTAGTTCCTCTGCTCCGGGAGATGAGAGTTGGGGATTGAGTTTGCGCGGTTCAGTGTCTGTGAATAGCACAGAACCATTAATTATCATTGATGGTGTGGCGTATGAGAGTGTGAACGAACTTCGGCTGTTGAATCCCAATGATATTGAATCAATGAACTTTTTGAAAGACGGTGCGGCTGCAATCTATGGTTCACGCGCTGCCGGTGGTGTTGTTTTAATTACTACAAAGAAAGGTGCTGAAGGTAAAGTAAAGGTAGAGTATAGTGGTAGTGCTACTTTGAAGACTGTTGGTTTGATGGCCTCTGCTATGAATATCGACCAATGGGCAGATGGTGTAATGACAGCATTGACTAATGATAAAAAGACATCTGACGTATGGTATACTTATGCCGAATTAGCGAAGAAATATAAAGGTTCTTATCTTGATATGCGTTACAGTCCTAATCCATTCGGTTCGACCAATTTTACTGATGTCGCTGATTTTGTATTTACGGATGATGTAAATTGGCTGGATACGCTTTTTGGCGATACATGGAGTACAGAACATAGTTTAAGTGTTTCCGGTGGTTCGGAGAAATCATCTTATCGTATTTCCATGAGTTATCTTTATGATGGTTCTACCTTACAATTTGGTAATAACAACAACCAGCGTTATAACTTTCGTATGAACAATACGTATAAGTTTACTAAGAACCTGAAATTAGATTCTTCTATTTCGTATAATCGTCAGGAACAAGTTGCGCCAACGCAGATTGAATCAGCTTTGTCTGCCACTTTACCTATGCCCGGTCTTCCTTTTGAATCATTGAATGGAAAACCATATGCTTGGGGAACATGGGGATCTCCTGCAGCTGTTGTACGTGATGGAGGTGACAATAAACTCTCTGTTTCTGCTATTTCATTAAGCGAAACTTTGAATTATCAGATTTTTGATTGGCTGTCAGCTAATGCCAATGTAGGATATAGTACAAGTACGGCAGCTCGTAATAAAACAACAAACGCTGTTACTTTTTATAATTATATGGGTGATGTAGAGGTACGGACAGACCCAAGCCAGGCAAACTCAACTTATACACAGACAAGTTCACGAACGGATTTTTACTCTGTCTCCGGATATTTGGCGGCTAATAAGACATTTGCTCAAAAACATAAGCTGAATTTGACGTTGGGCGCGCAGTATGAATTTAAAGAATACACTTATTTCGGTGTAATGGTTAAAGATATTCAGAACGGTATGGAAATAGTAAACGGTTCGGGGGATGTGACTCTGACTGGTGATGAGAAGAAGTATCAGAATGCAAACCTCTCTTATTTCGGACGTTTCAACTATGATTATGATGGACGTTATTTGTTGGAATTGAATGGACGTTATGACGGTTCTTCTAAATTCTTACCTGAAAACCGTTGGGATTTCTTTTATGGTGTTTCACTTGGATGGCGTATAAAAGAAGAATCTTTCTTGCAGAAAGTCGATTGGTTAAGTGATTTGAAATTACGCCTTTCCTATGCCGAAGTGGGTAATCAGAGTGGTATTGGAAATTATGATGGTGTACAGCTCTATAATCTGGTTGCGGCTGGAGATGATGGTGCATATATTGGTTCCAATAAGCTTTCTTATATTAAAACAAATGGAACTCTGGCCTCCACTACACGTAGTTGGGAACGTATTAAGAATTATAATATAGGTGTTGACTTTGGCTTTTTAAATGGAACTCTAACCGGTTCTGTTGAAGCGTTTATGAAGCATAATAATAATATGTTAGTGAATGTTACTTTTCCGGGGACGTTAGGTGATTCTGCTCCGAAAGCTAATGCCGGAAAGTTTGAAGGTTGGGGATATGAAGGTCAGCTTAATTATCGTAACCGGATTGGAGACGTAAATTATCATGTAGGTGGTACTTTTACTTTTGCCCGTAATGAATTAGTCGACTATGGTGGTACAACTGTGTTGAAATCAGGATATGTACAAACACAGCAAGGCTATCCACTAAATTCAATTTTCGGTCTGCGTTACGGAGGTAAAATTCAAAACGAGGAACAGCTGGCTGCTTACAAGACTAAGTATTATAATAATAATGGTATTGGTATGCCATCTAACTTGCGTGTAGGTGACAATATGTATTGCGATGAGAATGGAGATGGTGTGTTGGATGAAAAAGATTATATCTATTTGGGTAGTGATACTCCTGAAATATCTTATTCTTTCAACTTTGGCGCAGATTATAAAGGATTTGATATAAATGTCGTTTTTCAAGGAGCTGCCAATCGATTTGTTTATCGTCCGATTGATAACTGGACTGTTCCATTCCGTAGTAATTATACCAATACAAGCACTGCTTCTCTTGGTAACACATGGAGTCAAAATAACCGGGATGCTTACTACGCTCCATATACTAATGAAAGTAATATCAATAATTATAATTATCAGGCATCTTCTTTGACAGCGCAAGATGGCCGTTACCTTCGTTTGAAGAATGTGACAATCGGTTATACGTTTCCTGCCAAGCTTTTGAATAAAACAAAAGCGATTTCAGGTGCCCGTATATATGTGACAGGAGCAGATTTATGGGAGACCACCAAAATTAAAGATGGATGGGATCCGGAAGCATCGGCTCGAGATACCAATAATACTACTCAAGCTGCTAAGGGAGTGAAACGTTATCCGTTTACTCGTAACTTTACCATTGGAGCTAATTTAACCTTTTAAATAATTGATAATATGAAACTAAAGCAATATATAAAAGCTGCATGTCTTTTTTCCTTCATGGCGGTAACAACTTCCTGCATGAATTTAGAACCATTGTCGGATTTGGGTGATAATCTGGTGTGGAACAATGCTACCAATTTCCAGTTATTTGCCAATCAATTTTATAGTTGGCCTCATGACTTCAACCGTGCTGTATCAGACGAGCCTCATAGTGATTTTCGTTCAGATTTAGTGGCGGGTTCATCTATGAATGTGTATAGCCAGGGTACAAATGCTATTCCTGCTACAGATGCTAATTACACTAGACTATATAAACGTATCTATTATACTAACCTGTTGTTGAAGAATGCTGAAAGTTTTGCTGTACCTGCAGATATTGCAGTGCCTGTTGCTGAAGCAAAATTCTTCCGTGCATATAGTCATTTTGAGTTGGTGCAGCTTTATGGAGACGCCATCGTTCTTACGCAACCTTTAGACTTGGACTCTGAAATATTGTATGGGAAGCGTAATGATCGCGGTGAAGTGATAGATCAGGTAATTAAAGATTTGAAGGAGGCAGCCGGCAGTTTACCCGAAACGTCTTCCGAAGCCGGACGATTGAATAAATATATCGCTTATGCCATGTTGTCACGGGTAGCATTATATGAAGGTACCTGGCAAAAATTTCATACAAATGGAAAAGATGCTACTTCAAATACTACTCGCAGCACGGAACTGTTGACTATTGCCAGGGATGCAGCTAATGAGGTTATTAAAGGTGGTAAATATAAAATCTTCTATAATGAAAAATTAGCGAATGAGAGTTATCGTTATATGTTTACGTTAGAAGATGGAGCACAATGCAATCCGGCCAACCTTTCAAAGAGTGATAATACAGAATATATCTTTGTGAAACGTCATCGTAATGGAGATAAAACAGCATGGAATCTGACTCACGGTATGGTGGCAAATGCTTGTTATGTGACTCGTAAGTTGGCGAATATGTACCTTTGTTCTGACGGGTTGCCTATAGGGAAATCATCCAAGTTTCAACAATATGCCGGAGTAACTGATGAATTCCAAAATAGAGATAACCGTATGGGAAATAATATGCTGTATCATGGGCAACAGTATTGGAATAACGATGGAAAATGGCGTACAACCTGGACAGATGCAGATTTGACAAGTAGCCTGACCGCTAATGTACGTTCTGGTAGTGGCTATCAAAATCGTAAGTGGGGCACAGAACGTCAGTTGGAAGATTATTACGAATCTTATGACTTCCCGGTTATTCGTTATGCGGAAGTGTTGCTGAATTATGCCGAAGCTGTTTATGAACTAAATGGTACTATAACGGATCCGGAATTAGATTATTCTTTAAATCTGGTTCGTCTTCGTGTCAATCCGGATATGCCAAAATTGAGTAGCAAATTGGTTTCGGCAAACAATCTTTCAATGCGTGAAGAAATCCGTAGGGAGCGTACTGTTGAACTTGTACTGGAAGGTTTTCGCATTGATGATCTGAAACGTTGGGCTACTGCACCTGTTGAGATGCCGCAAGATCAGCTTGGAGTGCAAGTTACAGGGACTTGGTTTGAAACCAACTGGACTGATCATAAACGTTCGCTTAGTAGTGACGGCTGCCTTATACTCTATAGTGATCGTACCTGGAATGATAAACTTTATCTTTATCCGCTACCTTCTGACCAGTTGCAGTTGAATCCACAATTGGAACAGAATCCGGGATGGAAAAACTAAGATGTATTATTGTAATAATGAATAAAAGAAAAAACGTATGAAACAGATATTAAAATATGGGTTAGGTTGTCTGTTTATGACAGCGGTCGTTTCCACATTTCTGTCATGTGATGATAATGATGAGGTATCCCCACTATCTAAAGCGATTTATCCTAAATCGGTAGAAATGATTATTTCAGAAGATTTACAACAACTTATTTATGTGGATGACACGAAAGTGAAAGTCTTGCCCTTAGTAAAAGGAGAGAAAATAGAGTTGGGCTATAATATAACTCCTGATGATGTTACTTATAAAGAGGTAAATTGGACTTCCAGTAATGCAAACGTAGCTACAGTAGATGCTAATGGAACAGTAAATGCTGTTAGTGGTGACGGTACAGGTGTAGCGGTGATTCAAGTTGCCCCCAGTGTTTATTATTCGGGTAGCGATGTGGCTAGTGCTTTGAAAGTGTTGGTTGTGAATTCACTGATTAGTGCGGAGAGTATTACGATTACTTCAAGTGCAGATAATGTATATGCAGGAGAAACTGTACAGTTGACAGCTGGGATTTTACCATCTGACGCGACTTATAAAACTGTGAAGTGGTCAAGTTCTGACGAAACTGTTGCTACAGTAGATAAGAATGGAGTTGTTACAGGTTTGGACAGCGGTAAAGGTGCGGCTGTGCCCGTTACTATTACTGCAACTTCTTTAGATGGCGCAAATGTGATCGCAACTAAAGAAATTATCGTGAACTCAATTGTACAACCGGAGGAGGTAGCTATTGACCAAAATTACTCATCGACTAATGGCTATGAATTTGCTATTGCAGAAAAGAGCGTTGCTTTGAACTTTACAACAGTGCCGGAAAATTGTACCAAGTCATTGATAGAGTGGACATCAAGTGATGAAACTATTGCTACGGTGAAGGCAGGTGTTGTTACTTTCAATGCGAATGGGGTGTTTGGCAAGGTTACTATAACTGCCACCTGTCCGGAAACAGGTAATTCTTCGTCTATAGAGTTGAATTTGGCAGAAGGATTAATACGGGAGCTTTTCCGTAATGAGAATTATACATGGGCTAATGCTTCAAATGCGGAATCACATACATGGAATAAAGATGGAGGCTATATAACGATCAATACAAAATTAACCGGTGGTAAATGCCGTGGAGATTTGATTTGTAAGAGTACAACCTCTTGGTTACATTCTGGCAATTATCCTATTTTCGCAGTTCGCATGGATGATGTGAAAGATTATGAGGGAGTAACTGCACGTAATATAACTCTTGACGCATCCGGGATGTGTGATGGTACTAAATATTCCGGTGGTCTAGACGGAAATAACAATAAATGGCTGAATGATTATAAATGTAGCGATGGAAGTCATGTGCTTATTTATGATATGGCCAGTCAGAAATGGGGTACAGGTGGTTTACTCCCGGCAACTGCTGTTGCATCGTTTACAACTCTTCAATTCAAATATGCTGATATTGTATCGTCTACAGCTGTAAGTTATAATGTTTACTGGGTTCAGACGTTCAAAACATTACAGGATGTGCAAGCATATATTAAGTCAGAAGGGCTGACTTATGAAGTGATAAAATAATAGAATAATAAATTAAGGCTCAAAATAGATTCTTTATGAATAAAAATACAATTAAGATAATGGGTTTCGCACTGCTGATAGCAGTGCAGACCTCCTGCCGTGAGAATGAATTCGGAGTAGTGGATTTGACACTCCCGGAAGGAGTATATGTTCCGGTAGAAGCTGAATATACTTACAATCATCCTTGTGCGATGTTTAATCAGGCAGATTTTGATAGGGTAAAGAAAATGCTGAATGATGGGACTGCACCTCAAAAAGTAAAGGATGAGTTTGAAAATCTGAAAAACTCCAGTTATGTATCAGCTTCTTCCTATACCCCGCAACCACAGACAAAGATTGTTCGTGGTGATGTAACTGGAACGGGATTTAGTAGTGAAAACTACAGCTATGCTATGGAGGATGCTGCAGCTGCTTATCAGATGGCGCTTTTATGGAAACTTACCGTTACTGAACAGTATGCAAAGAATGTGGTTAACATTTTAAATCAATGGGCTGCAACCTGTACGGAAGTGACTTCAAATGATGCTAATCATAAATTAGCGGCAGGTGCGCAAGGATATACTTTTGCTAATGCGGCAGAAATAATGCAAACCTATGATGGTTGGACGGAAGCAGATAAAACAACTTTTAAAACGTGGATGGTGAAAGTATTCGCTTCTAAAAATAAAGATTTTCTGGATAATCATCAAGGTAGTAACAATTGTGCTTTACATTACTGGTCGAATTGGGATTTAGTTAATATGTGCTCCTATTTGTCTATTGGTATTTTAACTGAAGATGATGATATGGTTAACTATATTGTGAACTACTTTTATAATGGTGTTGGCAATGGAGCTCTTAATAATTTAATCCAGGGTACTCATGTTGATCCACTGTCTGGTGAAGAGATATGTCAGAATCAGGAAAGCGGACGCGACCAGGGGCATGCTCAAATGTCGGCAGCCGTAACAGCTAATCTTTGTCAGATAGCTTATACATTCTATCAGGATAATAAAGACATTTCCCGACTAGATTTCTTCGCGGCTAATAATAACGCAGTTATGAAAATGGGTGAATATGTAGCACTTAGCAATGCAACGGATGGAGTGAAAAATGACAATTCGGATGGTACCTGGCTGATTGATATAACAAAAATACCTTTTAAAGAGTATCAGTACTGTACAAATTGTACATGTAAAGATAAAAATCACGGACAAGATCATAAGGTAGTATCTGACGATGGTCGTGGGGAAGTTCGTCCCGGATGGGAAATTTTCTATACTCACTATGCAAAGATTAAGGGATTGAGCAGTGGTTATAAGTATGCTCAAGTACTGGCGGATAAAATGCGTCCTGAAGGTGGGGCAGGAGAGACTGCTAATCGCTACGGTTCTAATAGTGGCGCTTTTGACCAATTGGGCTGGGCTACGTTAATGTTATATCGTGAATAAAATGGGTATGAGTTTTTAGATAAATAGAAAAAAGTTGGAAAGGGATTAGGTATTTACCTAATCCCTTTCGTATATATAAATAAATAGGTCAGTAAATAGATTGTTTTGAAATCAGAGATAGGATTCAGTTTTAAAAGTGATTGGTTTTTATATAAGGTAGAAAGAACCTGTTTTTAGGAATAACGAATCTAGTTTTGAATGAAATTGATTAGTAAGGTATATGCGTAAAAAGATTCTGTTTTTAGCAGGAATGATGGCTTGCAGTTCATGGGCAGGCGCACAAGAAATTTCTAAGACCTGGGTGGCTGATAAGGGGAATGGAACTTATCAGAACCCGGTTCTTCATGCTGACTATTCAGACCCGGATATCTGTGCGGCCGGAGATGATTTCTATATGACAGCATCCAGTTTTAATTGTATTCCCGGAATTCCTATTCTTCATTCCAATGATTTGGTTAATTGGTCGTTAGTAAACTATGCGTTACCGGTTCAAGAGCCGGAACCTTTCTTCGATAAGGCACAGCATGGTAAAGGCGTATGGGCACCGGCCATTCGTTTTCATAACGGAGAATTTTATATTTACTGGGGTGATCCGGATTATGGAATCTATATGATTAAAACCAAAGACCCGAAAGGAAAATGGAGCAAACCTGTATTGGTAAAAGCAGGGAAAGGAATGATTGATGCAACTCCTTTGTGGGACGAAGACGGGAAAGTATATCTGATACATGCTTATGCCGGAAGTCGTAGTGGGGTGAACAGTATCCTCGTCATTTGCGAACTGAATCCAGAAGGAACAGAAGTTATTTCCGATCCGGTGATGGTGTTCGACGGAAATGATGGAAAGAATCATACCGTAGAAGGACCGAAGCTCTATAAACGCAACGGATACTATTATATTTTTGCTCCGGCAGGAGGTGTCGCAACCGGTTGGCAATTGGTACTTCGCTCAAAGAATATCTATGGCCCTTACGAATCGAAAATCGTGATGGCACAAGGAAAGACAACGATAAACGGACCTCATCAGGGTGGCTGGGTAGACACCAACACAGGAGAATCCTGGTTCGTCCATTTTCAAGATAAAGGCGCTTACGGACGTGTGATTCATCTGAATCCGATGATGTGGGTAAATGACTGGCCTGTAATCGGAGTGGACAAGGATAAAGATGGTTGCGGTGAACCTGTAACGACTTATAAGAAACCGAATGTGGGAAAGACCTATCCGATCGCTACTCCGCCGGAGAGTGACGAATTCAATACCCGGCATTTGGGATTACAATGGCAATGGCATGCCAATAAAAAAGACACTTACGGGTTTACTACCGATTTGGGATTTATCCGTCTTTATGCAGGCAGCCTTTCGAAAGAGTTTGTGAACTTCTGGGAAGTTCCTAATCTGTTGATGCAAAAGTTCCCGGCTGAAGAGTTTACAGCTACGACCAAGCTGACATTTACTGCCAAGCAGGATGGAGAACAAGCCGGAATTATTGTGATGGGATGGGATTATAGTTATCTTTCTATTCGCAAAGCGGGGGATCAGTTTATTCTGCAACAGGCAGTTTGTAAGGACGCGGAACAGCAAAATCCCGAACAGATAAAAGAATTGGCAAACATTCCGGTAAAATATCTAAAGATGCCGGGAGTAGCAGATAATGAATGGCAAACAGTTTACTTGCAAGTAAAGGTTCGGAAAGGAGCCGTTTGTACATTTGCTTATAGTCTGGACGGGAAGAAATATACGACAGTAGGAGAGTCTTTCACAGCCCGTCAGGGCAAATGGATTGGAGCCAAAGTCGGACTATTCTGTGTGACTCCGAATGAAGGCAATCGGGGATGGGCAGATGTCGATTGGTTTCGGATGAATAAGTAATTGACCAATCAATAATTGACAAAGAGAAATAAAGATTAAGAATTAACTCGAAGATATCAGATTAAGATGAAAAAGATTGTAGTAGGTTTGGCTGTGATGTTAGGTTTCTGTACGTGTGTTCATCAGCCGTCCGGTACATTGGATGTGAATAAGGCATTGGACTATTGTGCAGAGCAGACACAACGTACGCTTGCGGAACTGAAAACAGACTCCGGCATCGACTATACAATGATGCCACGTAATATCATGACTGACGAACATCATTGGAATTGTCGGAAAGCGACGAAGGAAGAATGGTGTGCCGGTTTCTGGCCCGGAGTATTGTGGTATGATTACGAATATACGAAAGATAAACAGATTCAGAAAGAAGCGGAGAAGTTCACGAACTCACTAGAATTCCTTTCCAAGACTCCGGCTTTCGACCATGATTTGGGCTTCCTCGTGTTCTGTAGCTACGGAAATGGTTACCGCCTGACCAAGAATCCGGCTTACAAACAAGTGATTCTTGATACAGCCGATACGTTGGCTACTCTGTTCAATCCTATCGTAGGAACCATCCTTTCATGGCCTCGTGAAGTGGAGCCCCGCAACTGGCCGCACAATACCATCATGGATAACATGATTAACCTCGAAATGCTTTTCTGGGCAGCGAAGAATGGTGGAAATCCTTATTTATATGATATTGCCGTTTCTCATGCCGATAAAACGATGAAATGCCAGTTCCGTCCCGACTATACATCTTACCATGTAGCGGTATACGACACCATTACAGGTAATCTGATAAAAGGAGTAACCCACCAAGGTTATGCTGACAGTACCATGTGGGCGCGTGGTCAGGCATGGGCAATCTATGGATACACGGTAGTTTATCGTGAAACGAAAGATCCTAAGTATCTTGATTTCGCGCAGAAAGTGACAGATGTCTATCTCGAACGTCTGCCGGAAGACAAGGTTCCTTATTGGGATTTCAGTGCACCGGGAATACCGGATGCTCCGCGTGACGCTTCTGCTGCGGCAGTGGTGGCCTCTGCTTTGCTTGAATTATCCACTTACCTCCCGAATGGAACAGGAAAACGTTATAAAGATGCAGCTATTGAAATGCTGGCAAGCCTGAACTCTGACAGCTATCAGAGTGGTAAAAGCAAACCGTCATTTCTGTTGCATAGTGTAGGACACTGGCCCGCTCATTCTGAAATAGATGCTTCTATTATTTATGCAGATTATTATTATATCGAAGCCTTGTTGAGGCTGAAACGTCTGCAAGAAGGACACGGGGTATTGGGATAACAGTATTACCGGGCTTATGAATACGGTAATATCAAAGTATCGGTAGAACTAATAAAGTGAATAGTCCGATTAGAATAGGTGATAGTGTAAAAAAGGAAAAGCTCTGCAAGAACGAAGGTTCTATACAGAGCTTTTTTTACTGGTTAGGGTTAGGCTTATTATTATTTTACCTTGATGATGTCATAATTCAAATTGCTGACAGCTTCTTGCAAGCTATCGTTCACCAAACGAAGAGTGGTGTCGTTAACAACCACGAAATACATCGGAGCTTCACCATCTTTCGGAGTTAACTTAACAGCAGTAACAGGTTTTTTGTTCACAACCTTGTGTACAGTCTCTTGTTTTCCTTTCGAAGTGAAAGTCTTGTTTTGTCCTTGACCTTCAGCGTCGAGGTAAGTCATATCCAGTGTGTACACTGTATCTACACCGTCAGTTGCAGCATTTAGGGTCAGTACATAGTCAATACCCGGACCGTCGGCAGCAGGAAGAGTACCTTCATAAACTTCAGTCAATTCGGTAATCGGAGTCATCGCAAGAGCTAGACTGTCTGCTTGTGCCTCTGCGGCTTTGTTTGCTTTTGATTGGCATGATGCCAAAGCAGCTACGACTGCTGCTAACATAATTACTTTTTTCATCGTTAAGTGCTTTAAGTTAATATAAATATAGTGAGCTATTGCTCGTTTTTTGCTATCCTATTCCTGTTCATCGTCCCGTTTGATGACAAGCAGTTTGTCTACTCGTCCGCGGTCCATATCCACCACTTCGAATTGCAGATTCTTGTAGGTGAAGATGTCTCCTGCTTTCGGGATGCGGCCAATCAGGAACATGGCCAATCCACCCAGAGTGGTGAAGTCTTCCGATTCCAGATCTTCATAGGATAGGATACCCATTTCCTCCATGAAGTCGTCGATATTCATTGAAGCTTCCACCAGCATTGAACCATCCTGCCTTGTGACGATTTCTTCTTCTTCCATTTCATCCTCTTCAAGGATGTCTCCAAAGATACTTTCGGTCAGGTCGTGCAGTGTGATAATGCCTTCTGTGCTGCCATACTCGTTAACAACAATTCCGAACTTGTTTTTGTTCTTCTTAAATAGCTCTAAAACTTTATTTGCATACAAACTTTCCGGAATAAAGAGGGGAGGACGGGCAATTTCGCGCAGGTTAAACACCTTTTTGTTGCCTACCATCAGGATAATATCCTTTACGGAAACCACACCGATAATCTCATCTTTCCGTTCGTCTACCAATAGATATTTACTGTAATGTTCTTCTTCGATAATCTTCATCACTTTTTCCTGTGTATCATCGGGATGAAGGATAATAAGATCTCTGCGATGTGTCATCAGTTCGTTGGCGCGTTTATCAGAGAAACGGAATACGTCGCGTATCATCTCCGTTTCCTCTTTGTCAATCACACCCTGCTCCGAACTTTGATGCAGGATCATTTTGATTTCCTCCTGTGTCATGGGGCGTTCTTCGCTTTTCAGACCGATAAGTTTGTTCAGTAACCGGGTAGAGACGCTTAGCAACCACACAAAAGGATAAGAAACCTTCGTCAGCAGAATCATGACCGGGCTGAACAAAGTGGCGTACCGTTCCGGATTACTAAGAGCAATGGATTTAGGAACCAGCTCTCCGATAATCAGAGAAAGATAGGTGATGATTGCTACGGTAGTAATCATTGCCAGGTTGCGTGCGTATGCTTCTGCGCCCGGAATGAGAGAAAAGAAAGGTACGAGGTCGTCGGCAATAGCCACACCACCATACGCACCGGATACGATACCGATCAGCGTGATACCAATCTGAATGGTAGACAAGAACTTTTCCGGTTCTTCCAATTGTTTTAAAACTCCTCGGGCTGATTTGTTACCTTTTGCGACAAGTGTTTCAAGACGTGCTTTGCTGGATGATACCAACGCAATTTCATACATGGCAAAAATGCCATTCAGTACAAGTAAGAAAACGATAATAAGAAATTCCATAAATGGATTAAAATGGTTATTGCTTCGAAATTATATAAAAAAAGAATACTCTCTCTATATATTAATGATAATTAGGTAAAATTGTTTGCTTCGCTATGTCGGTATTTTACAAAACGGAGGAGAATATGGGATATATTAAAGCATTTGAATATAGGTTGTATTGATAAATATTCAGGCACGGAATTATACAAAATTCCGTGCCTGGTAGTAGTCATACGAAAGTATTGTTTATTACTTCTTAGCGTAGCTGTCTGCTTTGGCTTTTGTACGTTCAATGCGTTTTTGAGTGTCCGGATGTGAAGAGAACATTCTTTGTGCATAGGATGCTTTAGGAGCATCTTTTGCAAGTTCTGCCAATTTACTCAAGGCATTTGCCATTGCATAAGGGTCGATGCCGTTTTTTACGCAGAATTCAACACCATAATCATCGGCTTCATTTTCTTGCTTTTGTGAGAATTGTGCACCGGCAAGAGCTTCTGCCATGGCTCCCAGTTCGGAGTCTGTCAGTTTGGCTACTTTGTCGTTGGCTGCACCTGCCGCGTTCTTCACAGCTGAACGTAGGTAGGCATTTTTCATAGCGTCTTTGGAATCTGTGTGAACCACATGACCGATTTCATGACCTACCACTGCCATTACTTCTTCATCCGTCATAACATCCATTAGACCGGCGCAGATACGTACACTACCGTCACCGCAGGCAAAGGCGTTTACGTCTATTACTTCATATACGCCAAAGTTAAGTTTCAGTCCGTCCACTTCTTTGATATGTCCCGTCAGTTTCTCCAGACGTTTGCCATATTCAGTATCAGGTTTTGTCAATGGATTATGAGTGTCCATCCATGCCATATATTCCTTACTCATATTAGCAATGTCCGCATCAGATAATGTAACGGCTGATACTACATCTTTACCTGCTTGTAAAGCTTTTCCTAAATTAATCTTCTTGCCGAATTGTGCAGAAGCTGTCATTCCCATGCCTAATAATACGAAGGCAATCATAGCGATTTCTCTTTTCATACTCTTTTTCTAGTTTAATGTTCTATGCATAAATTAATACTCAAATGTTATTCCTAATGTGGGGAGCAAAGTCCCGCTCGATTGTTGGAGGCGTTTCATTTTATAGTGTTGGCTGTTGGCAGGAGCTGCCGGATTTTCGATGATGCCGGTGCTCATCAGCACATCCTGCTGTTTCAGTTTGCTGGCCGTGATATTCTGCAAATCAAGATAGAATCCCAGCATGCAATGTTTCAGATAAAATGTCTTGTCGATGCGGAGGTCTACCTGTGCAAAGGCCGGAAGACGTTCCTTATTATATTTTGAATAGTCGTAATATGCTTTGCCTTGTGCATCCCAAGCGGATACTAAAGATGACTTTTCTTCATCATAAGGGGTGTAAGGAGCACCGCCGATGCAACTGACTTTCATGCCAACACTCCATTGGTGGGGCAGATTGTAAGTTCCCCGTAAATTGAAAATATACCGGTTGTCCCATGCAGATGCAATGTATTCGCTCTCTTTGTCGTTGCGGTATTCACTTTTAAAGATGGTGAAGGAAGAAGCCAGATTCAGTTTCTTGGCGATCAGCCACTTTACCAGAATCTCCGCGCCATACGAACGTCCTTGAGCGGTAGAAGTCAGCAATTCATTGCCAATCACTCCATAGTCATTTCCTTTGCAGGTAAGAGGAATATCGTCTACAACGGAGAGCGGAATTTTGTCATAGTCTTTATAGAATCCTTCGACGGAGACTTCGAACGTATCTCCTTTGCGCCAACTAATGCCCAGACTTTCCTGGCTGACTTTCATATAGCGCAGATTGTATTTGTTGACATACATTCCGTTATTATCTTTAAAACCGAGTGCCGTGTAAGGAGGCAACTGATAATAAAGTCCTGCATTTCCGCTTACGAACCAGTGCTCGGCAAGTTGGTAGGAAAGCGATATGCGGGGAGAAAGCTGATCGGAGAGTGACTTCATGGCCGACGAATAATTGTTGGCATCAGCTCTCAATCCCAAGGAAGCTGTGAAACGTTCGTCCATCGAAGAGTAGCTGATAGTGCCGAAAAGTCCCCAACGTATCATTCCCAAATAGGTATGGTAATCAAACGTTTGTGCCTGATTGGTATATGCCTTTTGAAAGGTGGTGTTGGTATATTGACTATAATCCAGATTCACTCCGAGATTGACTTTCCAGTTGCGGAAAGAAGAATTGTTTTCGAAGCGGAACTTCGTCTCCTGTTCGGTAGAACGGAGGCGGAGCATCAGATTTTCCGGAATGCTTTCATCATTCTGCCGGTATTTGGTGTTGCGATTGTTAAGGTAACTGTGACTGACTACCACCGATTGCACATGCGGCCCTGCATAGTGACGATATACAGCACCTAAGGTAAACGTTTCCTGCTTGATTTTTGGCAGGTAACTAAGGATGTATTCATTGTCCTCGCTATCTGCTTTCGTGTTCAATCGCATATTGTCGATTCCTCCAAGCCCCAATACCGTCAATTCGTTCTGCTCGTTGAACCGGGTTTTCAATTTGAATTGCGCATCGGTGAAAGTCGGCAGGAAAGGCAGGTCGAGCATATCAAACAGGAATTGCAGATAAGATTGACGCACAGATACCAGATAGGAGGTTTTCTTTCCAATATGTCCGTTGGAGGCCAGAGAGACTTCGGATGCTCCGAGGGTAGCTTTTAGTGAGTTATGCTCCATGTCTCCGTCGCGCAATTTGAAATCAAGCACGGAGCTAAGCGCGTTTCCTCTGTCAGTGGGAAAAGCACCTGTATAGAAATTTACTTCACGGATCAGGTCGGCATTGAGAATCCCCACCGGACCGCCGGAGGCTCCTTGTGTGCTGAAGTGATTGATATTGGGAATTTCCACTCCGTCCAGATAGAAACGGTTTTCAGAAGGAGAACCACCGCGTACAATCAGGTCATTGCGGTAGCCGATAGGCGAGAAGGCAACTCCCGGATAAGACTGAACAATACGCGAAATGTCCCGGTTGGCTCCCGGACTCTTTTCTATTTCCTGCAATCCGATGATGCGCAGGCTGACCGGACTTTCCAGATCGCGCCGGAAAGGAGAAGCGGTGACGGTTACTCCTGCGAGTTCGGTCAGGTTCTCTTCCATTTCTATCGAAATGTTCAGATCTTTGGTAGATAAGATATATTCGGGAGTAGTGACACTCTTGTAGCCGATGGCTGTCACTTGCAGACGGTAGATGCCGGGAGGTACTTGTTCGATAGTGAAATGACCTTCCGCATTGGTGACACCACCTTTGTTCAGCCCAAGAATCATTACGTTAATGAATTCTAATGGCTGACGGCTGTTTTTCTCAATCACCGTTCCCTTTATTTGATGTACAGGTTGTGCCTGTAACAGGGAAAATAGGATGTTAGAAAATAGTAGCAGTGTCAATAGTTTTTTCATGTGATTGCCAATTGTCGCTGCGAAAGTACGAAAAAAGTATTAAATAATGATACCTTCCGTGAAAAAAAAAAGAATCACTTCTGATTTGGTTCGTTTTACCTGCTGATAAAGTTAGTCGGGTTTTGTTTCACATTTCATTTTTATATCTTATTTTTGTGGGACATATTAAAACAGATTCCTTATGAAGACTGTAAAATTGATCACTTGTAATGATGCGATGAAGGCACATATCCTTCAGGGAGCATTGGAGAATGAAGGCATCGAGTCTATTCTGCACAATGAGAATTTCTCTACTTTGTATAAAAGTTGCGTGAGTAGTATAGCAGGGGTGGATATATTGGTGGCAGATGAAGACTACGAGAATGCTGTCCAAGTGTTGAAGGATAACGATAGTTGGCCGGAAGAGTTAACGCTTTGTCCGTATTGCGGTTCATCGGACATCCAGTTGGTTTTGAGAAAAGAAAAGCGTTGGCGTGCTATGGGGGCTGCTATCATTTCTGCATTAATGGTCATTCCCCCGGGAGACAACCACTGGAACTATACCTGTAAACAGTGTCATAAAAACTTTGAAATGCCGGTTGCTAAATTTAATCCTGCTGCAGAGCCAGAGGAATAATTATATCTAACTATTTATAACACACAATGGAAAAGAAAAAAAATCTATTAATTGCTCTTCTTTTAATTTGGGTAGCTCCCTCTTTTGCTGCCAAAGTAGATACCTTGTTAATTAAAAGTCCTTCCATGAATAAGGAAGTGCAAGTGGTCGTTGTTACGCCGGATGTTGCATCAGGAAAGAAAGCGGTGGCTTGTCCTACTATTTATTTGTTGCACGGTTATGGTGGAAATGCTAAAACATGGATTGGCATTAAACCGAATCTTCCCCAAATTGCGGACGAAAAAGGAATCATATTCGTTTGTCCGGACGGAAAGAATAGCTGGTACTGGGATAGTCCGGTCAACCCGTCTTTCCGCTATGAAACTTTTATTTCGTCGGAACTGGTGAAGTATATCGACGAACATTACAAGACGATTGCCGACCGTAAGGGACGCGCCATCACCGGATTGAGTATGGGTGGACACGGAGCGATGTGGAATGCAATCCGTCATAAAGATACGTTTGGTGCCAGTGGAAGTACAAGCGGAGGGATGGATATTCGCCCGTTCCCTAAAAACTGGGATATGTCCAAGCAGTTGGGAGAATATGAATCGAATAAGGAGGTATGGGATAATCACACCGTTATCAATCAGATTGATAAGATAGAGAATGGCGATTTGGCTATCATTGTCGATTGTGGAGAAGGAGATTTCTTCCTGAATGTGAACAAGGATTTGCATAACCGCCTGTTGGAAAGAAAGATCGATCATGATTTTATTACCTGCCCGGGAGGACATACAGGGCAGTATTGGAATAACTCCATTGATTATCAGATTCTGTTCTTCGATAAATTTTTCAAGAAATAAAACCGGGAATACTTGACTTTGGCTTTTCAATGTTGTATCTTTGGTACAGAATCATAAAATAGATTGAGGTTAAACTACGATAGAAGGAGGGAGCGGAAGCTTTCTCCTTTTTTGTTGTATCCTTGGGAGTCGTGAGCTTTATCCCGGTTTATAAAAGGGATGAAACCAGAGATTAACGTGTTTTATACCGCAGCTTTATGAAAATTAGACGGTGCGTTACGACTCATTAAACGCTGCGTTAGGAGAAGTTAGAGCCTTTGTTAGGTAAAATCAGAGCCTTTGTTTCGGAATAAACAAAGTTGAGGCATGAAAAGTATCTTTATAGGTTAAGAATCTATAATTCTGCTCTTGACAGAAATAGAGTGATTATGCTACTTTAAAAGAGAATTCGATGTTCGGAATGAAAGATTATTCGAAAGAAATCGAAATGTTGCGTGTGTATGGATAATAGCTGGCCTGTCCTCCGGCATAGGTCGTCTGACAAATCATTCTGGATGGATTTCCTTTTTTATCAAACCCATACGAATAAACTGTCTTTTCATCGTTACTTCCTGCAGGACAACTGCGTATGGTGAAATGGCGCGGGTCCTTACCCAATAACCCTGCGTAAAGAGCTTCAATATGGAATGTCAGAGGGTGTATCTCCAATAAACCGAGGCAGGGCAAATGGTATGTAGAACTTTCTTCTCCCGGTTCATAAATGAACTTGTTTTCAAGGCCGTTCATCTTGGAACTGATAGAGGTTATATCTCCGTTCTCGTATGTAAGTGATGTTGATGAATATTCTCTATTGTCGATATTCTCGACAATTCCGGTTAAGTATCCTTCTGCAGAGTAAGAAAATTGATAAATACGATTTTGTGAAGACAAACTGTATACACATTGACTGGCATAGCCTTCGCTATTTAATGTATATACTAAAGTGAGATAGTCAGTGGTAACTGTTACCTGATTATCAGAGTAGCTCAAGTTTACTTCGTTACTGATTTCTTCTTCGAAATAACGTTGTTTTATAATATGTTGAATCAGGCGCTCGCCATCGAACATAAACTTCTCTGTCTTATTTACAGGTTTTGAATCGTTCTCGACGGATTCATTGAAAATCATAGCCCATTGCCCTTTATCCTCTTCTGTACCCTTTTCGTCATCATCCGAACAACTGAATGTCAGTATTGCCAGCAATAAAATAGCTACTTTTTTCATCCTTTCTTATTTTAATTGTAATCCGTTACTACTAAAACGTCTACTAGCCGGACTTATTACGCTTTTCTCTATCTTGAATTGTGCTTTTGTCGTCTCTTCGGTTTCCTCGTCCTTTGGTGGATAACTTCCGTCAATAACACCGATGGCTACTTTTAACATTCTTTCGTTAGGATCACCGAATGGCAGAAACTCACTGTAATTAGTAACTCCACCAATAGTCGTTTCACTAATTTTAAGATCTGTTGCAGGGGAGAGAGCTCCTCCGGCATCGTGGTTGGAATCATAAACAGTGCAGACTACCGGATTGATTGACCACAGAAATTCTTCATTAATGAATTGTTCTGTTGCTACATTTTGTCCTTTGGTGACACCACCGATGGTTACAACAGGATAGCTGTCTTTCAGGAATAGGCTCCTGATTAACATTTCCGGTGCTCCGGCTGTTGTACTGCTTGTGATAGCGAATAGGGCGGGCAGGTCTAAATTAACACCGCTCTTTAATATCTCACTATCAAAGTTGATGGTAGCATCCTTGTCCCTGTTTTTATTATTATATTCCAGATAGGCCATCGGCTTATTTAATCGTACTTCTGAAGTCAGAATTGTACCTAATAACTGAACGCAATCCAATGAACCACCGGCGTTGTAACGTAGGTCAAGTATAACATATTTCACGCCTGCTGTCTTGAACTCTTGTGAGATTTGTCGCAGTTCGTTATTATACTTGTCTGGATCACTATTGGTTCCGGCAGTGAAGCTATTGTACATGAGATACCCTACTTTGATATCTCTATTGTTTTCTTTTACCGTAAGTATTTTGGTTTTATGTACCGGATTATCCTCAATGGATCGTGCAGCAGGTAGTTTTAATGTTATGTCATTAGGTACTACCTTATATACAAATTTTTCTTCTCCTACTTCTTCCCCTTCTTCCGGCTCAACAGGAACTTCTTTCCATACTCCCATCACCAAATCCCGGGCTTGGGTTCCCTGTAATAATTGAGTCTCATATTTCTTGCTGATGTAAGAAGTATCGACTTTCATAATCCAGTTTCCACGTTCCAGTCCGGCTGCTTCTGCCGGTGAACCGGGAATGACGTAAGTAATTAATGCGTTATATGCTGTATCGATATCCACACTTCGAACTAGTGAATAGTCGAATCCATAAGTAGGCAGCGGAGCCTCCATCACAGAATCTACAAACGAGTAGCTGTCTTTTTTTGATTTCACTTTAGATAAGAACGAGGCAGGTTCCAGAAACAGATTCACATCATCGTAGGAAGGTAGATCTTGATACCACAGATAGTGCTGTTGCATGATGTCGTACATCCATGTATCCAGTGCAGTTTGATGGGCATACTCCGGCCAGCGGTCGACACCACAGGAGAAGAAACCACTGATAGATACGAAGATCAGGGCAGGTATGAGGATTATCTTTCTTAATTTCGTCATCATAAAAAGCTTTTTACTGTGCAAATGTAGGAAATACTTTGCTTATCTACCACATTTATGGTATAAAAATGCCTTCAATGTGTGATTGGGTGTTAGAGAATCTTGCCTTATCTTTGTGACATCAAAGTTTTCGATAGGTATTAGCTAAAATATAGAAAGTTATTAATAGACGGATTTTTATTCATGGAGATAGCTGCATTATTATCAGGAGGTGTCGACAGTTCGGTTGTCGTACATCTCCTTTGTGAGCAAGGATATAAGCCTACTCTTTTTTACATTAAGATAGGTATGGACGGAGCGGAATATATGGACTGTTCGGCAGAGGAGGATATTGAATTATCTACTGCAACGGCACGTAAATACGGTCTGTCTTTGGAAGTGGTGGACCTGCATCAGGAGTATTGGGAGAATGTGGCGGCGTATGCCATTGATAAAATTCGGCAGGGATTGACACCGAATCCGGACGTGATGTGTAATAAGCTTATCAAATTCGGCTGCTTTGAACAGCGTGTCGGGAAAGATTTCGACTTTACGGCAACCGGTCACTATGCTACCACCTTGCAATGTGATGGTAAAACTTGGCTGGGCACAGCAAAAGATCCCGTGAAAGATCAGACAGACTTTCTCGCCCAGATTGATTACCTGCAAGTTTCCAAACTCATGTTTCCCATTGGAGGGTTGATGAAGCAGGAGGTACGTGAGATTGCACACCGTGCCGGATTGCCTAGTGCCAAAAGGAAAGACAGTCAGGGGATTTGTTTTCTTGGAAAGATAAACTACAATGATTTCGTTCGTCGTTTTTTAGGAGAAAAGGAAGGGGCGATTGTTGAACTGGAAACCGGAAAGAAAGTGGGTACACATCGCGGCTATTGGTTCCACACAATTGGTCAGCGGAAAGGGCTCGGATTGAGTGGAGGTCCCTGGTTTGTAGTCAAGAAGGATATTGAGGAAAATACTATCTACGTATCCCATGGATATGGTGTAGAGACGCAATACGGTCATGAATTCCGGATGCATGATTTCCATTTTATTACTGATAATCCTTGGAAAGGTCAGGAGAAGGAGGTAGACATTACTTTCAAGATTCGCCACACTCCCGAATTTACAAAAGGAAAACTGATACAGGAAAGGGAGAAGCAGTTTCACATCTTGTCGTCCGAAAAGTTGCAAGGCATTGCTCCGGGACAGTTTGGGGTGATTTATGATGAAGAAGTAAAAGTTTGTGTGGGGAGCGGTGAAATCATCTGTTAAATAGTTTATTTTGATTGGTGAAGATTGGATTATCAGGAGATTTTTCACTACTTTTGTTTCGTAGAATATAAATAAAGGAGGATTGCTTATGACAACGATGGAATTGAAAAGTCTGAAAATGGACTTGGTGGAGGAACTCCTGAGTTTGAATGACAAAGAGATGCTCAATCGAGTGAAGAACTATTTGAAACGACTGAAAAAAATGGAAGCTGAAAAAGAAGAGGAAGAAATCACGAAAGAAGAAGTTCTAGCAGGGATTGACGCCGGACTGAAAGAGGTAAAACTTTCAATGGAAGGTAAGTTGGAGGTAAAGACTGCAAGAGAGTTCATTAATGAATTATGAAATTATAGTTAAGCCGACATTTCAGCGGGAGGCTAAAAGGCTGGCGAAACACTATTCCTCTTTTAAGGAGGATTTTGTTTCATTGATTGATGATTTAGAACAGAATCCTCTGCTAGGAACGGACTTGGGACATGGACTGCGCAAAGTTCGTATGAAAATAACTTCAAAAGGAAAAGGTAAAAGTGGAGGAGCGAGGGTTATAACATTTACTTTAGTCGTTTCTCAACAAGATGCAGTTTTGAATCTTCTCTATATTTATGATAAAGCAGATAGAGCGTCTATATCAGAAAAGGAAATAGAACAACTTCTGAAACAGAATGGATTGAAATAGAATAGAGAAAGGCACTGTTCACTAGTTTGTGCTAATAGGATGTGTAGGGTAATTCTTATAAGGCGGCATCTCAGATGTAGTATTCCGCTAAATCCACAATCCCAGCCCTCATCGCATATTTAGTAGCTTCATGTACATTATTTACTCCCAATTTGCGAAAGATATTCTTACGATGACTGTTTATCGTATGGAAACTAAGATTTTTCTCTGCTGCAATCTCTTTCGTCGTTTTTCCCAATGCAATTTCTTTTAGGATGTTCTTCTCCGTTTGTGTCAGCAGATGATCGTCTACGTTTGAGGCAGCCAGCGGAGAAGAAGTGCCTGAAAGCAACAGATTGCTGACATGATTGCAAATATACCGTTGTTTGCGGGTGGCACATTGAATGGCAGTCATGATTTCTTCTTTTGAATTATCTTTCATCACTACCCCGAAAGCCATACTGCTGAACAGTACCTGGCGGAGAAAGTTCAGGCTAAGTTCGTCAGAGAATAGAATCCAGTCGGCTTCCTTGAATCTTTCCTGCAAGACAATCAATTCATCCGCCCCGGCAAAATTGAACAGTGTATAATCCAATACAATCACCGCTTGCGGATGCAATCGTAGCTGCTGAATCAGTTCAGCCTTGTTATCAGCTTCTAAAAGGAGGGATACTTCCTTTTGTTTACTTAGCAGGAACATCATTCCTGCCTTACTGATATCCTGATTGTCTGCGATGATAAATTCTCTCATAAGCAATGATGAATAAAAAAACTCCGCTACAAATGTACGCATTTTGCGCGATTTGTAGCGGAGTTATGATAAGATTCTTGTATCCGGATTACCAGGAACGTCCTTTGAAGATATTTGACTGGTCAAGCGGAACGATATTTCCGTTCAATGTCAGGTTATTGTTGCTGAAGTTCGGGCTGATGCTAACCGAAGCAGTATTGTTTCCGCTGCTCATATTGATAAATACTTGAGCGGAGATGCCGATACCCTGAACGCTGAATGAGCAGTTCACATTTCCTTTTTTGTCGATATTCATCTTCATATCCGAAGAATTACCATCTACTGTAACACCACCGATTCCGTTAGGACCTGGGTAAGGAGTGTTGAAAGCAGTCTGTACGGTAGCTCTGTTGCCGTTCATCAAGACGAAGTTGGTGTTTGAAGTAACAAAAGCACTCATACCGTTGCGGAAGACAACTTGATTAGCTTCCAATACAAATTGCTTGTTCTTCAAAGCCTGTACAGCTTGTTGATAGGCTGCCATGTCCTGCACCTCTTCTTCGGCACGGAGTTTTGCTCTTTCTGCATCTCTTTGAGCTTTTCTTTCTGCGCGGCGTGCTGCTGCGTTACTTTCTTGTGCATACATCATTGTGCTTGCACTTACTAATACTAATGCTACTAATGCAATAAACTTTTTCATAACTTTTTTTTGTTTAGGTTTAATACGTTGTTCGTTTATTGCAAAAACAAAGTGTATGCCAGATTGTTCACGAACGTCTTGCAATTTTATATCCGATGGCTGCCACAGTGATACTCATTAAGGGGCTGATAATGTTGAAAAAACAATAAGGTAGATACACAAGTGTGGGTACACTCAAGATAGTAGCTTGTGTCATTCCGCAACTATTCCACGGAATCAATACGGATGTAACGGTTACTGCATCTTCCGTCGTACGGCTTAGTAAGCAACTTTCATACCCTTTCTTGGCATAAATATCGCGAAACATATTTCCCGTCAGAATGATACTGATGTATTGGTCGGCAGTTGTCAGATTAAGAAACAGGCCGGAGCAGACTGTCGCTCCAACCACGCTGACTGTTTTCTTCATGAAGCGGACGAAGATGGAAGTGATACTTCCCAGCATACCGCTTGCTGTCATTGCCCCGCCAAAACACATGGCGCACAGAATCAGCCAAATCGTATTCATCATTCCCGCCATCCCACGTGTAGCGATTAAATCTGTCAGAACGGCATTGTCTGTATGTAAATTTGTCGCTCCATAGACGGTCATCATCAGTCCTTTGAATAAAGAATCGAATCCGGAAACGGCAACTCCGGAAATCTCTTGCAACAATTCCGGCTGAAATATCAAAGCAAAGACACCAGCCAGCAGAGTGGATAGGAACAGCGTAACGATAGAGGGTACTTTCCGTGCTATCAGTATTCCGGTTACAACAGGAACTATTAACAACCACGGAGTGATATGAAACTTTTCGTTCAAAGCGGTTGCCACCTCCGCAATATGTTGTGTATTGCTGGCATCATGGGAAAGTCCTGCCACTGTGAAAATAATCAGCGTGATGATAAGAGACGGTACCGTAGTAATCATCATATAACGAATGTGACGGAACAGGGGAGTGTCTGTGATGGAAGACGCCAGGATAGTGGTTTCGGATAAAGGAGATATTTTATCCCCGAAGTATGCCCCCGAAATGATAGCTCCGGCAATCCATCCATCTTCAAAGCCTTGCGCCTTTCCGATACCCATCAATGCAATACCGATAGTGGCAATAGTGGTCCACGAACTTCCGGTCATTACAGAAATCAACGCGCAGATGATGCAGGTCGATGCCAGGAAGAAACTGGGATGGATAATTTGCATCCCGTAATAGATTAAAGTCGGTACTACTCCGCTAATCATCCAAATGCCACTTAACGCACCGATTATCAACAGAATGATGATGGCTGTTGCCACTCCGGCAATATTGTTGGTGATGGCGAGCTCGTAATCTTTCCAGGGAATCTTATAAAACACCATACCGATCAGGATACAAATGGCTGTAGTGGTAAGCAATGACACTTGACTTCCGCCGCTTAGGGCATCACTGCCAAAGGTACGGATAGTGGCAAACAATAATAACACCAGTACAACAATCGGTATCAACGATATGAGGGGAGAGGGGGCTTTCTTCATCTTGATTCTTATAACCTTTTATTTATTTTCCGGCTACTGCTTGTTGATAGCCGCGCAAAGATACAACAAAAAAGAATGAAATCTTTTGCTTCAAAACATCAGGTAATAAAAATTATTAGATGTTTATATTTGATTGGAATATGTAGGAGACGGCTCAACTGGCAAAAGTCTTGCGCCTGATCCACCAGTAACGGATGAAAAGCACCCCTGTCAGGATGAGGGCGATGGATAATCCGGTATAGAAAACAGAAATGAACGTTTCGGGCAGGAGGTGGAAGCTACGGATGGTGATTCCCAGGGAAATCATGAATATCATTGTAATCCAGCTTTTCACATCGAAAAAGGAGAACGGACAATTCCGGCGTTCTTTCTTTTGCTCGATTCGCTGGGTATGTTTATAGTAGAGCCTTCTGAAAACCAATACGAAGAATAATAAGAAAACCACGGTGGCTTCTCCTATTTTGAACATCCAATCTTGGGAAGTGTTTAACCAGGTCACAATTCCTATTCGCAGAATATTGGCACCGGCTATAATCCAGACGGCACCGGCTGTGATAAGTAAGATTTGTCTGTTAACTCCGTATTTCATTGGCGTTTTATTGTAATAAACGGTTTGACCGTTCGTTTTGTTGACTCATTTCTTGTAGAAAATCGTAATTAATAAAGAAATCCCGGTTAAAACAACTCCGGTACTGATAACTCCGTGCCAGCCATACAGTTGCCAAAAGCTGCCTGCCAGAAATGTTCCCATAGAGCCACCGATAAAGTAAGTAGTCATGAACACTGTATTAATACGGTTCGAAGCACGCGGATTCAGTTCGAAGATACTTGTCTGGTTACTTAGCTGAATACATTGCATTCCTATGTCAATGATGATGATACCGGCGATGATACCGACAAAGGTGTTTTCACCGACGAAGAACAACAACCAGGCAAAGAGAATCAAACCGCAGCCGATAAAGTTGAAGCGGCGTACGCCTACCCGTTTTACGTATTTTCCTACAAAAGAAGCAGTCAGTGCCCCGGCCACGCCGCAAAGTCCCAGCATACCGATTACGTCGCTGTTGGCGAAGAACGGAGCTTGTCCCATTTTAAAAGCCAGACAGGACCACATGGCAAGGAGGGAACCGAAATTCAGTGCTGCCCGAATCGAATAAATGCGTAGTTGCGGATATTCTTTCACTAAGGCTAACAGAGATTTCATCAGGTCGCTATATTTTCCCTGGAAGTTGGTTTGAATATCGGGAAGGACTTTTAATACAACAATCGCGCAGATAAACATCATGCCTGCAGCGATGTGATACATTTCCCGCCAGCCAATCAGTTCACCGATAAATCCGCTGACGACACGTGAAGCCAGAATACCGGTCAATAGTCCTGATAAGACAATTCCTACGTTTCTGCCTTTGTGTTCCGGACGGGAAAACTGGGCGGCTATGGGAATGAATATTTGTGGAATCATGGAACAGACTCCCGTGAGGAATGAAGCGATGAGTATCAGATGGAAACTGCGTGTCAGGGCAATCGTCAAGAGGGAGAAGATTAGGACGGTGAAATTGACAAGGATGATTTTCTTTCGTTGATATAAGTCGCCTAAGGGGGTGATGAACAACAGTCCTGCCGCATAGCCTATTTGTGTGACCATGGCAATCAGGTTAGTTCTGAACTCTGATATGCCAAGTTCATGGCGTATCATATTTAATAGAGGTTGGATATAATAGATGTTGGCTACCGAGACACCTGCCACAATAGCAAGTGTCCAGAGGATGGATGCCGGTAGTCCTCCGTTTTCTTTTAATGACTGTTTCATGCGGCAAAGATAATAAAATAAGATGTTTATTCGATGAAGAAAGTAGTGGAAACTGTGTTGCCTTCTCCGTCTACTGCCGTCAGGGAATGTTTGCCGGGAGCGGGTTGCAGGGAAGTTTTGTGGAAATCCTGCGTCTGTGTCTGATAAGTGTCGTCAAGATGCCAGAAGATAGTCGCATTGGGGTTGCTGTGTGCCAGTTCGACCGTGAGAAACCCTTTACTGCCGTCCAATTGTTTGGGCAACTTGATATGGGCGTTCATCGGAGGGTAGATGAACTGCATGGATTGGAAAGAATCTTCTCCACAGCCGGCTTTGAAAGGTGGCAGTGGTTTGTATTCCGGATGGTGCTGCTTATAGTACCATTCCCATACGGGTGGCAGGGCAAACCATGATTTCTGAATGGTAGGTTCGGTATTTGCACAGTTTTCATAGATGCGGTGGCTTTCGTCAGCAGATAGAGTGACGAGATGATGGTAAGGACAAGCCTCTGTCCGTAATCCGGCAGGAAGAATCAATACGGTATCAGTTTCTTCACAGAAACGTCCTTTCAGATGACCGGACTGGCGGCATATTTCTGCATCAACGAAAACGCCTGTGGGACGTTCGAACCACGGTGAAGAAGGGAGGTAACTGAATATATCGAATAATATAGGACCGGCTGTTTGTGCACCAACCAATCCGGGCTTTCCTTCTCCGGTTGCATTGCCTACCCATACGCCTACTGCATAGCGCGGAGTCACCCCCACTGCCCACGCATCACGGAATCCGTAGCTGGTTCCGGTTTTCCATGCGATAGTCTGCATGGATGGAATTGATTTCCAGTCAATCTCTTCGGGGCGGTTGACTTCTGTTAAGGCGGAGAGGGTGAGCCAGGCTGCTCCTGCTTTAGCCGAAGTGGTTTCTTCTGAATCCTCTTCTACGGAGAGAGGACTGAAGTTACTTTGTTCTCGTTTTTCCTGCTTGTTATGATTGCTTTTATGATTACGGCTTGTTTGCTTCGTATCATTGTTTATTTGCTCTGTATTTTCTGTTTCCAGTAGTATCTGTGCTTCCTTTCCTTGAGATACGTTCGGGGAGGGGCTGTTGCTGGAAAGGCTTCGTCCCATTTGCGCATAGGCATTCGTTACATCCCATAATGTTGCTTCTGCACCTCCTAAAATCAGTGACAAACCATAATGAGAGGCTGCCCTATTGATGGTCTTGAATCCCATCTGTTGCAACAAATGGTGAAACTTGGGTACTCCATATCTTTGTAACATGGTTACAGCCGGAATATTCAATGAACGTGCAAGGGCTTCGGAAGCGGGGACAGCTCCTTCAAACTGCATACTGAAGTTTTGAGGAGTAAATCCGTTGATATTAACCGGTACATCCGGTAACAGCATTTTCGGCAATAAACTTCCTTCCTGCAGCATGGCATTGTAGAGAAAGGGCTTTAAAATACTGCCTGTGCTTCTGGGAGCTTGGATCACATCTACCTGGTTTCCTCCTTGTTTACGGTCGAAATGTACATTTCCGCAGTATGCTACTACTTGATTGGTGGGAATGTCGATAACCAGAATTGCCAGGTTGCGGATATCACTTCGATTAAACTCGTTGCTCCACCGTTCTGCCAAACTCTCTATGTGGGTTTGTATCCCTCTGTCAATAGTTGAACGGGTATATAGCCCGTTTCTTTCCTGATAGAAACGACTGACTAGGTGGGGAGCTATTTGAGGAAGCGGATGCGGCTCGTCGGGTAACGGTTCGCTGACAGCTAATTCGTAGGTAGACGCATCGATAATCTCTTCTTCAAAAAGTTGCTTTAATAAACGGTTGCGTTTGGAAAGCAGTGTCTTTCGTCCTTTGGATAGATGAATCATGGCGGGGGCATTGGGCAGGACAGCCAGCACAGCCGATTCCGCCCATGATAAATCTTCGGCAGAATGACCGAAGTAACGCCAGGCAGCAGCATCCAATCCTACAACATTTCCTCCGAATGGTGCATGAGAGACATACATGGATAAGATTTCCTCTTTAGAAGCCCGAAATTCCAGACGGGTAGCCCATATCATTTCAACGACTTTCTCTCCGAGAGTTCTAGGTTTGTTCCGGGCGAGACGAATGGTTTGCATGGTAAGGGTACTTCCTCCGCTTATGACACGTTTGTTCTTTAAATTTTGATAGAGTGCCCTTCCGGTAGCTAACGGATTAACTCCCCAGTGGTGATAAAAGTGTTTGTCTTCAAAGGTAATGAGGCATTGCTTGATTTTTTCGGGTGTTGTCTTTCGGGGAGGAAACCGCCATTGACCGTCCGAGGCGATGCGTGCTCCCAATAATTCTTCATTTCGATCAGTCACAACGGTAGAGTAGGGTACATGAAACAGTTGCCGGGGAAGGCTAAAGATGTATCCTATTATCAAAAGAGTAATGCTTATAGTCATTACTTTCTTAGTGACAGATAATCGTTTGAAGAATTTTATAGGATTCATTTAAATATTAAAAGCTAAGAGACATATCTTTGTGACAAATAATTAAGTAAGAAATAATAAGGTACGAAATAATTAGGCACGGATTACACGGATTACGCGGTTTAAGTGAACGAGTAGAACCGTGAAATCCGTGTAATCCGTGCCAAATATTATCGACTGACAGTTGTTCTTCCTGCTTTGCTTCGTGCCTGTACGTTTACATCATACATCGCTTCACATTGAACGGCAGGGAGAATAAAGTTACCGGCATAGGTCGCTTGTAACCTGACAGTGAATACCTTTGTCTCACCGCGGCGCAGATTGAAATAGGTCAACACCCTGTCATCACGTATATCCTGATAGCTGTACTTGCTGACTGATTGACCGGAGCCGTCGGCTGCTGCGTTTTCCGTTTCGGGAGCAACCATTCTTTCATTGTATATTTCCCAACCGGACGGTATGATATGCGTCAGTGCCAGATTAGTGTAATCGGAAGTACCGCTGATATTGGATATTGAGGTGATAGCCATAAAGTCAGTTCCCTGTATGATGTCATTGACAGAGAGCGGTGTACCGTTCAGGTTAGCATATCTTATATCCATGCGGAGGTTATCGCTGATAGCCGGTAACGTATCGTTTAATAACTGCGTACGTGTGATAAGGTCTACGCTAAGCGCTCCCTTTCCTTGATTCTTCACAGAAACAGTGCCGGATTTTGGAGTGGTAGCGATCTCTTTTTCAAACACAGCTTTGGCTGATTTTACAGCAGGCTGCTGTTTATCGTTCCATGACCACACAAAATCCAGTGTGCCTGACAGCTTTTCTGCCAGACGTCCCATTGCCATCAGAGCAAAAGCGGTAGATTGTGTACTGAACCAATCCTCTTGTGACAGATTCTTAGAAACGACTTTCGCTTGTTGTAAAGCATCCCGTTCCCGGTTCATCAGGATGAGTGTTTCCAAAATCATTGCTTCGTCACGATCGGAAGAACCGTAAATCTGATTCATGGAAGAGTAGGGGTTCACCGTTGTTTCTACATTATACACAAGTTCTTCAGCCGGTTTCATCTTTCCGGTCAGTGCGTATGCGGCTGCCAGTCTCCATTTGGCCTGAATAGATAATCCGGTCTGTTCTTTCATTCGGTTCATAGCTCCATATTCCGGTACTCCTGCCAATGCAAGGGTATATAAACGGAAGGCTTGTTGCAATTCCGACTGCCATTGCTGCCAACCGCTTGCCTCCTGTGGCATACGCCAGTTTTGTGCGGCAGCACGTTGGAAACGCTTCCACTTGTTCAGTACGTTCGCATGAACGGCATATCCTTTTTCCTGTGCCAGCGTCAGGAACATTCCAGCATAAGAACTGATCCATTCGTCGGCAACAGCATTCCCCGGCCAATATACAAATCCGCCGTTGGGGAGCTGACGACCATAAATCTGCCGGATAGCTTCCTGTACATTCGTCTTTATCTTTTCGGCTTCCGTCTTATCTATCGTCTTGAATTGAGCGACAAACAGAAGAGGCAGAGCCTTGGAAGTCAACTGCTCCGTGCAATGGTGCTGATAATTGTATAAGAAGTCGAACCGACGGCTGATATCTACCGAAGGTATGCGGGATACTTCCAGCTTGATCTGATTATTTGTGGAAGAACTGCTTAGGTTGTATGACAATTCTTTGCTTTGTCCGGCTTCTATCCATTGACTGTTGCGCAGGGTTACTACCGGATTCGGATTGCGTACGTCTATTTCAATGGTTTCTTTGGTTTGTTGTCCGCCGCCATTTGCTGTCAGGTGGATCGTAGCCTTTCCGGTTTTGCTGCCTGTTTTTAAGGTAAAGAAGACAAGCTGGTCTCCCGGTTGGGTAAATTTGAGCGATTGTTGGTTAGCTCCTACAATCTGTACTCCTCCACCGGATGCCTGAAGTGATACGGTTACATTCTTCACTTGATTCTCCATCGCAAAGATATTGACCGGAACGGTAATTTCTTCCTGAATACTAAGCACACGGGGCAAAGTAGACAACATCATCAATGGAGTCCGTACGAAGGCAGTCTTTTCCGCATTACCATAAGCTCCGTCCTGTCCGGCAACCACCATGGCACGTACCGAACCTACGTACATCGGAAGTTTCAATGTATGCGTCTGGCTCTTTCCTTTTCCCAAATAGAAAGGACCTATAAACTTGACTACTGGTTTAAAACGGTTTGCTTTAGCATCGGCAGGTTTCAGTGTGGCGTCTCCACCTGTGCTGAAAAGCGAACTGTAGCTTCCGGAAGAAGCTCCCAATACATTATCATACATATCCCATGTCCGGATGCCAAGCGCTTCGCGTGAATAGAAATCATTCCATGGGTCCGGGGTCTTGAAGTTGGTAAGATCCAATAAACCGTCGTCTACAATCGCCAATGTATAAGTCATCGGTTTACCGCTCTTTTCGCTGACGGTCACGTTGAAGTTGGTTTCCGGGCGTAACACTTTCGGCATCTGTATCTGTGGTTGCAATACTGTCTGACTGTTAGTGACAAATACCGGAACAACGCCGTACATACGGATAGGCAGGTCATTGACTGTTTGTGCGTGAGGCTGTAACAGACTGATATGCAAATATACGTTCGGAGTCATCTCCGGCGTAATCTTGAATGTATATTTCGTATCTCCTCCGTTGGAGACTTCTATCCATTCCTGACGCAAAACTGTCGAACCGTTTTCAATGGATACCAGTGCACGTCCTCCCGCTGCCGCAGGAATAATGGCTGTGGCTGTTTCTCCAATTTCGTATGAATCTTTGTTCAGAGAGAAAGCAAGCATCTTGATGCCGCTGGGATCTGTTTTGCTCGAACGTCCGCGCCATTCCGGCCAGTCTATATAAACGGTTCCTCCGGTGGCATGTCCGCTCTCTTTGTCTTTTACGTAAACCAGGTAGCGTCCCCATGATGGATAATCGACGCGGAATTTGAAGGATGCTTTTCCGCCTCTTGTCTGTAAGTTGCCGCTGGCAACAGGTGTGATGGAACTGTTGTTGATGTAAGTGCCAAAAGATTCACCGCTGTTCTCCCACCACCAGCTCCAGCCGATGCGATATATTTTGTATTCCAGATTAGTACGGTTCACTAACTGTCCCTGCGTGTTTACAGTCACAATATCGAATACGTGATCTTTGTCCGTTTCAATATATTTGCCTTTCGGTTGGTTCAAGTTGATACCGACGTAAGATGTAAATGGCGAGAACGGGATTGTTTGGGTGTAGATGCTGGCATCTCCTCCCGGTTCGAATACACGGGTGGTGAAAGTTGCATTCAACATACCCGGTGCTTCGGTTGCAGTCGGAACTTTCAGTGTGACGCTGGCTTTTCCTTCTGCATCCAGTGTACCGTCAAATACATCTGTTTTGATAGTCGTGAAATCCGTAGCCGGATTATTGAAGATATATTGTCCGTACTTCTTAAACTGTGTATTCACTTTAGATAAAGACATTTCTATTTTAGCTTTCAATTTGGAGGCAGTGGCTCCTGTCAACCAGGTTGAAGTGAGTGGAGCGTAGACATCCTTGTCCGTAGCTTGAAGAATCTTCGGCAATGCCAGGTTTATTTTCAAGCGGTTGGGTTTTATGGTTTCGATACGCAGACCTTTGTGGAAGGTGGTTCCTCCTACTTTAATATATGCATTCCAGAGCCCGGTTGGATCTGTAGCCTGTGTCGGAACGTCGAATGTATAAAATCCGTTCATTCCTTGCGTTGAAATCATTTTGGTGTAGAACTGTCCTCTCGGATTGTATATTTCCAGTGCTACGGGATGCTTGTCGGGGATTCTCTTTTCGCGGTCCTCCAATATAAAGGAGATGTGCAATGTGTCTCCCGGTCGCCATACTCCTCTTTCGCCATATATGAATCCTTTCAATCCCTTTTGAATATCTTTTCCTCCTACATCGAATCTGCTGACGGACTGTTCTTCACCGTCTACGACACGCACATACGCCTTTTGCTTTTCCGATTCTGCCACGATAATGAAAGGTACGCCCTTCGGAGTGATTTCAACGAACCCGTCTCCATTGGTTTCTCCCTTTCCTATGGGCTGTAACTGGAAGTTATATGCTGTTACTTGTGCTTTCCCTATCGGTTTGGTGTCCAAAATATTGCTTACGGCAATCCATAGTTTGTTCAGTGAATTCCGTTTTACAATCATCCCCAGATTGGAAGCAAACACATTACATGCAGCAATTCGGTCTGAATTCATATAATAAGATGGATGGCATGGATTGTCGCGTTCCGTCCATCGGTACACGCTCCAGTCCATTGTTCCTCCGTTGTAATAATAGTAAGCTTCGGGCGTATTCCAGATGGCTTCATCTTCTTCAGACAAGACACTTCCGCTTACTTTGGTCAACCCATCGGATGTGTTACTGTCAGCGAATTTCATATCCTGATTCTCGTTTCCTCCACAAGGATAAGCGGAGTATTCCTGACGGAATGAAAGTATGACACGGTATATGGCACCCGGCTCCTGATGAATCAACCCGGCAAGATCTATTGAGTAATCCCCCCAATGATGAATGTCTTTGGAAGCATCTTTGGCAAGCCACAATGTTTTCTTGTAAACCAGTCTTCCCGAGCGGCGTAGTTCATTGGCCGAGGCGAGCGAATTGGTTTGCATAAACATCAATACATTATTCTCGAAGACGCGGATCACGCTCAAATCCACAGCATATAGATTGACTGCTCTGAAAGGAATAATCAGACTTTTCGAATCGGGCAGGATAGCGGCGGAGGTAGACATTTCTACCTGTGGTTTCAGACTTACTTCACTGAACGAGATCGTATGAGAAGTGCCCAGCGCTTTACCTTGACTGTCTTTGACTCCTTCATGGATATTCAACGTCAGTTTGTTCTGTGTGTTTGCTTCGAAATAGATGAAGACTCTGTTCTCGCTGATTTGGAAGATAGATGAGGAGACTTCCGGAATCTCAATCAGTCCTTTTAAATCCTGGGTAGTGGATAAAGGAGCGGAGAAAACAATCTCAATTCCGTTTTCCGGTTGTTCAATGCGTTCGGCAGACATAAAACGGAAGCAATCTTTAGCCGGTATCAGCACTTCTTCGCTTTGTTTGCGGTCAATGCCGGCTGGGTTACCATTGGCTGTAATGGTCAATGGGTAATCATCAGCTTCTCTGGGTATTTGTCTGATGCTAAACTGATACCGGGTAAGGTTGTCTGTCGCGGTGACTTCTACCGGATAACTCTTCTTGCCATCGCTGGCAGTCAGCATCTTTTCCACTTCCTCTTTTTTCACTACATCGCTGAAGCGTATTTCTCCTTTAATATTTATTTCATCCGGTTGGGTAGCTGTAATTGGTAACGACTCCAACTGCAAAGTGAAGTTACGTTCCTGCACACGGAATGAGAAGTTGAACTCTTTTAGTTTTTTGTCCACTTCGATGAAGTCTCCCAGTTGGAAAGTTCCTTCGTAGAGCGTTCCCGGTTTCAATGTTCCTTCTTCCGGCACAAACTCAATGGTGTTGTTGCTTACCCAATATGCTTTTCCTTTTAATGAAGGGGAAAAGCTGAACGGATTGTTTTTTAACTCACTGTTCAGATCCACCATGGGTTGGTCATGGGTCAACTCTATGCGTATGGTTGAATTCTGTGAAATAACTCCTCCCGTATACGCATTTACATACGGTGCATAATCGGCAGAAGGAATGATGTCTTTTTGAGTACGTGTGCATGAATATAGGCCCACAGTCATCATGATAAGTAGGAGTAGTCCGGTAGCACTAATGCTACGTGTAGTCTTTGTTAGTCCCATAGCGATGAGTTTTTTATAGTTCAACAAACAAATATACAGTTTTTATGCTAAATCCTTTGTTATTCTGATTATATTTGCAAGTTCTTAATCAATTTATTTATGGGGAAAAAGAAAGAATACAAAGATGCCAATCGACGATTTCTGAAAAAGCTGTCATTTCAGGAAGGTGTTTTCGCATTGCCGTGTGGAATTTATTACAAAGTTTTGGAAACTGGTGAAGGTACGATTTCTCCGGGTGCGCGGAGTATTGTTACCGTGCATTACAAAGGAAGTCTGATTGATGGCCGGGTATTTGATAATTCTTATGAACGTACTTGTCCCGATGCCTTACGTCTTAGTGATGTAATAGAAGGGTGGCAGGTAGCACTTCAGAAAATGCACGTTGGGGATAAATGGATCATCTATATACCTTATGCAATGGGATATGGTATTAAATCTTTTGATTCTATTCCTGCTTACTCGACATTGATATTCGAAGTGGAACTGCTTGGAGTTGCATAGAGGTGAGCTATATACGATCAGATGCATGGATATTTTTCTTTTAGCTTCTTCATAAAGGATTTGCTTTTGCAAAGGTAGCTAAAAGTAGAAATATCCGGTAATAAAAATATGCAGCTTTGGAGACATTTAATAATGCTGACCTATCTTATAGTTCCTTTATGTCCTTGGCAGAATTATCTTCTGCCAGTTCTTTAATCTCTTTATTCAAAAACACAGAAAGTACAGTTCTTACTACAACAACTCCGCCCAAGATTGCCAGCTCATCCAAAGTAGGATCAACTACAGTTTTCAGAATGTCGGATGCGATTAGAAATTCCAGTCCCAGCAAAAGGTAACTGCCGAAATCTGCTCTAAGCTGCCGGATATTATTAATGGTATAAGTTCCGTTGAACCGTTTTATCTCATTGCGCAGGAAGGCAACGAAACCAACGAGCACACCATAGGTCACAATCAGTAGACTGATAACACTGATGATAGTGGCGAGTGTATTTAAGAATGTGAGTAGCATTGTTGTATAATGTTTAGTATCTGTTATATAAACAAGCGAAGTTGTATATTAGTTCTTAAATAGATCTTTCGTTAGGATTGAGTTCTCAATCTAATTTGTGTATCAATAAAATACAAATCTCCATCTATTCCATAAAGTATCGCCTGTGTACTCAAAGTTGTTCAGCTTTACAACTATATCTTCATCTCCTGTATAGACTCATTTTCTCCATCTTTACTTAAGAATTCTATATTCAAATAAGAGGGGGGATCCATAAATCGTCTGAATTGGCAAATGAAATTAACTCTTCAATTTGCCTTCTCTTATAGCTCTCTGTTGGTCCAAACGTTCTTGTTGCTTCCTTTTTTCTTCTAATGAGGCTGGCTGCTTGCTCCATAATGCTATTGACTTGCGAGTACGCTCTATCCATTGCTTGTGAAATTCGTTGATGTATTCCATAATTTTATTGATTATGAACTTATGCAGATATGGTTATTAGGTTTATATCCAACAAAGTTCAGTTGATAAATTAGCATTGTTATATAATAATTCTTTGGTGTTTATGCCAATATCTTTTTATAAATATAGAATGGAAACGCTATTCCAAAAGTTTTTGTTTTTAAATAAAAATAGGAGAGTGCTGTATTGAGGACTCTCCTTATGTATAAAAGTAATAAATTACTTACCCAAAGCCTGAGCTCTGTCAACAGCACAAGCTACTGTACAACCTACCATCGGGGTGTTACCAATTCCCAGGAATCTCATCATTTCTACGTGAGCAGGAACAGATGAAGAACCAGCGAACTGAGCGTCTGAGTGCATACGCCCCATCGTATCTGTCATACCGTATGAAGTAGCGACACTGCATCCCTATAATTCAATCAAATTAATCGTAAATGATTGTTTTACAGGTTAATATTGAAATGTTTTAAAGAACGCTCCAGATTATAAATCTCTCTGCTTTGAATAAATGGTCGTGAATAAGTCACAAACCTTATATATTTAGTAATGCTGTTACTTCATTTTTTAGTTTTGGCAAATGATTAATAACCATACTCCAAAGTATATCTACGGATAGACTATCATAGCCATGTATGATATAATTCCTGGCATCTACTATTTTACGAGAATTGGTTATAGCTATATCTTTATCAACTTTTAGTATTCTATTCATAGCTTCACCAATAATTTCTATGTTTCTTTCAACGGCTCGTCTAAGGCATAGGTTACTATAGAAGTCATCATAAACTTTAGGAGCATTGCCGAAGAAACTTTCTACTTCTTCAATGGCAGTTAGAATATCTTGCAAGTGTTTCTTTATTAATTCATCCATAGATTAAAGTTTTAGTTGCATCCACATTCTTCTTCAAATATGGATTCTTAATAGTCTGTTCTTCCAGTAAGTCTACTTTTCTACCAAACAAATTTTCTAAAGCATATTTGAAATCAAAGAAATTATCAAAGTAATCGCTTACTTCTGCCTTATTAAAATCGACAATTAAATCAACATCGCTGTTGTCATTAAAACGACTCGTAAGAACAGAACCAAAGACAAATAATTTATGTACCTTATGTTTTTTGCATAGGTCAATTATCTTTTGGATATTATTTTCAATCAGCTTCATAGGTGTATCTCCTTTCAATGCAAAGATAATTAATAACTCTTACTTTAACAAGGTATCATTAGGGATAGTTGTATTAATACTCTACTTTTTTTGCATTGGACTAATAAATACTTTCTTTTTTAGTTTAAAGTAGTATCTATATTCATCTTAGTAAAGTGAAATCAGTATTAGGTAGGAATACAAAACTAAACTATATTAGAAAGGTAGGAGAGAGGTAAATCAGCAGTTCAACCTACGAACATACTGAAAATAAAAATCCCCATAACCTTATCAGTTACAGGGATTTACTATATGGTAATTATTTGAATTACTTACTCAAGGCCTGAGCTACGTCAACAGCGCAAGCCACTGTACAACCTACCATAGGATTGTTACCAATTCCAAGGAATCCCATCATTTCTACGTGAGCAGGAACTGAGGATGAACCGGCGAACTGAGCGTCTGAGTGCATACGACCCATCGTATCTGTCATACCGTATGAAGCAGGACCGGCAGCCATGTTATCCGGGTGAAGAGTACGACCTGTACCACCACCTGAAGCTACAGAGAAATATGGTTTACCAGCAAGAACACGTTCTTTCTTGTAAGTACCTGCAACTGGATGTTGGAAACGAGTCGGGTTAGTAGAGTTACCTGTGATAGATACGTCTACACCTTCTTTCCACATGATAGCTACACCTTCGCGAACGTCGTCAGCACCATAACATTTTACTTTTGCACGAGGACCGTCAGAGTAAGCGATTTCGCGAACAACTTTCAGTTCACCAGTAAAGTAATCGAATTGAGTCTGAACGTATGTAAAGCCGTTGATACGAGAGATGATCTGAGCAGCGTCTTTTCCAAGACCGTTCAAGATACAACGCAACGGTTCTTTACGTACTTTGTCTGCTTTAGCAGCGATTTTGATAGCACCTTCAGCAGCAGCGAAAGATTCGTGACCTGCCAGGAAAGCGAAACATTTAGTTTCTTCACGCAGCAACATAGCAGCAAGGTTACCATGGCCGATACCAACTTTACGGTCGTCAGCTACAGAACCCGGGATGCAGAATGCTTGCAGACCGATACCGATAGCTTCAGCAGCTTCAGCAGCG
Source organism: Bacteroides sp. AM37-9 (assembly GCF_003603455.1). NCBI lineage: Bacteria > Pseudomonadati > Bacteroidota > Bacteroidia > Bacteroidales > Bacteroidaceae > Bacteroides > Bacteroides sp. AM37-9. Next base: position 51,023 of record NZ_QTNF01000005.1, on the reverse strand, counting down.
TTTGTACAACCTTTTTTAATAGCAATGGCAGTACCTACAACATAAGCCCATTTTGCATTTTCAAAACAGATAGGCTGAGTTTCTTCACACGTTTTATAAGGATCAAGTCCATGAGCTTCACAGATAGCGTTAGCTTCTTCGATATCTTTGATGCCGTTAGCGTTCAAAGCAGCGATAATCTGTTTGATACGACGGTCTTGGCTTTCGAATTTTACTTCTCTAATCATTGTTTCTTTCCTCCTTATATTATTCGTGACGTGGATCAATAGATTTAACTGCTCCCTGTTCTGCTGTTACGCGTCCGTAAGTACCTGTAACTTTCTTCAAAGCTTCGTTAGCATCAGTACCCTTCTTGATTTCGTCCATGAACTTACCCATGTGTACGAATTCGTATCCGCAGATTTCGTCGTTCTTGTCCAAGAAGATTTGTTTGATATAACCTTCTGCCATTTCAAGGTAACGAGGACCTTTAGCCAAAGTACCATAAAGAGTACCTACCTGGCTACGCAGACCTTTACCCAAGTCTTCCAAACCTGCACCGATAATCAAACCACCTTCAGAGAAAGCTGATTGAGTACGTCCGTATACGATTTGCAAGAAAAGTTCGCGCATTGCAGTGTTGATAGCGTCACAAACAAGGTCAGTGTTTAATGCTTCAAGAACTGTTTTACCCGGAAGGATTTCAGAAGCCATAGCAGCTGAGTGAGTCATACCAGAGCAACCGATTGTTTCGATCAAGGCTTCCTGGATGATACCTTCTTTAACGTTCAGTGTCAGTTTACAAGCACCTTGTTGAGGAGCGCACCAACCGATACCGTGTGTCAAACCAGAAATATCAACGATTTCTTTAGATTTTACCCATTTGCCTTCTTCGGGTATGGGAGCCGGTCCGTGGTTAGGACCCTTCTTTACAACACACATGTGTTCCACTTCGTGTGAATAAGTCATAATTAGCTCTTTTTTTAAGTGATATAATTAAAAATACGTAGTCACGATTCTCTAAATCGCCCACAAAGGTAGTCGATTTATTTGTTTCTGCAAATCGCCTTTTATTACTTTTTTGTGAAAAGAGACAAATCTGTTTACGTTTTTTCGTCGTTTGTAAAGTCGGGATTGCATTTGTGAAAGATTGAGACCGCGAGAACTATCTATCCTGTGCTTTGTTGTTATTAGAAAAAGAAAATTTATGGAACTGAATCAGATAGATATACATTATTCAATAGCGGCAATTTGCGTTATTTCATCTGCGCTTGTGTTTTATACGATAGGTGTTTGGGGAGAACGTCTTCAAAGGAAATTAAAGTTTTGGCATATCATTTTCTTTCTTCTCGGGTTGCTGGCCGACACGGTGGGTACAAGCCTGATGGAGCATATTGCCGAACTTACTCATCTGCATGACGAAATGCATACGGTGACAGGGGCAATTGCTATTCTTCTGATGTTTGTACATGCGTTATGGGCGATATGGACCTATGTGAAGGGAACGCCTATAGAAAAGAGACATTTTAATCGTTTCAGCATTGTAGTTTGGTGCATTTGGCTTATACCTTATTTAATAGGAGTTTATTTGGGGATGCGATTACATGTATAATAAACAGCCTGAATAGAGCCGGCTATTCATAAATCACCTTACAATATTCTTGTCGGCTGACGATAGCCGGCGATTCGGACAACTATCGTTGTCTGATTAGCCGACTAGAGTTGACTGGATAGCCGACTGGAGTCGTCTGTTATTAAACAGTTGCTTTTCATTCGGGATATATATGCTATTTGCCTGTTTCTATTAATATAGCAAGTATTGGTTCTCACTATGTGGTGAAACTGTGAAATACATATTCTGTGAAGGATGTGAATACCGTGTTTTATATGATTTGTTCACAGGAAGTGTCTGTAAATGAGATGATATGGATCGTGTGAAGAACGTGGAGGACGGATAATGAAGTTAAGATTGGCAAGATTATGGAGAGATTATTACTGGATGTAGAATAAAATTCGTAGCTTTGCTGCATCATTATATAAAGAAGATTATGATCGAAGTTGTAGAATCAGCCTTACAAAAGGCTGCGGGTGAAGGAATGGATGAATTTATCCAGGCGTTTACAGATAAATATAAAGAGGTAATCGGTGGTGAATTGACTGCGGAGACGATGCCTTTGTTGACGGGAGAACAACATTCTTTGCTGGCTTATCAGATTTTTCGTGATGAGATGATGGTTGGCGGGTTCTGTCAATTGATTCAGAATGGCTATGGTGGTTATATCTTTGATAATCCGTTTGCGAAAGTGATGCGTTTGTGGGGAGCGGAAGAGTTTTCGAAATTAGTTTATAAGGCTAAGAAAATCTTTGATGCCAACCGGAAAGATTTGGAAAAGGAACGGACGGATGATGAATTTATGGCTATGTACGAGCAATATGAAGCTTTTGATGAGTTGGAAGAAGCCTATTTAGAGATGGAAGAACAAGTCACAGCATTGATTGCAAGCTACGTAGATGATCATTTGGAACTTTTTGCAAAAATAATAAAGTAACGGATGCAGTATTTTTTAAGTACTTGCATTTATTAATTATGAATTAGAATTTATATCTTTGCAAAATCTAAAAAATATGTTTATGAAACAAGTGAAATTTTTCTTGGTGGCTTTGATGGCTGTGGTTATGGGTATGTCAGTTACTTCTTGTATGAATGGAGATGATAACCACAATGTTACAATGACTGTTCCTGTTAAGTATAATTTTGGATCATTTCTGATGGGGGATGCAACTACGAAGTTGGTTCCAACTACAGAATTGGGCTTTTTGGATGGAAATATGTATATAATTTCATGCCAATATGACCAATCACAGGTGACAGCAAATAGTACTAGTATACCAGTTACTTTGCTATCTACTCCGCTTTGTATTGACCCTAAAGGTAATGAAGGTTTGAATCCTCAAAAAACGGAACCTACTAATCCTCTTTATTCATTGGATAAGCAACAGTCAAGTTTGGTTTATTATGACAAAAATACAATCGTTTTGACAATGCCATATTGGGTGAAAGTTACAAACTCTAGTGTTGAAGATTCAGAAGTAAAGAAGCATTCATTTGTTCTTTCTTATGATCCTGAAGCAATGACTGCCTCTGACACTAAGTTAAAACTATATATTAGCCATGTTGTTGAGGATGCAGGTGAGACCGTAACTCGTTCTAATTTTACATATGCTTATAGGGCTTATTCAATTAGAGCTGCTCTTGCTGCATTTAAGGAGAAAACAGGCAAATTACCGAAATACCTGGAACTGACAGCTGAAATCAATAACTCAAAAGATGAATTGGTCGATAAGGATGGGAAGGAAACTTCGGTTGAACGTTCGGTTGAATATGATTACGCATTTACAGAATAACATTGAACTACAAAGAACTATTTAACATAGCAATGAAATTGATTTCCTCTCCGGCCAAGGCCTGGGAGGAAATTTCTATGGAAGAGGATAGGCGAAAAGTATTTATGGCTTTTGTCTATCCTATGATTGGTTTATGCGGTCTGTCCGTATTCATCGGTTCGTTATTGACGAATGGGTGGGGAGGTCCGCAAAGTTTCCAGATAGCTATGACCAATTGTTGCGCCGTAGCTGTAGCCCTGTTCGGTGGCTATTTTCTGGCAGCTTATGCCATCAATGAAATGGGAACAAGGATGTTTGGTCTGCATAGCAATATGCCGTTGACACAACAGTTTGCAGGATATGCATTGGTTGTGTCTTTCCTGCTTCAGATAGTAACCGGACTATTACCTGATTTTAGAATTATTGCTTGGTTGCTGCAGTTCTACATCGTCTATGTGGTATGGGAGGGAGTTCCTATACTGATGGGAGTAGAAGAAAAACAACGATTAAAATACACCCTTTTGTCGTCTGTATTGTTAATACTATGTCCGGCGGTGATACAGATCGTGTTTAATAGACTGACGGCTATACTTAATTAATGAGTAAAGATGAAACAACCTCCTGTAAATATAAAGAATAAGCGGGCTACGTTTGATTACGAGCTGATAGATACCTACACAGCAGGTATTGTATTGACCGGTACGGAAATAAAATCCATTCGTTTGGGAAAAGCCAGTCTGGTAGATACGTTTTGCTATTTTACGAAAGGCGAATTGTGGGTGAAGAATATGCACATCGCCGAATATTTCTATGGATCGTACAATAACCATACGGCACGTAGAGAGAGGAAGTTGTTGCTTAATAAAAAAGAATTGGAGAAACTTCAGCGGGAGATGAAAAATCCCGGCTTTACGATTGTTCCTGTACGCTTGTTTATCAATGAGAAAGGTTTGGCGAAACTGGTAGTCGCTTTGGCGAAAGGTAAGAAAGAATACGATAAACGAGAATCTATAAAGGAGAAAGACGACCGTAGAGATATGGCAAGAATGTTCAAGCGGTAAGTAAAAAACGCTATAAGATAAACGCCGGACTGCGAAGTGTCTGGCAGAAGATGGCAGAGTAGGTATTTAGGTATTAATGTGATAGGGTAATGAAAAAGACAATTTCTCAAGTCGTATCCGAGCGCATCCTTATTCTGGATGGGGCAATGGGTACAATGATTCAACAATATAACCTCAAGGAAGAAGATTTTCGTGGTGAACGGTTTGCGCATATCCCCGGACAGTTGAAAGGGAATAACGACTTATTGTGTCTTACACGTCCCGACGTGATTCAGGATATTCATCGTAAATACCTGGAAGCAGGTGCGGATATCATCGAAACCAATACATTCAGTTCGACTACAGTTTCTATGGCTGATTATCACGTAGAAGAATACGTGCGTGAGATGAATCTGGCAGCCGTAAAACTAGCCCGTGATCTTGCCGACGAGTACACTGCAAAGAATCCTGATAAACCGCGTTTTGTAGCCGGCTCTGTGGGACCAACCAATAAAACCTGCTCTATGAGCCCGGACGTGAACAATCCGGCTTATCGTGCTTTGAGTTACGACGAACTGGCTGCATCCTATCAGCAACAGATGGAAGCAATGCTTGAAGGTGGCGTAGACGCCATTCTGATCGAAACAATCTTTGATACCCTGAATGCTAAAGCTGCTATTTTTGCAGCCGAACAGGCAATGAAAGCAACAGGCGTCGAAGTCCCTGTCATGTTATCTGTAACGGTGTCCGATATTGGCGGACGAACATTGTCCGGCCAGACATTGGACGCATTTCTTGCTTCCGTACAACATGCCAATATCTTTTCTGTCGGTTTAAACTGTTCTTTCGGAGCCCGCCAATTGAAACCATTCCTTGAACAACTGGCAGCTCGTGCACCTTATTATATTAGCGCCTATCCGAATGCCGGATTACCGAATAGCCTGGGTAAGTATGACCAGACACCTGCTGATATGGCTCACGAAGTGAGAGAATATATCGAAGAAGGACTAATCAATATCATTGGCGGCTGTTGTGGAACGACGGATGCCTATATTGCCGAATATCCCGCCCTCGTGAAAGGTGCTAAACCTCACGTCCCTGCTCTTGCACCGGATTGTATGTGGCTTTCCGGACTTGAACTGTTGGAAGTCAAACCGGAAATTAACTTTGTAAATGTCGGCGAACGTTGCAACGTAGCCGGTTCTCGTAAATTTCTCCGTCTGGTAAACGAAAAGAAATATGATGAAGCTCTCTCCATCGCCCGTCAACAAGTGGAAGACGGTGCTTTGGTGATTGACGTCAATATGGATGACGGACTGTTGGATGCAAAGGAGGAGATGACTACTTTCCTGAATCTTATCATGTCCGAACCGGAAATAGCCCGTGTTCCGGTAATGATTGACTCTTCCAAATGGGAAGTGATTGAAGCCGGCCTGAAATGTCTGCAAGGAAAGTCAATCGTTAACTCCATTTCTCTGAAAGAAGGCGAGGAAGTTTTCCTCGAACATGCCCGTATCATCCGCCAATATGGAGCGGCCGCCGTCGTAATGGCTTTTGATGAGAAAGGTCAGGCAGATACAGCCGCCCGTAAAATAGAAGTTTGCGAACGGGCTTACCGTCTTTTGGTAGATAAAGTAGGTTTTAATCCTCATGATATTATTTTTGACCCCAATGTACTTGCCGTAGCCACAGGGATTGAAGAACATAATAACTATGCCGTAGATTTCATTGAAGCTACCGCATGGACCAAAAAGAACCTTCCGGGTGCTCATATTAGCGGAGGAGTCAGTAACCTTTCTTTCTCTTTCCGTGGCAATAATTATATCCGTGAGGCGATGCACGCTGTATTCCTTTATCATGCCATTCAGCAAGGAATGGACATGGGGATTGTGAATCCGGGTACTTCCGTGTTATATAGTGATATCCCGACCGATGTATTGGAAAAGATAGAAGATGTCGTCTTGAATCGTCGTCCGGACGCTGCGGAACGTCTGATAGAATTGGCGGAATCGCTGAAAGCAACTATGAGCGGAACTGCCGGACAACCAGCTGCCAAACAAGATGCGTGGAGAGAAGAATCCGTTCAGGAACGCTTGAAATATGCCTTGATGAAAGGAATCGGAGATTTCCTTGAACAGGATTTGGCGGAAGCATTGCCGCTTTATGATAAAGCAGTCGATGTGATTGAAGGCCCGTTGATGGATGGAATGAATTATGTAGGTGAGTTGTTTGGTGCCGGTAAGATGTTTCTTCCCCAGGTTGTGAAGACTGCCCGTACGATGAAAAAAGCCGTAGCTATCCTGCAGCCGATTATCGAATCGGAAAAAGTGGAAGGAAGCGCCGCGGCTGGAAAAGTGTTGCTGGCAACTGTAAAGGGCGATGTGCACGATATTGGAAAAAATATTGTAGCGGTGGTGATGGCTTGCAATGGTTATGATATTGTAGACTTGGGAGTGATGGTGCCGGCGGAAACCATTGTGCAGCGTGCCATTGAAGAAAAAGTGGATATGATCGGATTGAGTGGTCTGATTACTCCCTCTTTGGAAGAAATGGCGCATGTGGCTTTGGAACTCGAAAAAGCAGGACTGGATATTCCTCTTCTGATTGGTGGGGCTACTACATCGAAAATGCATACGGCATTGAAGATTGCTCCTGTCTATCACGCTCCGGTGGTACATCTGAAAGATGCTTCCCAGAATGCAAGTGTTGCTTCCAAATTATTGAATCCACAGCTGAAAGCCGAATTGGTGAACGAACTGAATAGCGAATATGAGGCGCTTCGTGAAAAAAGCGGTCTGCTGAAACGTGAAACGGTTTCATTGGAAGAGGCGCAGAAAAATAAGTTGAATCTGTTTTAAATAGTATCACAATGAAAAAGATTTTCTCTTTCTTATGTCTGATTGCAGCAATAGTTGTTGCTATGAGCGCATGTTCTTCTACCAAAGAAGAAAAAGGAACGTCCGAAACCGGAAATGCTGCTTTGGATAATATCTTCGCACGTAAAAGTGTGCGTACTTATCTGAATAAGGGAGTGGAGAAAGAGAAAATAGACTTGATGCTTCGTGCCGGAATGGCTGCCCCTTCGGGTAAAGATGTCCGTCCTTGGGAGTTTATAGTAGTATCCGACCGTGCCAAACTGGATTCAATGGCTGCTGCGCTTCCTTATGCAAAGATGTTAACCCAAGCCCGTAACGCTATCATTGTCTGCGGAGATTCTGTACGTTCGTCTTATTGGTATTTGGATTGTTCAGCAGCAGCGCAAAATATTCTGCTGGCTGCCGAAAGTCTGGGACTGGGGGCTGTATGGACAGCTGCCTATCCTTATGAAGACCGTATGCAGGTGGTACGCAAATATACCAACCTACCTGATAATATCCTTCCGCTTTGTGTCATTCCTTTCGGCTATCCGGCTACAAAAGAGAACCCGAAACAGAAATTTGACGAGAAAAAGATACATTATAATCAGTATTAGTGAGCAAAAGTTTTGTCTTTTCAATAATTTCCTTACATTTGCAACGCTAATTAAAATCTGATACGCAAATGTTTGGAATAGACGACCCTTTTATAATTCTGCCTTACCTTCTTTCGGTGGTATGTGTGATCTTTGCTGCCTGGTTTGGGCTGAAGTATTGGAATAAGGACGACGAAAAAGACGAAACTCGATGAATACATTTACACTCGGCTTGATTGTGATAGGATATCTCCTGTCACTTGCTTACCTCGGCTTTTTGGGATACAAGAAAACAACGAATACCAGTGACTATCTGGTAGGCGGACGTCAAATGAATCCTATTGTTATGGCACTTTCTTACGGTGCTACGTTTATCTCTGCATCTGCTATTGTAGGTTTTGGAGGAGTGGCGGCAGCTTTCGGAATGGGTATTCAGTGGCTCTGTTTTCTGAATATGTTTATTGGGGTTGTCATTGCTTTTATCTTTTTCGGTTTACGCACCCGGCGTATGGGTGCAAAACTGAATGTGAGCACTTTTCCTCAATTATTAGGCCGTCATTTTCGTTCCCGTAATATACAGGTATTTATTGCTGCTGTTATTTTCATCGGAATGCCGCTTTATGCAGCAGTTGTGATGAAAGGTGGAGCTGTATTTATCGAACAGATCTTTCAGATTGATTTCAATATCTCTTTGTTGATATTTACATTGGTTATTGCTGCTTATGTTATTGCAGGCGGTATGAAAGGAGTCATGTATACAGATGCGTTGCAGGCAGTAATCATGTTCGGTTGCATGCTGTTTCTATTATTCTCTTTATACCAGGTGCTCGGTATGGGTTTTACCGAGGCGAATAAAGAGTTGACTGCTATTGCTCCGTTAGTCCCGGAAAAATTTAAAGCATTGGGACATCAGGGATGGACTGCAATGCCTGTTACAGGTTCACCACAATGGTACTCACTTGTTACTTCCCTTATTTTAGGAGTAGGAATCGGATGTCTTGCGCAACCCCAGCTAGTGGTTCGTTTTATGACTGTAGAGAGTAGCAAACAATTAAACCGCGGTGTATTTATCGGTTGTTTCTTTTTGATTATAACCGTAGGAGCTATCTATCATGCCGGAGCTTTGAGTAACCTTTTCTTCTTGAAAACAGAAGGAGTGGTTGCTACCGAAGTAGTGCAGGACATCGATAAGATTATTCCATATTTTATTAATAAAGCGATGCCCGACTGGTTTGCCGCACTCTTTATGTTATGTATCCTTTCGGCTAGTATGTCTACACTAAGTTCGCAATTCCATACAATGGGTGCTTCGGTAGGTTCTGATATTTATGGAACTTATAAACCCCGTTCGCGGAATAAACTGACCAATGTGATTCGTCTGGGAGTATTGTTCTCTATTTTGGTCAGCTACATTATTTGCTATATGTTGCCTCATGATATTATCGCCCGTGGAACTTCTATCTTTATGGGGATTTGTGCTGCTGCTTTCCTTCCAGCCTATTTCTGTGCTTTATATTGGAAGAAAGCTACTAAGCAGGGTGTCATGGCAAGTCTTTGGGTCGGAACAATCGGTAGCCTGTTTGCCCTTGTATTTCTTCATCAGAAAGAATCTGCAGCATTAGGTATCTGCAAAGCATTATTTGGACGGGATGTATTGATTGCCACTTATCCTTTCCCTGTGATTGATCCGATATTATTTGCCTTACCATTATCTGTATTAGCCATCATCGTAGTCAGCTTAATAACCAAAAAATAAGTATTAAGTAAGTATCAAGTATTAAGTATTACGCCATGCGGATAAGCCCTCAAAGGCCACGGTTAATACTTAATACTTGATACTTAATATTAATCATGCTTTTATTTTCTTCTTGTAGGATTCGTAACGCGACATGATATCACGGACGAAGTTGTAAGTCTCGATACCACGGAAATACCCGTTTTTGCAGACAGGGTCGGTAAAGTATTCTTCATTGCTTTTGAGCAGGATGAAGTTTTCTACATTGTCTTTCCATACTAGTTTGTTCTTTCCGTATTTTTCGGCTAGCGCCATCGCATCGTATATATGTCCCAAGCCGGCATTATAAGATGCCAGAATGAAGTTGAGTCGTTCCTGTTTGTCGGGAATCATACTGAAACTGCGGTCAGTGGCGGCGATATATTTAATAGCCGCTTTCACACTTTCCTCCGGGTTCTGCTCCTTGCCGGGAGGTACTCCCATTGCCCGGGCGGTGGCAGGCATTAACTGCATCAGTCCTTTGGCGCCAGCCCAGGAAACAGCTGTGGTATCGAAATTAGATTCAGTATAGGCTAGTGACGCCAGCATACGCCAATCCCATCCAATATCTTTGGAATACTTTCTGAATAAATCATCATAATGAGATATTTTCCCCTCTTTCAATGAAAGAATAGGAGAGTGGGGCATCATTTTACTATTCTCAAAATAACGTTTCATACTGGCAGTGTAGGCAGGAGAGGTCATATTTTCCTGATGCCATTTAGTAGCGGCGGCTGCCAGTTCGGGGCTGTCTTTTCGTACTGCCCACGAAGACCGTTGATCGAAACTGATAGACAGATCGATATTTAAATTAGGATAATAGGTCTTATTTAATTTTGCCAAGTCATTATCAGCTACTGTATACGGAATTTTTCCTTGCGCCACTTGCGTTATCAAGTCCTCGATGGTAGTACTGTCATTGGTAACTTCATGAATCCGGATGCCGCCTCCTAATTCGCTGTTCAGGTTGACGAGGCGGTCGTAATATTTCCCCGGCTTTACGTATATATCTTTTTCTACCAGTTCGGTTACGTCTTTTAATGGCTTCTGTTTTCCTCTTCCTTGCTGAACAATCACTTGATGGGTGATGACATCTTCACCACAATAAAGCAGACTGTCTTTCCACTCTTTGGTGATAGGCAGATTATAGGCAATCATATCTCCTTCGCCTGCCCGCAATTTTTGAATCATCTCGTCAACGCTGTTGGCAACTTCAATCCTAAGCTTTAGTCCCAGACTTTTGGCAAACTGCTCGCTAAGTTCATACTGGAATCCCATTTCCTGTCCCCGGTAAATAAAATAGGAAGTAGAGCTATACAATGTCAATACAACGAGTTCGCCACTATCTTTTATTTGTGGAAGATCACGTGTGGATTCATCCGTTGTACTATGTTGCTTGTTCCGGCATCCGAACACACAACAGAACAATACGAGGAATAAAGGGATAATCAGTGTCTTGACATTCATACCTGACATTTTGCTTTTAACTCTCCATTCTCCACTCTCAACTCTTCAAGTGTTTCTTGATGTACATAGTCAGTATATCAATAGCTACCTTATTACTGCCGCCTTCCGGTACAATAAGGTCGGCATATCGTTTGCAAGGTTCGATAAATTGCAGGTGCATAGGCTTTAAAACCCGTGTATAGCGTTCCATTACAGCTTCGGCAGTACGTCCGCGCTCAATAACATCTCTTTGGATAACACGTATCAGGCGTTCGTCGGGATCGGCATCTACAAAGATTTTAAGGTCCATCATATTGCGTAGCTTTTTATCACATAAAGCAAGGATTCCTTCAATGATAACCACTTCACGAGGTTCGATATGAATCGTTTCGGGCTGGCGCGTACAAGTGAGATAAGAATAGGTAGGCTGTTCGATGCTATTTCCTTCTTTCAGCATCATGACATGTTTGGATAGTAGGCTCCATTCAAAAGCATCGGGATGGTCAAAATTGATATTCTGGCGTTCTTCAACCGGGACATGACTACTGTCTTTGTAGTATGAATCCTGTGGTAAGAGTACTACTTCCCCTGCGGGGAGACTTTCTATAATTTTCCGTACGACGGTGGTCTTTCCGGAGCCTGTTCCGCCTGCTATTCCTATAATTAACATCTCTTTAAATGTATATTTGAACCAAATAGAGTATTTTTGCATTACTATTAATGCGATGATTGCATTAACAAGACAAATATAGAAACAATTCATTAAAATAACAACGTAATGGTAAAACACATTGTATTATTTAAGTTAAAAGACGAAGTTCCTGCTGAAGAGAAACTGGTAGTCATGACTAAATTCAAGGAAGCGATAGAAGCTCTTCCTGCTAAAATCTCTGTCATTCGCAAAGTGGAAGTCGGATTGAATATGAATCCTGGTGAAACATGGAATATTGCGCTTTACAGTGAGTTTGATACACTAGAAGATGTGAAATTCTACGCAACACATCCCGACCACGTAGCTGCCGGTAAGATTTTGGCTGAAACGAAGGAAAGCCGTGCATGCGTAGACTATGAATTATAAACCCCAAAAATAAAGATGAGAAAAATAATTTCTTTCCTGCTTTTAAGCTTTGTTGTATATGCATTGCAAGCGCAGATCAAAGATCCGGTAAAGTTTAAAACAGAACTGACACCTCTCTCCGATACGGAGGCAGAGGTGGTGTTTACGGCTGCCATTGATAAAGGTTGGCATGTTTATTCTACCGACCTGGGAGATGGCGGTCCTATTTCTGCAACATTTAATGTTGATAATAAATCGGGTGTCGAGCTTGTCGGTAAACTGAAACCTGTGGGCAAAGAAGTAGCTACTTTCGATAAATTGTTCGAAATGAAGGTACGTTATTTCGAGAATACAGCAAAGTTTGTGCAGAAAGTGAAATTTACGGGTGGAGCTTACGCGATAGAAGGTTATCTGGAATACGGAGCTTGTGATGACGAGAGTTGTCTGCCTCCTACTCAAGTGCCATTCAAGTTTTCGGGAGTAGCAAAAGCCGGAAATGCTGCCGCAACGAAAACAGAACAATCGAAAGCAGAACAACCGGAACAAAAAGTAGTGGATAAGGCAGATAAGAAAGAAGAGGCAACTTCTGTTGCTTCGAAAGACTCATCTGCTATGATGGAGTTGGTGCCTGCAACTACAACGGAAGCAGCCACGGATATTCAGCCGGCAGTTGCCTCTAGTGAACTTTGGAAACCCGTTATCAGTGATCTGCAAGCATTAGGTGAGGAGCACGGTCAGGAAGATATGTCCTGGATATATATATTTATTACAGGGTTTCTTGGAGGATTATTGGCTTTGTTCACTCCTTGTGTGTGGCCGATTATTCCAATGACAGTCAGCTTTTTCCTGAAACGCAGTAAAGACAAAAAGAAAGGAATTCGTGATGCGTGGACGTATGGTGCATCTATCGTAGTGATTTATGTGGCATTAGGTTTGGCTATCACGTTGATTTTCGGTGCCAGCGCATTAAACGCTTTATCTACCAATGCTATTTTCAACATTCTCTTCTTCCTGATGTTGGTGATTTTTGCCGCTTCATTCTTTGGAGCGTTTGAAATCAGACTACCCTCGAAATGGGGAAACGCAGTAGATAGCAAAGCGGAATCTACGACCGGATTACTAAGTATTTTCCTGATGGCTTTTACGCTTTCATTGGTATCTTTCTCTTGCACAGGTCCGATTATCGGATTTCTGCTGGTACAGGTATCTACCACAGGAAGTGTGGTTGCTCCGGCAATCGGTATGTTGGGATTTGCCATTGCTTTGGCATTGCCGTTTACACTTTTTGCCCTGTTCCCGTCTTGGCTGAAATCTATGCCGAAGTCCGGTGGATGGATGAATGTAATCAAAGTAACGCTGGGTTTCCTCGAATTGGCGTTTGCGCTTAAATTCTTGTCGGTAGCTGACTTGGCTTATGGTTGGAGACTGCTTGACCGTGAAACATTCCTGGCTCTGTGGATTGTAATCTTTGCTTTGCTTGGATTCTATCTGTTGGGTAAGATCAAATTTCCGCATGATGACGATGATAATAAGGTGGGAGTCACCCGTTTCTTTATGGCATTAATCTCTTTAGCGTTTGCCGTATATATGGTTCCCGGTTTGTGGGGAGCACCATTGAAGTCTGTATCTGCATTTGCTCCGCCTATGCAGACGCAAGACTTCAATTTGTATAAGAACGAAGTACATGCGAAATTCGATGATTATGATTTAGGCATGGAATATGCCCGTCTGAACGGAAAACCCGTTATGCTCGACTTTACTGGATATGGTTGCGTAAACTGTCGTAAGATGGAAGCAGCGGTGTGGACTGATCCGAAAGTGAGTGATTTGATTAATAACGATTATGTATTGATTACTCTCTATGTGGATAATAAGACTCCGTTGACCGAGCCCGTAAAGATAATCGAGAACGGTACAGAACGTACTTTGCGTACTGTCGGCGATAAATGGAGTTATCTGCAACGTGTGAAATTCGGAGCCAACGCCCAGCCTTTCTATGTATTGTTGGACAATCAGGGCAAACCGTTGAATAAGTCGTATGCTTATAACGAAGATATTCCTAAGTATATCGAATTCTTGCAGACCGGATTGGAGAATTATAAGAAAGGGAAAAATTAAAATCTTCGATAAGACACAGTCTTGAATGATAAATGAAATAAAAGCGCTCTCATCTTTTCGGTGAGAGCGCTTTTATTTTTTTATTTCAGAAAAAATACATACGTTTGTAACATCATAACAATACCTTTGTGCCCAAAAATAAAGAAAATATGTACGCAACAGACACTCTTGTAAATGAACGGGAATTGGTTCTCCGTCTGATAGACGGAGATGAAGAGGCCTTTTGCGAACTTTATGCCGCTTACAAGAATCGTTTGCTCTACTTCGCCCTGAAGTTCGTCAAGTCGCGTGAATTTGCTGAAGATATTTTTCAGGATGCATTTACGGTAGTCTGGCAAACTCGTCGTTTCATCAATCCCGAAGCCTCTTTTTCTTCCTACCTTTATACCATCGTACGTAATCGTATTTTGAATCAGTTGCGTGACATGGCTAATGAAGATCAGTTGAAAGAACAGATTCTTTCTCAAGCGATCGATTCAACAAACGAGACCAATAACCATATTTTGCTCAATGATTTGAAAGAGATTGTTGCCCGTGCATTGGAACAATTGACACCCCGCCAACGGGAAGTGTTCAAAATGAGCCGTGAGTTACAGATGTCTCATAAAGAAATAGCCGAAGCGTTGGGTGTCTCTGTTCATACGGTGCAGGAACATATTTCTGTTTCTCTGAAAGTGATTCGTTCTTATCTGACTAAATATTCAAGTACATCAGCTGATATACTTTTGATTCTATTTTGTTTGAATTTATAATAAATGTTAATCACACCCTAGCTCTTTCTTACTTTTGTGTATTACTTATACAAAGGGAAGGAAATTAATATCCTTATTTTGAATGTATGATGAAAGATACTAAAACAGAAAAAGATAAATTGCATCGTTACCTGGATGACCTTTATACCCGGGAAGAGGCTTCGCAACTTTTGCAAAGCATAAAAGAGGCAGAAAACCAAGATTTATTGGATGAACTGGCAGCAGAGGTTTGGGAAGAATCCGGGAACTTGCAACCTGCTACTGATTTGGAACGGGAAAAATATAAGAGAGAGGCACGTCAGTTATTGAAACGTATTGAACACAAAAAACGTACCTGGTTCCGTCGGGCGTCTGTGGTGGCGGTTAGTACGGCGGCTGTCATAGCCATTATAATAGGGAGTGTCAACTTTTTCCGGTATATGAATGAGCAGCAGGTCACGCTTGCCGAAGTCACCACTTCTTTTGGTGAAAAAAGGCAAGTGACTTTGCCGGATGGAACTCTTTTGGTATTGAATTCTTGTTCTCAAGTGCGTTATCCGGAACGTTTTGTGGGAGATAGCCGTGAAATAGAACTTGAAGGTGAGGGATATTTCCGTGTTGCCCGTAATGAAAAGATGCCATTTGTTGTAAAGACGAAGCGGCTGGATGTTCGGGTATTGGGTACTCGTTTTGATGTCAAGTCCTATTCAACGGATGAGATTGTATCTGTGAGTGTGGAGAGTGGTAAAGTACAGGTTGATTTACCGGAAGCGATGATGAGGCTGACTGCAAAAGAGCAAGTGCTTATCAATACGGTTTCCGGTGAATATAGTAAGAAAACAGAAGATAGGGGAGTGGCTGTCTGGATGAAAGGAGGTTTACGTTTCTACAGTACACCGATTCGGGATGTGGCAAAAGAACTGGAGCGTGTATATAATTGCCGGATTACTTTTGCTCCCGGTCAGGATTTCAACAACTTGATTACCGGTGAGCACGATAATAAGAGTCTGGAGGCCGTACTTAAATCCATCGAATTTATCAGTGGTGATATCAAATATAAGAAAGAAGGCATTAATGTCCTTCTTTATAAAGAATGAGATGAAGAAAAGATAATGTTTAACCTTTAAAAGAATAATAGATGAAAACAGCCCCTTCATGAACCCCCTAAAATGATAGAAGCACTCCAAAGGAATGCCCCTATCCGCAATCCGGACGGATATTCATAAGCTTCGACCCAAATGAATAACGTATCGCGTATTGCTTGTTTTTAATAACTTTAGTCAATTACTAAAACGCACAAATTTATGAATAATCTTCTTATTTGTAAAGGGATAAGTAAAAATAGCTGTTCGTTTTTAGCTTTTTTACTATTCACCTTCATTTTAATTGTTCCGGCTGCTGCTCAAACACTGAAAGAGCACGATATAACGCTTCGCGTGCAAAATGAGCCGGTAGAAAGTGTTTTCAATAAAATCAGCAAACAGACTAATTTTAAATTTCTCTATGACCAGGAGACAGTGAACAAAGCTCCGAGAGTTTCTTTCGACATTAAAAATGCTTCATTAAAACAGATTCTGGGCGAGATAACCACCCAGGCCAAACTTTATTTCAATAGGACCGATCATACAATTGCTGTCAGCAAACAGCCGCTTAAAAAGGAAGAAACAGCTCAACGTACACGCACTATCCAGGGAATTGTTGCAGATGATAAAGGAGAACCGGTGATTGGTGCCAGTGTTCAGATTAAAGGAGAAGGCAGTGGTACCATTACCGATATCGACGGACGTTATTCAATCATGAATGTACCGGAATCTGCCACACTGACTATTTCTTATATCGGCTATAAAACGGTGAATATCTCTGCAAAAGATAAGAATACGGCAAAAATCACGTTGGTGGAAGATAGTAAGATGATCGATGAAGTAGTCGTGGTAGGCTATGGCGTTCAGAGAAAAAGAGATGTTTCTACTTCTATTTCTTCCGTGAAAGCTGAACAAATAGCAGAAGTTTCCGCTTCCGATTTTCGTCAGGCGTTGGCGGGAAAAATGCCGGGAGTACAGGTGACGCAACCTAGTGGTGATCCGGAAGGAAGCGTAAGTATCCGTGTTCGTGGTATCAGCACAGTGAATGCAGGTAGTGATCCTCTCTATATTATCGACGGTGTACCGGTGGAACGTGGATTTGCCAATCTGAATAATAATGATGTTGAATCTGTAGAAGTTTTGAAAGATGCTTCTTCGGCAGCTATTTATGGTAGTCGTGGATCGAATGGTGTAATTATTATCACGACCAAACAGGGGCAGTCGGAGAAAATGAAAGTGCAGTATGATGGATATTATGGTATCCAGAGTGTTTCGAAGAAACTTTCAATGATGAATGCATATCAGTTTGCCGAATTTGCAAAAGATGGGCATGACAACGCCTATCTGGATGCCAATCCCGGTGGATCACCGGACGATCCGAATGGAATGCGTCCCAACTCATGGGAACGTATCCCCACCGAACTCTTTCCTTATCTGAATGGTGACAAAGGACTGACCGATACGGACTGGCAAGACGCTATATTCCGTACTGCTGCTACTACCAGCCACAATGTATCTATTTCCGGCAGAGGAAAAACAGTCGGTTATTTTATTTCAGCCAACTATTATGATAAAGAAGGTATTATCATTAATTCCGATTTTAAGAAATATAGTATGCGTATGAATTTGGACGGGAAATATAAAAGACTGAAATTCGGTCTGAATTTTTCTCCTTCTTATTCTACTTCCAACCGGGTAGATGCTTCCGGGTCTAACGGTATTGTGCAATCAGCCTTGATGATGCCTCCGGTATGGCCGGTGTATAATGCGGATGGAAGTTATAACTATCAGGGAAACGGATATTGGAGAATTGGAAATGACTATCAGCACAATGCCGTATTAAACCCGGTAGCCATGGCAAACCTCCAATCGGATGTTGTAGATCGTATGGCTATTGTGGGAAAAGTCTTTGCGGAATTGGAGTTATATAAAGGGCTTACCTATAACATTTCTTTTGGTGGTGATTATTACGGTTCGCATAACGATCAATACCGTTCATCGGAACTTCCGTTATTGGGACAGAAATATTATGATGTGAAGTCGAATCCTACTGCATACAGTTCATCCGGTTTTTATTTCAACTGGTTGGTTGAGAATAAAATCAATTATAATACGACCATCAAGGATGCTCATTCTATCAATGTCGTTTTAGTGCAATCGGCTCAAAAAGAAACATATAAAGGTGATAATGTAACGGCTACCGATTTCCCGAATGACTATATACAAACAATTTCCGGAGGTACGGTGACGAAAGGTGCATCTGATAAAACACAGTGGACAATTGCTTCTTATCTGGCACGTGTACAATATAGCTATAAAGGTAAGTATATGGCTTCAGCAGCCATTCGTGCAGACGGTTCTTCCCGTTTCGGAAAAAACAACCGTTGGGGATATTTCCCTTCTGCTTCTTTTGCATGGAGAATAAGTGGAGAAGACTTTTTCACGAAAGCAAAATTCCTGTCATTTGTTGATGACTTGAAACTTAGAGCCAGTTATGGAGTTACCGGTAATTTTCAGATTGGTAATTATGACCACCTGTCTCTGATGGCTTCCGATAATTATATACTCGGTACAGGCAATGGACAGTTGGTGAATGGATATAAACCTAGTACCATAAAAAACGAGGATTTGAGTTGGGAAAAGAATGCGATGGTGAATGTAGGTATTGATTTACAAATGTTCAAAGGATTGTTGGGGCTGACTGTGGATTATTACAATACCAACACTTCTAATATGTTGTTGAACGTACCTGTTCCTCATCTGACCGGATATAGCACTGCATTGATGAATATCGGTAAAGTGAACAACAGGGGATGGGAAATAGCATTGACCTCGCAGAAGAATATAACGAAAGATTTCGGTTATTCATTCAATGCCAATTATGCTACAAATACAAACGAAGTAAAGGCGCTCGGTCCGGGTAATGCTCCTATCATATCTACCGGTAGCGTAGATCATGCGTATTACATAACGAAAGTTGGTGAACCTATCGGCTGTTATTATCTGTTGGTGCAGGATGGTATTTTCTCCAATGAAGAAGAATTGAAGAAATATCCTCATTTCAGCAATACCAAGCCCGGAGATTTCCGGTTTGTGGATGTAGATGGAGACGGCGTGATGGACTTGGATAAAGACCGTGCGATAGTAGGTAACTATATGCCTGATTTCACCTATGGATTCGGAGGAAAAGTGTGGTTTAAGGGATTTGATCTTGATTTCAATTTCCAGGGAGTGTATGGTAATGAGATTCTGAACTTGAATCGCCGTTACATTGATAATCTGGAAGGCAATACCAATGGTACTACCATCGCCTTGAATCGTTGGAAGAGTCCGGAAGATCCGGGAAACGGTCAGGTGAATCGTGCCAATCGTAAATCAAAAGGTTATAATGGACGTACGTCAACCTGGCATTTGGAAGATGGTTCTTATCTGCGGTTGCAGAATGTGACACTGGGATATACTCTGCCGAAGAATCTGACCCAGCGCTTTTTTGTAGAAAAGTTGAGAGTATACGTTTCCGGACAAAATCTCTGGACTTCAACTAATTATAGCGGATACAATCCGGAAGTGAATGCCCGGCCGTCTAATTCTCTTTCACCGGGTGAGGACTATGGTACTTATCCATTGGCTAAAACATTCTTATTCGGATTGAATATAACTCTTTAATCATCCTTTAAAATACACGTTGTATGAAAAAATATAAACTAATACTATTCTTGTCAACTGCTTTTCTATCAGTTGCTTGTACAGATAGTTTCTTCGATTTGGAACCAAGTAGCAGTGTGCCTACCGATAAAGTATATAAGACAGCAGACGATTTTAATGTAGCTGTGATGGGATGTTACTCTAAATTGCAGACACAGGTTTCCTATTTTACGGAGTGTTGCGAATATCGGAGTGATAATTTGACATTGAGCGCACCTACTGCCGGAACGCAGGACCGTTATGATATCGACCAGTTTGCAGATAAAGCTTCTAATGGAATCCTGGAAAATGCTTGGGCGAATTTTAATAATGGAGTCTATCGTTGTAATCTTATATTAGATAGGATTGATGAAGCCAACTTTGACGCTACTCTGAAAAAACAATATAAAGGAGAAGCCCTTTTCATTCGTGCACTTACCTATTTTAATATGTATCGTCTGTGGGGAGGAATACCTATGACTAATAAGGTGGTAACAGTGGCCGAAGCTCTGAAAATCGGACGTAGTTCAGACCAGCAGGTTTATGATTTCCTTGTCGGTGATTTGAATCAGGTTATTAATGAAAGTATGTTGCCGTCTTCTTATGCAAGTGCCGATATGGGACGAGTGACTTCCAGTGCTGCAATGGCACTGCTCGGCAAGATTTACCTCACTTTCCATAAATGGACGGAAGCTCGAAATGTGTTATCTCAATTGATAGGTAAGTATTCTCTGATGACTACTCCGGACCGGGTTTTTGATGTAAATAATAAAATGAATGATGAGATCATTTTTGCTGTTCGCTTTAATAAGGATGTGGAAGGAGAAGGGCATGGATACTGGTTCTCTATTATTAACCTGACCGACGATACCAATCAGACAAAGGCGCTGAAAGAATGTTATAAAGACGGGGATAAGCGGAAAGATTTGATTACTTATGTAAAGGTGGAAGATAAGGTCTGTGTCATGAATAAATTTAAAGATGTCAAGAGCGCGACTTATAACACTGTTGGTAATGACCAGATTATTCTCCGTTATGCCGATGTATTGTTGATGTACGCAGAAGCTTTGAATGAAATTAGTTACAGTAATTTGCAGAATTCAGAAGCCTTGGTTGCTTTGAATGCTGTACATACCCGTGCCGGATTGTCTCCGATTTTGATTACAGAGTTACCCGACCAGGATAGTTTCCGTAGTGCGATCATGCTGGAACGTCAACAGGAATTTCCTTATGAGGGACAGCGTTGGTTCGATTTGGTACGTATGGGAGGTGCTAAGGAAGCCATGAAAGCAGAAGGACATATTATTCAGGATTACCAATTCCTGTATCCTATTCCCAAAACGGAATTGGAAAGAATAAACAACACAGAATTGTTGTGGCAGAATACGGGATATTAATAGGGTTAAACTAAAAGAATTCAGACAATGAAAAAAATAATATATAGCTTGTTGTTTATTCTCACAGTAGTTTTTACTGCTTGTGAAGAAGAGCTGCCAAAAGCGAATTTCGATTTATATGAACTGAAGTCACTTACGGCAACAGCCGGAGATATGAATGTGACTCTTGCTTGGGAGGCATACGAAAATGCCCGGCCTAATGAATATTTGATTCTTTGGACTTCTGGATCGTCAGACGCGGAAGGAGGTGAGATGACTGTGGATGCAAAAACGATGACTGCCACAATCAATAATCTGGTGAATGACGTTGCTTACACTTTTTCTGTACAGCCTCGTTATACAGGAGGATTGGCTAGTAAAACGACCGCTGCCTGTACGCCGAAGAATGCGAGATACCCGATTTCTGATCTGACGGCAGCAGCCGGCAATGAAAGAGTGCGTTTGAGATGGACAAAACCTGCCAGTGAACGTTTTACCCGTTATCAGGTTACTGTTAATCCGGGCAATCAGATTATCAATCTGGATGATACTTCATTGGAAGAATACATTGTTGACGGGTTGACTAACGATCAGGAATATACGTTCAACGTAGTTTGTGTTTATCCTACAGGCAATTCTATTCCAGTGGAAACTTCAGCTACTCCGGGATTGATCTATCCTATTCTTGCCAATACGGAACTGGTCGTGTGGGAACCTTGCGCCTTTGCTTATAACGATATGTATTTTATGGCAGGTGAAGTGAAATCGGTAAGCTGGGATTTTGGTGATGGTACGACATCAGGAGAAAACAACCCTGTACATGCATTTGCTACTACCGGAACTTATACAGTAGCTGTTACGGTGACTTATGTAAATAACACAACCGAGTCGGGTAGTCTGGCTGTTACAGTCGGCAATTATAAATGGAATTCTGTCGATTTGAACTTTGGCGGACTTACCGGATATGTAAAGACTTCCAATCCGGTGTTCTCTCCGGATGGAAAAACAATGTACACTCCAACATCTACTCCTGCAGGGCATTTATTTGCTATTGATGTAGTGAGCGGTGAATTCAAATGGGTGTTTGCTATCAGTGAGATAACGTATGGTGGAGGTGCGTTGGTGGCTCCTGATGGTACTATATATCAGTGTGTAAGAAATGCTACTATTAATAATGTATATGCTATAAATCCGAACGGAACTCAAAAGTGGGCGGTTAAATTGGATGCTGCGATAGGTGCTTTTCCTGCATTGTCTGCCGATGGTGTCCTTTACTGTCTCACCAATAAGAGTACGTTGTATGCCCTCGATGCATCCAGTGGCATTATAAAATGGCAACAATCCCTTGACGGAGCAACAGGTAGTGCGGTAGCTATTGATAAAGCCGGAAATGTTTATGCGGGTACAAGTGCTGCTATTTATGCTTTTAAACCGAATAAGGATCAGATATGGAAATTGGAAGAAGTAAATGTGACAGAACAGGCTACGTTTGCTTTGAAAGATCAGATGCTTTATGCGACGTTGAAAGGAGGCGGACTTGTTGCTGTCGATATGACAAACGGGACAAAGATATGGACGTATCCGACTACGAAAGGTGATGCCTATTTCCCGATTGTAGATAAAAATGGTAATATCTACTTTACAGAGAAAGGAGCGCAGACAGTTCATGCAGTAAATGCCAACGGGGCTAAAATCTGGGAGAAAAAGGTAGGCAACAATTTGAATTACAGTGGAGGTACCTTGAGCACGGATGGTATTCTTTATATAGGTACTCAATCAGGAAACAAAGTATTGGGACTTGATATTACTAATGGAAACATTGTTTTTGAAGAAACTGTAGGACAACAAGTCATGGCAGCTGTTACTATTGGTCCGGACAAACGGCTTTATTGCGGAACGATCGGATCTGGTAATATCGGTGCTGTCAAAGCATTTGATATTAATAAGACTTTGGAGACAGACTCCTGGAGTATTCGTGGTGGTGATATTCAAGGTACAAACCGTCAAAAGTAAGTGATGATGAGAATCTCGGTTTTTATTGTATTTATGACGATGACAATGGGAGTATATGCACAGAAATATAAAGTAGGTACTACTACAGCTTTGTGGAAAGTACCTGCTTCCACAGATTTTTCTCAAGCTCGGTCTGTGGGGCTAGAGTATGTGGAAGTTGCATTTAACCAGTGTTATAGAGGCGTTCCGGCAAATGAGGTCATTCCTCGTGTTCGGGATATGAAAGCAAAAATTGATAGTGCCGGTATCAAAGTCTGGTCTATACATCTTCCTTTTTCCCGCACGCTGGATATATCGGTTCTCGATGAAAAGAAAAGGAAAGAAAATGTAGATTTTATGGCGGAGATGATTGAACAGTGTGCTCAATTTCAACCGAAATGTTTAGTTCTGCATCCAAGTTCTGAACCGATTGACGACAGTATTCGGGCACAAAGAATAGCCAATGCTTCCAGGTCTATTGCTTATCTGAAGAAATATGCGGATCAGATAGGAGCACAGTTATGTATAGAGAATCTGCCGCGGACTTGTTTGGGAAATACTCCTGAAGAACTTGGGGAGATCATCAAAGACATTCCCGGTGTGAAGGTTTGTTTTGATACCAATCATTATACAAAAGGAACGACGGAACATTTTGTAGAAACCATTGGTGAACGTATTGGTACCATACATGCTTCGGATTTTGATTTTGTCAACGAGTGCCACTGGCTTCCTACGCAAGGCGATATTAAGTGGGGAAAGTTAATGCACGCACTCGAAGGAGTCGGTTATGAAGGAGTTTTCATGTATGAAGCGACTAAAGATCACGAAAGCCATGATACACGTCCAACCCCGGAACGGGTCGTTGAAACTTTCAATAAAATAATTAATGATTATAAAACACTGAAATAAGATGGATATAATAAGAAAAATTCAATATTTACTGTTTTGCCTTTTGGCAATAGGTTTTGTTGCTTGCGATGCTGATGACAACAACAGTACCGAAACAGGTCATGAAGGAATCCTTACTCAATTGGCAGAGGAAGTGGATGCCACAGCACAACAGTTGTGGAGTTCTTCTCCTTTGATTGTCAATGCCGGACGTACTGCTACTTTGACCAAAATTCAGGGGTATGCGGATAAATGTAAAAATGATTATTTTGTCAGCTATCTGAATGGCTTCGACCAAGCAAGTACAAGTATGGAAAAGTGCGATCCTATTATCTATTTTTATCGGAGTGCATTTGACCGCGTGATGGATGGAATTAAAAACTCAAAAGTGGAAAATGGTACGGCAGAGATTTGGGCACTCTATAATATGGGGTATGTGGTTAAGACTCCGTCAGGGTGTTTTGCTATTGACATATCTCATCGTTGGGCAAAAGAACTGGCACCTTATATTGATTTTCTCTGCGTCACTCATAAGCATTCCGATCATTATAACAATGATCTTATTCAGGCTATGTTTGATTTAGGCAAACCGGTATTGTCTAACTACCTGAAAGATACGACATATCCTTATACCGCAAAAGGAGATAAAGATTATGAAATAGGAAAATTCAAAATTAAAACCTGTATCACCGATCACAACAATTCCGGGTTATCTAATTTTGTGACTGTATTTTCGATTGATTGTGGTGAAGATACCGGTAACTTCGTCTTTATGCATGTAGGAGACTCCAACTATAAACCGGAACAATATACGAATCTGGCTTCTCATGTGAATGTATTGATACCACGTTACGCTCCCAATGCACTGACTGAAAATAATATTCTGGGTTCAGGTGCAGGGCAGGTAGAACCGGATTATGTCTTGTTATCGCATATTCTGGAACTTGCTCATGCCGGTGTTGACGAATCAAGATGGTCATTGGAACTGGCACTCGAACGGGCTTCGAAGATTAACTGTGAACAGACCTATGTACCAATGTGGGGAGAAAAAATGGTCTGGAAAAACAATAAACTGAATTAAAATTCTTAATGTTTGCATTTATGAAACGGATATGTAACTTCATACTTCTTCTATGTTTGGTACAACTGGCTGTTGCCCAAAATAGAATAACTGAAATCAGAGAAAACCTGTTAGGAAATCATCCTGATAAAATACTGGTTGTATCACATCGGGCTGACTGGCGTAATGCTCCGGAAAACTCATTGCAAGGTATACAGAATTGCATTGATATGGGAGTCGATATGGTAGAGATCGATTTGAAAAGAACCAAAGACGGACATTTGGTAGTGATGCATGATAAAACAATCAATCGCACCATGAACGGAAAAGGACTGGTGGAAGATTATACACTGGCAGAATTGAAAGCGATGCGCCTTAAAAATGGGGTAGCTTGTAAAACAAGACATCAAATTCCTACATTGGAGGAAGTCATGTTGCTCTGCAAAGGTAAGATAATGGTAAATATTGATAAGGGCTATGATTATTTTCAGGAGGCTTATGCCGTACTCGAGAAGACAGGGACAGTCGACCAGTGTGTTATCAAAGCCGGGCTTCCTTATGAACAAGTGAAAGCTGAAAACGGTGCTGTGTTGGATAAAGTAATTTTTATGCCTATTGTACAGTTGCACAAAGAAGGAGCCGAAGCTATTATTGACAGTTATCAGACTCACATGAAGCCTGCTGCTTATGAATTAGTATTCGACAATGATAGCCCGGAGGTTCTTAACCTGATAAAGAAAGTGCGTGATACAGGTTCTAACTTGTTTATCAATTCTCTATGGCCCGAACTATGTGGCGGTCATGATGATGACCGTGCGGTGGAACTCTATCAACCGGAAGAAAGCTGGGGATGGATCATTAATCAGGGAGCGAAATTAATTCAAACCGATCGTCCTGCGCTGTTATTGGAGTATCTGCGCAAAAAGAAACTTCACGACTAACCGTATTTCTTCATGTTAAAACAGCTTATAAACTTTTACAAGGTCTCTCCACCGGGACCTTGTAACGGGGAGGCTTTGTCCTCTTCCGATGAACGTCGTCTGAAGTATTTGAAATGGTCTACCTTCCTTTCGGCAACTTTTGGCTACGGTATGTATTACGTTTGCCGCCTTAGCCTGAATGTCGTAAAGAAGCCCATCGTAGAGGAAGGAATCTTCTCTGAAACGGAACTGGGAATAATCGGCTCCGTATTATTCTTCACTTACGCCCTCGGAAAGTTCACGAATGGTTTCCTTGCCGACCGTAGCAATATCAATCGCTTCATGACTACTGGTTTATTGGTTACGGCATTAGTGAACTTATGTCTCGGCTTTACCAATTCTTTTATTCTGTTTGCTGTCCTTTGGGGAATTAGCGGCTGGTTTCAGTCTATGGGTGCCGCCTCTTGCGTGGTTGGTCTTTCCCGTTGGTTCACGGACAAAGAACGGGGTTCCTATTACGGATTTTGGTCTGCCAGCCATAACATCGGTGAAGCGTTAACCTTTTTGATTATTGCGTCTATTGTCAGTGTCTTGGGTTGGCGATACGGCTTCTTCGGAGCCGGTATTGTCGGTTTGCTTGGAGCTTTAATCGTGTGGAAGTTCTTTCATGACACTCCCGAGAGTCAGGGTTTCCCTCCAGTGAATATTCCCAAACAGAAAAAAGAGATGAGTGCAACAGAAACGGCGGATTTCAATAAAGCACAGCGCCAGGTGTTGATGATGCCTGCCATTTGGATTCTTGCCCTTTCGAGTGCTTTTATGTATATCAGTCGTTATGCGATAAACAGCTGGGGTGTCTTTTACTTGGAAGCTCAAAAAGGGTATTCTACCCTGGATGCCAGTTTTATCATTTCTATCTGTCCGGTTTGTGGTATCATCGGTACGATGTTTTCCGGAGTGATTTCGGATAAATTGTTTGGTGGTCGTCGCAATGTTCCGGCCTTAATCTTCGGATTGATGAATATATTTGCACTTTGCCTTTTCCTGTTGGTTCCGGGCGTACATTTTTGGATAGATGTATTGGCTATGGTTCTTTTTGGTTTAGGAATCGGAGTACTAATCTGCTTTTTGGGTGGTTTGATGGCTGTCGATATTGCTCCTCGCAATGCATCGGGAGCAGCATTGGGAGTTGTCGGCATTGCCAGTTATATTGGTGCCGGATTGCAGGATGTGATGAGCGGTATACTGATAGAAGACCAAAAAACGGTTCAGAACGGAGTTGATGTTTATGACTTCACCTATATCAATTGGTTTTGGATAGGGGCGGCTCTGCTGTCAGTACTTTTTGCGTTATTGGTCTGGAATGCAAAATCAAAAGAGACAGATTAGTTCCAAGTATATTAGGTTAGATTGAAAAAACTTGTTTGTAAAAGAATATAACAAGTATTTGTTTTCAAAGGTATTGGATTTAATTTCGGGAAGTTCGTTGTTACGATTCTTCCCGAAATGTTTTTATCATATTTACTTCGTCTCTGCCAGCCAACGATTGATATTGCGGGTTTCCGCACTGAATTCCACACCGATCCTCACTACTTCCCGATGATCTTTCTGATAAGGAATTAGGTAACCTTTATTATCAATCTGTTTTATTGCTTCTTCTGCGGTTCCATTTAGTTTGAACTCAAATACATAGATATATTTGGGCGTTTTGACCACAGCATCGGCACGTCCGCGGGCACTGCGTACTTCTGCTTCTGTGAATTGTCCCATTAGTTTGAATACAAGATAGAAGATAACCTGATAGTGCCGTTCGGTCTGGTCATTCAGTTCATACGGAATATCAGCAAAGAAAGCCTCCAAACGGGTGAGGAAAGATTCATAATCACCTGTGCGTAATTCCTGAACGAATTTTCCGATATAAAATCCTTGATCGTTGTTCTTCATTGGAGTGTAAAACGGAACAAGAAAGTTTATGAATCCGTAGCGCACTTCATCATTCGGAAAATCAAGCAGATAGTTCTGAAACTCTCTGTCGTAATCCTTAATAGTCAAATATCCACTTTGATAAATCAGCGGTATAGGATTATGAGCATCCATTCTGTATTCTACAAAAGAAGAAGCAGGCGCTTCTATACCATTTAATAAAGTACGGAGATCATATTCACTTTTTTGTAGTAGTTCAACCAAGAATGTTGGCGTACCGGTTTGGAACCAATAGCTGCCCAACTCCAATTTACTGAAAGCATTCAATACGCTGAACGGATTGAATACCCCTGAGCCATCCGAGTGAAAATGATAACCGTCATAGTTGCGTTTCATTGCTGCGACTACTTCTTCTGGAGTCTGATGATTTTTGCGACCGAAAATTTCAATTTCGGGTTTGAAAGTACTCTCCAGTTCTTCTCGGGTAATACCGCAAAGTGTGGCATAAGAATAGTCTAGGCTAATGTCATTCAACTGATTCAGATCGCTGAATACGCTGACTTGAGAGAACTTCGTAACTCCGGTCAGGAAAACAAAACGGAGATATGCGTCAGCACTTTTCAATACTCCATAAAAGGCTTTCAATATCTGACGATACTCTTCGAACAATCTCGGACGGGTAATGGCTTGCAAAAGAGGTTTGTCATATTCGTCTACTAATACAACGACGTTTTTTCCTGTTTTCAGAAAAGCTTGCTCGATCACATAGCTGAAGCGTTCTTCGGGGCTACGATCTTTTTTCTCATCACCATAAATAGCTTCCCATTTCTCTAAATATTGGTTTAGCATTGCGATTAAATCCGCTGCCGTCTCATATTTTTTTGCATTCAGATCAAGGTGTAAAACTGGATACTGTTCCCATTTCGTCTCTAGTTGTTCAATGGCCAATCCATTAAATAGCTCTTTTTTCCCTTGGAAATAAGCATCGAATGTCGAAATTAATAGACTTTTACCAAAGCGGCGTGGTCTGCTTAGAAAATATGGCTTTCCCAAATTGGCCATACGCCATACAAGCGCGGTTTTATCCACATAAAGATAATTCTCCTTCCGTATTCCTTCAAATGTCTGTATTCCAATAGGAAGTTTACGCATTAAGTTATCCATATCCGATGGTTTTAGAGTTTCATACGCAAAGATACAATATGCAAATGAGAATTTAAGTAGAATACAAACATTATCTTTTCAGAATAAATTCAGTTTTACGCCTTTCTTTTGCCGGAGATAATTTATTATCTTTGTAACTTTAATCCGATAATCAATGAGTAGAATAATATTAAATACTAAGATTTGGCTGTTTGTGTTGTTGCTTGGAATGTCGTTTCCCGCATGGGCACAAAGTGATGATTTCAATACATGGACTAAATTTAAAGTAAATCATAAGATAGATTCCCGTTTCTCGGTTTCAGGCGATTTGGAATTACGTATGAAGGATGATGTAAGTCGATTAGATCGTTGGGGACTGACAGTTGGTGGAAGTTATCGCCCTTGTTCTTTTTTGAATCTGGGAGTGGGATATGAGACCCATCTTCGGAATTTGGGTGATTCAGACTGGAAGTTGAGACATCGCTATCATATATCTGCCACTGCCAACTTTCGTTATCAATGGTTGAAAGTGTCTTTGCGGGAGAGGTTTCAGCAGACTTTTGACCGTGGTGATTCTGAAACTCGTCTACGTTCTCGTTTGAAGTTATCCTATGCTTCTACAAAAGGAATCGTTTCTCCTTATTTTTCTGTTGAAATTTATCAAAGTCTGGATGATACCTCTTTTTGGAGAGCAGACCGTATGCGCTATCGTCCCGGAGTGGAGATTGCTTTAGCCAAACGTTGGTCATTGGATGCATTTTATTGTTATCAATATGCATCTTCGCAAGGCAGACACATTGCCGGAATAGAAGTGGGGTATTCTTTTTGAAATAAATGACGGATAGTAAATAATAACCAATGCTAATATAATAATGTGGAGTTCAGAATGTCTTGTTTTTGCATGTGTTATGTAAATGGCTGATTACGTGCTTTTTATATAAAAGATTAATCTTTTTAAAGGAAAATATTTCTTTTCTTAACTATAATCTGTACTTTCGCTTCCACATTTCAAACTGTAATGTGGGAATTTAAGATTTTACAGTTGCAACAGACGTGTTGTATGGTTTTTCATAACCGAAAGTGAATACTTCCTCTTATGGCATTCTTTCTGCTCAATCAAGAATTTCTTTTTTTGAACTAATAGAAAAACAAAATGAAAACATGCCATAACCTATTTGTGGGAGTAGGTTTTTTTATCCTTTGTTGTACTATGTTTACTGCTTGTGTAAACCATATTTCGGAGGAAGAAGGGGAAATCATTAATAATGGAGATATTCCGTTGAAGTTTGTAGCTGATATTCATGAGATCATGAATACTCGTGTAGTAAACAATAGTTTTGGAGAAAAAGATGAAGTGGGGTTATTTGCACTTGCAGGAACTACTACAATGCAAGAAGAACGTTATGCAGATAATCTTCATTTTGTGCGTTCATCTACTGGTGAGTTTGTATCTGATGAATCGGTTTACTATCCGGATGATGGAGTTACATTGAATTTAATCAGTTATTATCCATATCAGAATAGTGGAGTAGCAATGGGGGAAAGTTCCATGCAAGTGACCGTTGCAACAACTCAAGATAAACTGGATGATTATTCTCATTCTGATTTTCTAGTTGCTTCCAAAAAGGAAGTATTAGCCAGTAAAGATGCAGTTGCTTTGACTTACAACCACCAGTTCTTTCGCATGAAAATAGTCCTTGTCCCCGGAGAGGGAGAGAATATAGAAGAAATACTATCTGTGAAACCTACACTTTCGGTGAGTGGCTTTTATACTAAGACCATTTATGATTTTCAGAAGAAAACATTCTCTGCCTATTCTGAAGAGAAAGATATTACTCCTGCAGGAGAATGGGAAATAAAAGACGGTCGACTAGTAGGAAAAGAGCTTATTTTGATTCCCCAAGAGGCGACTGTTGGGTATCAATACATAACATTGGAAGCTGCCGGCAAACTATATACCAGTTTATTACCATCCACTTTACAATTGGAAAGTGGAAAACAGAGAGAGTTGGAAATAACGTTTGTATCGGCCGAAGATATATTAATGAGTAAAGTGAACGGAGAAATCGGGGATTGGGATGGGACAGAAGTGGATCATACCGAATCGGGTATTTTGCATAAATACATAGATGTATCGAAGCTGACTTTTGAAAAATCGAATGTGTACAAAGTGATACATTCGGGAAAACAAGTAGCCGAAATATGTAAAGAGTATCTTGTTACTCCGGATTTTTCTTCTCAAGCGATTGTTGCCTATCCGATGAAAGAAGACGGTAGCGTTAATTTATCTCAAGGGATTGTAGCACAGTTATTAGGAAAATCAGGAAAAGTAAATGGTGGAAGTGTATCATGGAATATGGAAGATCATTCATTAACCTATGTGGATGGCACCTTATTGGCTCGTAATAATGTTTATGTGCTGGCAGACGGAGCAATCTCCTTATCAGTAACACTGGCAGATGATGTGTTACCTGTTCTAGCATTGGAAGATGTGGTTCGTGACGTACGTGGAGGAGTCATCCATAATTATCCGCTAGTGAAGATCGGAACTCAATACTGGATGAGGAGTAATTTGGAGGCATCTTTATATGTAAACGGTGATGCGCTCCCTAAATTGAATCAGGTAACAGCAAATATAGCCGGATATTTGCAATCTACTACAGAGCATTATTTTTATACCGCTAATGTTGCGCTTTCCGGTAGGATCTTGCCAACTCACTGGAGTATACCGAATTGGGAAGACTGGAATATTTTAAAAGACTACTTGAAGGGGGAAGCTTCTTTGTTGAAGTCAGGGATCTGGTTGTCCCTGAAGACGGAAGAACAAGTGCAACCTGCAACTAATTTATCCGGTTTTAATGGTATTCCTGTAGGAATGTATGTAGGGGCTTTTCAAGCAGATTATGAGAACAAACATTTGGCATATTGGACATTGGACAATACAAATGCCACCATCGATACTAAGGTTTTCTACATGAAAAGTGATACGAATATCATAGAAGAATCTAATGCGGGTATTGATACGAAAGCTTTCGCTATTCGTTGTATTAGAAAGTAAATCAGTGAAAATTGCATCTCCTTTTCATAAATTGCTTATATTTGGGAAGTAAAACTAACTAAAAGAGAGAACTATGAAGAAGATAATAAATCCCTGGAAGGGTTTGGAAGGGTACAATTGTTTCGGTTGTGCTCCTAATAATGAAGCTGGAGTAAAAATGGAATTTTATGAGGATGGTGACGAAGTAGTGAGCATTTGGAAGCCACGTCCCGAGTATCAAGGCTGGATTGACACTTTGCATGGCGGTATTCAAGCAGTTTTGATGGATGAAATCTGTGCGTGGGTGGTGCTTCGTAAACTACAAACGACTGGAGTGACTTCGAAGATGGAAACCCGTTACCGAAAATCTGTTGATACCAAAGATTCTCATATAGTATTGCGTGCCTCTATTAAAGAAGTGAAGCGGAACATTGTCATTGTTGAAGCAAAATTATATAATAAGGATGGAGAAGTGTGCACGGAATCAGTTTGTACTTACTTTACTTTCTCGAAAGAAAAGTCGAAAGACGAAATGCATTTTACGAAATGTGATGTAGAGCCGGAAGAGATATTGCCTTTAATTTGAAATAAAAACTCAAGTTTTTGTGATAAATGTTTGGTGGTTTCAAACAAATGCTTTACTTTTGTCGCAGTTAATAAAAGAAATATGAAATATACAACTACACATCATCATCATCATTTTCCTAACGAATAATCGGTGGGCGTGGATGATATTGTGTATAACTATATAAACGATAACTAAGGCTTGCCGAATACGGTAAGCCTTTTTTTATTTCTCAACGCATATTATAATTAAAAATTAAATAAAGTCATGTTAAGAATCGCAGTACAAGCCAAAGGACGTCTCTTCGAAGAGACAATGGCACTTTTAGGAGAGTCGGATATTAAGTTGAGCACTACAAAACGTACCTTATTGGTGCAGTCTTCCAATTTCCCTATTGAAGTTCTATTCCTTCGTGATGATGATATCCCGCAGACAGTGGCTACCGGTGTGGCAGACTTGGGAATTGTTGGCGAAAACGAATTTATGGAGAAAGAAGAAGATGCGGAAATTATCAAACGTTTGGGATTCAGTAAGTGTCGCCTTTCATTGGCTATGCCGAAAGATATTGAATATCCCGGTTTGTCATGGTTTGACGGTAAGAAGATCGCTACTTCCTATCCGGTTATTCTTCGTAACTTCCTGAAGAAAAATGGTGTAAATGCTGAAATTCACGTGATTACCGGTTCCGTAGAAGTGTCTCCGGGAATTGGATTGGCTGATGCTATTTTCGATATTGTAAGCTCCGGTTCTACGTTGGTAAGTAACCGTTTGAAAGAAGTGGAAGTCGTAATGAAGTCGGAAGCATTGCTGATTGGCAACAAGAATATGAGCGACGAGAAAAAAGAAGTGCTCGAAGAACTGCTGTTCCGCATGAATGCAGTAAAAACAGCCGAAGATAAAAAATATGTATTGATGAATGCTCCGAAAGATAAACTGGAAGAAATCATTGCTGTATTGCCGGGTATGAAGAGCCCTACGGTGATGCCGTTAGCACAGGAAGGCTGGTGCTCTGTTCATACAGTACTTGATGAAAAACGTTTTTGGGAAATCATAGGAAAACTGAAAGGACTGGGAGCGGAAGGTATTTTAGTACTGCCTATTGAAAAGATGATTGTATAAATATATAGGCACAGATTTCACGGATTACACAGATAATGTAGTCGCTAATCCCAGATACCGTGTAACCCGTGAAATCCGTGCCTAATAAGATATAAACTATGAAATTGATTAAATATCCCTCAAAAGAACAGTGGACGGAACTTTTGAAACGTCCGGCACTGAATACGGAAAATTTGTTCGACACTGTTCGCTCTATTATAAATAAGGTAAGAGCAGAAGGTGACAAAGCCGTCTTGAAATATGAAGCTACTTTTGATAAAGTCACCTTGTCTGCGCTTGCTGTGACTCCTGAAGAGATACAGGTTGCCGGAACATTGGTAAGCGATGAACTGAAAGCAGCCATCTCCCTGGCAAAACAAAATATTGAAACCTTTCATGCTTCCCAACGTTTTATCGGAAAGAAGGTAGAAACAATGAACGGTGTGACTTGCTGGCAAAAATCGGTAGGAATCGAAAAAGTGGGATTGTATATTCCGGGTGGAACAGCACCACTTTTCTCAACTGTATTGATGTTGGCTGTTCCGGCTAAAATTGCAGGATGCAAGGAAATCGTACTTTGCACGCCTCCCGATAAGAATGGAAATATTCATCCGGCTATTCTTTTTGCTGCGCAACTGGCAGGTGTCAGTAAAATATTCAAGGCTGGTGGTGTGCAGGCTATTGCCGCTATGGCCTATGGAACGGAGAGTGTACCTAAAGTATATAAGATATTTGGTCCAGGTAATCAATATGTGACAGCTGCCAAACAGTTGGTAAGCCTGCGTGATGTAGCTATTGATATGCCTGCCGGCCCTTCTGAAGTCGAAGTTCTGGCTGATGCATCTGCCAACCCGGTTTTTGTAGCAGCAGACCTTTTGTCACAGGCAGAACATGGAATAGATAGCCAGGCTATATTGATTACCACTTCCGAGAAACTTCAAACAGAAGTAATGGCGGAAGTAGAACGTCAATTAGCCGAATTGCCCCGTCGTGAAATTGCTGCAAAATCATTAGAGAATAGTAAACTGATTTTAGTAAAGGATTTGGATGAAGCATTGGAACTGACTAACGCATACGCGCCGGAACACTTAATTATAGAAACGGAAAACTACATGGAAGTAGCAGAGCGTGTAACAAATGCCGGTTCTGTTTTTCTTGGATCGTTAACTCCCGAAAGTGCCGGTGACTATGCTTCCGGAACAAATCATACCTTGCCTACCAACGGTTATGCCAAAGCATATAGCGGCGTCAGTCTGGATAGTTTTATCCGCAAGATTACGTTTCAGGAAATTCTCCCGGAAGGAATAAAGGCTATTGGTCCTGCTATTGAGGAGATGGCGGCTAACGAACATTTGGATGCGCATAAAAATGCGGTCACAGTTCGTCTCAAAGCAATTCAAAATTCATAATTTAAAATTTAAAGAAGTGAAAACATTACAAGAATTAACCCGGCCGAATATCTGGAAATTAAAGCCTTATTCTTCGGCACGTGATGAATATAAAGGAGTCACCGCTTCTGTTTTCCTGGATGCAAACGAAAATCCGTACAATACGCCTCACAACCGTTATCCGGACCCTATGCAGTGTGAACTGAAAACATTGTTGTCGAAAATTAAGAAAGTATCTCCCGAACATATTTTTCTCGGAAACGGCAGTGATGAAGCCATCGACTTGGTCTTTCGTGCTTTCTGCGAACCGGGTAAAGATAATGTAGTAGCTATCGATCCTACCTATGGAATGTATCAGGTCTGTGCCGATGTAAACGATGTGGAATATCGGAAAGTATTGTTGGATGATGACTTCCAGTTCTCTGCTGACAAATTGCTGGCAGCTACCGACGAGCATACCAAACTTATTTTCCTTTGCTCGCCTAATAATCCGACAGGAAATGATCTGCTTCGTTCCGAAATAGAAAAGATTCTTTGTCAGTTTGAAGGATTGGTAATGTTGGATGAGGCTTACAATGATTTTTCTAAAGCTCCGTCTTTCCTCGAAGAGTTGGATAAATATCCCAATCTCGTCGTATTTCAGACATTCTCCAAAGCTTGGGGATGTGCTGCTATCCGTTTGGGAATGGCTTTTGCTTCCAAAGAGATTATTGATATTCTTAGTAAAATCAAATATCCCTATAATGTCAACCAGTTGACTCAACAGCAAGCCATCGCCATGTTGCATAAACATTATGAGATAGAACGTTGGGTGAAAACTCTGAAGGAAGAACGTGACTATTTGGAAGCGGAATTTGAAAAGCTTCCATGTACCATTAAACTGTTCCCGTCTGATGCGAATTTCTTTTTGGCAAAAGTGACGGATGCCGTGAAAATCTACAATTATTTGGTAGGTGAAGGAATTATTGTGCGTAATCGCCATAACATTTCGCTTTGCTGCAACTGTTTGCGTGTGACTGTCGGTACCCGTGTAGAGAATAATACCCTATTGGCTATCCTTAAAAAATACCCGGGATAATTTATGAAGAAGAAAGTATTATTTATAGATAGAGATGGTACGTTGGTGATCGAACCTCCCGTGGATTACCAACTCGACTCATTGGAGAAGCTGGAATTCTATCCGAAAGTATTCCGTAATTTAGGTTTTATCCGCAGTAAACTCGATTTTGAATTTGTGATGGTCACCAATCAGGATGGATTGGGTACATCTTCCTTCCCGGAAGAAACGTTTTGGCCTGCCCATAATCTGATGCTTAAAACATTGGAAGGAGAGGGGATTACTTTTGATGAGATTCTGATAGACCGTAGTTTCCCGGAAGATAATGCGCCCACCCGTAAACCACGTACCGGAATGCTGACGAAGTATCTAAATAATCCGGAATACGATCTTGCCGGAAGTTTTGTGATAGGCGACCGTCCTACGGATGTGGAACTTGCCAAGAATTTGGGTTGTCGGGCAATCTATCTGCAAAATTCACCTGAAACCCTGAAAGAAAAAGGACTGGAAGAAGTCTGCGCCCTTGCAACAACTGACTGGGATCAGATATCCGAGTTCCTTTTTGCCGGAGAACGGAAAGCGGAAGTACGTCGTACAACCAAAGAAACAGATATTGATGTGGCTTTGAACTTGGATGGAAACGGCGCTTGTGACATCTCTACCGGTCTTGGCTTTTTCGACCACATGCTCGAGCAGATTGGAAAACACTCCGGTATAGACTTGACAATCCGTGTAAAAGGAGATCTGGAGGTAGACGAACATCATACAATCGAAGATACTGCTATTGCATTAGGAGAATGTATTTACCAGGCTTTAGGTAGTAAGCGTGGAATTGAACGTTATGGCTATGCTTTACCGATGGATGATTGTCTTTGTCAGGTTTGTTTGGACTTTGGTGGTCGTCCCTGGCTGGTTTGGGATGCCGAATTCAAGCGTGAGAAGATAGGGGAGATGCCAACGGAAATGTTCCTTCATTTCTTTAAGTCACTAAGTGATGCGGCAAAAATGAATCTGAACATTAAGGCGGAAGGACAAAATGAACATCATAAGATAGAAGGTATTTTTAAAGCCCTTGCCCGTGCCTTGAAAATGGCAATCAAAAGAGATATCTATCATTTTGAACTTCCATCCAGCAAGGGAGTACTTTGATCTTTTTATAATAACAATATAGACTTATGCAGAAACGAATCCTGTTGAGCCTACTTTTGGGAGTAATCTTCTCTATATCTATTTTTAGTCAGAATCTAAAAGTAGAGAAGATTACTCTTCCTGATAGTGAATTAACCAATCTGTACAAGATCGATTCGGGTGTATATCGTTCAGAGCAACCTTCGCATGAAGACTTTAAAGCTTTAGAAAAGTATGGTATTGGCGAAGCTCTCAATCTCCGTAATAGACATAGTGATGATGATGAAGCCGCAGGAACAAACGTAAAGCTTCATCGGGTAAAGACCAAAGCTCATTCCATCAATGAAGAACAGTTGATTGAAGCATTGCGTATTATAAAGAATCGTAAAGCGCCGATTGTTATCCATTGCCATCACGGATCAGATCGCACAGGAGCTGTTTGCGCACTTTATCGAATGGTATTTCAGAATGTTTCAAAAGAAGACGCGATTCATGAAATGACTGAAGGCGGTTTTGGCTTTCATCGTATTTATAAAAATATCATTCGGAGGATTAAAGAAGCGGATATAGAGCAAATAAGAAGAAAAGTTATGTGTACAGAGGGATTTTAGTATGTAATTTTGTGCAGATACATGTCTTGCTAAAATGTTGTATCGAAGCTATGATGAGGCGTTATATTTTCTCAACTATTCTCACTGCTATGAGAAAAAAATCTCACTATAATGAGAAAATCTTCTCATAGTAATGAGTATTTTTTCTCATAGCAGTGAGAATAGTTTGATGTTTGTACTTCCCTATAAATTCTCTATTTCTTTAAGCCACATAGCTGAATTGGCATCACTAGGCATCCTCCAATCCCCCCGTGGACTAATAGAAATACTTCCAACTTTAGGGCCGTCCGGTAAGCAAGAACGTTTGAACTGCTGATTGAAGAAACGACGGAAGAAAGTGGAAAGCCATTTCTTGATGGTTTCTTCATCATACGTATCTTTGAATGTCGTTCTTGCCAAATAGAATATCTTGGAAGGCCGGAAGCCGAAACGTAAGAAATAATATAGGAAGAAGTCGTGCAGTTCATAAGGACCTACCAGATCTTCTGTTTTCTGTTTAATTTCTCCGTTCTCATCCGCCGGAATCAATTCCGGGCTAATAGGAGTGTCTACAATATCAAGCAAAGTAGCTTTCGAGTTTTCGTCCATACCGTTTTCTGCCACCCATTGTACTAAATATTTCACAAGTGTTTTGGGAACACTCGCATTTACCCCGTACATGGACATGTGATCGCCGTTGTAAGTAGCCCATCCCAATGCAAGTTCCGATAAGTCCCCTGTGCCGATAACCATTCCCCAAGTCTGATTGGCCACATCCATTAGTATTTGTGTACGTTCGCGTGCTTGCGAATTCTCGTATGTAACATCGTGTACATTCATGTCATGTTCGATGTCCTTAAAATGTTGGATGCAGGCATCTTTAATACTAATTTCACGGATGGATATACCTAATGATTTCATTAGATCGATCGCATTATGGTAGGTGCGGTCAGTCGTTCCGAAACCCGGCATCGTGATTCCGAGAATACCATTTCGGGATAATCCCAGTTTATCGAAAGTCTTCACGCAGACGAGCAGTGCTAGCGTTGAGTCTAATCCACCTGAAATACCAACTACGGCTGTTTTGGCTCCGGTGTGAACTAATCTTTGTGCTAGTCCGGCCACTTGGATAGAGAATACTTCTTCGCAATGTTCATTTAGCTCAATTCCTTGTGGTACGAAAGGATGGGCATTGAACTTCCGGGTTAAGGTCAGTTCTTTGCTGTTGACAAATTCTGTCGCGATAGAAACTGCTTTCTTGTCTCCTAAATTTGCCTGATTAGCGGCGAAGGTAGTATTTATCCTGCGTTCTGCCCGGATGCGTTCCACATCAATTTCACTGATAATCAGTTGCTCTTTCATACTGAAACGTTCGCTGCGTGCAAGCAGTGAACCGTTTTCATAAATCAGCCCATTACCGGCAAAAACCACATCGGTAGTAGATTCTCCAAAGCCACAAGACGAGAATACATATCCGGCAATACAACGTGCGGATTGTTGGCTGATGAGAGAACAAAGATAATTGTTCTTTCCAATGCCTTCATTATCAGCAGACATATTGAACAGAATCTCTGCTCCTTGCAGTGCCAGTGAGGAACTTGGAGGTATAGTAGACCAAAGGTCCTCGCATATCTCAATGCCAAAAGTCGTATCTGAAGTCTCAAAAAGCAGATTTGCACCTATGGGAACGATTTGTCCACACAGGCGTACGTTGTTTGTAGTCAACTGAAGCGCTGATGTGAACCAACGTTGTTCGTAGAATTCTTTATAATTCGGCAGATAGGTCTTGGCTGCAACTCCCAACACTTTCCCTTTCTGAATCACTACGGCTGCATTGATTACTGTCGAATTGACAACGACAGGCATGCCAACAATAGAAATGATATCTAATTGACGGGTGTTATTCAGAATTTGCATCAGCCCCATTTCTGCTTCTTCTAGCAAAAGTTGTTGTCCAAATAGGTCACCACAAGTATATCCGGTGATACTCATTTCCGGGAAAATGATGATCTGCACTCCTTTTCCTTCAGCCACTTCAATCAGACTTTCTATCTTCTCTACATTGAATTTACAGTCAGCCACTTTTACGTGTGGCACGGCTGCAGCTACTTTTACAAATCCGTAGTTCATCTTATACCTTATTTATATATAATGACTGCAAAAATAGGAAATAGTTTTGAATAATTATCTTTTCTATATTGAATCCTCTTAATAAGCTATTTTGTATGAGTTGTGATGTTGTTATTTGAGCAATTAAAGTAACTATCAAAATGAACATTTATATTCAACTATCATTGAAATATGTTGTGGATTTATTTTCATTTATGGGTTTGTGTACTTAAATATGTATCAAAAAGATATAAGTGGAAATTTGGTATAAAATATGCGACATATTGTTTCTTTTATTTAAATATAATATATATATTTGTAGCCAAAATAGAACAATATTAGAAGTGTATAACACCTAAACAGAACAAGTGATATTAGTGTTTAATTTATAACTTAAGAGAGCAGATGGTCATACATTTAATTCACACAGCAGTAACACGAAAAATCTATTTGGATATTTGGCGCAATATTAAGAATTTGCCAAGTTAGTCTATTCC
The DNA here is from genome assembly GCF_003603455.1 of Bacteroides sp. AM37-9. Lineage (NCBI taxonomy): Bacteria > Pseudomonadati > Bacteroidota > Bacteroidia > Bacteroidales > Bacteroidaceae > Bacteroides > Bacteroides sp. AM37-9. The sequence goes on along the minus strand of NZ_QTNF01000005.1, from coordinate 10,506 downwards.
TATTCTATATTTATAGATAATAATAGCCTGTCCCAAGTCGGTGCAGAAAATGCATAAACCGATTTTGGGAAAGGAGTGTATTATTCTACGCGAAGACTGCGTATTCCTTATTGTAGATAAATCTATAAAAATAAATCAATTTCATTAATCCTCAAATCCGCAACTAAGCTCTTCAGCGTCCTTCTTGCGTCTAAACGTCCTCTCATCACTGAATTAGCAGATAAATTGAGGCTGAAATACCCACTTCTGCCCACAATATCCCCTTGCCCCACTATGCGACTTGAGGCAATACGCAGTATCATACCCATAAGTTGTAGGCGTTATCCAAAATCAGTCTGAAAAATATCTGCGTAAGCATTATTACAGGTATAGATATTCAGCACATACCGCCTTGAT
>NZ_QTNF01000005.1:9771-10100 GCF_003603455.1 Bacteroides sp. AM37-9 | reverse complement strand
CCTCAAATCCGCAACTAAGCTCTTCAGCGTCCTTCTTGCGTCTAAACGTCCTCTCATCACTGAATTAGCAGATAAATTGAGGCTGAAATACCCACTTCTGCCCACAATATCCCCTTGCCCCACTATGCGACTTGAGGCAATACGCAGTATCATACCCATAAGTTGTAGGCGTTATCCAAAATCAGTCTGAAAAATATCTGCGTAAGCATTATTACAGGTATAGATATTCAGCACATACCGCCTTGATGTTCTGATCCACTTGGCTGGTACAGAGACAAACCTGAAGACAAACGCTTTTATGCGACTTGTTGCATTGAGTCCGAACCTCT
>NZ_QTNF01000005.1:0-9761 GCF_003603455.1 Bacteroides sp. AM37-9 | reverse complement strand
ACTTGAGGCAATACGCAGTATCATACCCATAAGTTGTAGGCGTTATCCAAAATCAGTCTGAAAAATATCTGCGTAAGCATTATTACAGGTATAGATATTCAGCACATACCGCCTTGATGTTCTGATCCACTTGGCTGGTACAGAGACAAACCTGAAGACAAACGCTTTTATGCGACTTGTTGCATTGAGTCCGAACCTCTTTACGTCAAGTCTGTGGATAATGGCCTTGTAGAAATTACGGATAAGTGCCGTAAGAAGAAGGAACACAGTGTTCTCTGCCATGAAGGATTTGGGCAATCTGTCCCACCCGAAACCATTGTTCATATCATCGAAGATACGTTCCTTTCCTCCACGAAGGTTATAGAACTCGACAATTTCTCTTGTGGAAGATTCATAGTCGTTAGTCAGGATACAACGGTATGTGTATTCTCCTTCCCAAAGATCCAGCACACCGTCCATCCGTTTCTGTCTTTGAATCACAAGTCGGTATGCTTTACCCTTCCACTTCTCAACAAGAATAGAGTTCAATTCGAACTCAATGCCATTGATTTCCTCAGTCTTCCAGCCTCTAAGAGCAAAGATGTCATTGTAGAGCGAACTGCAGCGGTTTGCGCGGATATAGAAGGATTTGCTGTGTTTCTCTATTTCCTCCACGATTTCCTCGGAACATGATCCACAATCAGCTCTGAAACGATTGATTGTAAGTCCGTTCTGCTCAAATCTCTCAAAGAATCTCTTCAGCGTGTCCTTCTGATGAAAACGAACGTTGGTGTTACCATCGCTATTCTCAATGCCAACAATCAAGTCGTCAATAACCGCCACGCCAGGGCGATAACCAAGGAACTTCTTGTATGTAGGCTTTGCATCATACTTCTCAGTCTCTATGAACTGATGGTCGAAATCAACATCATACATCTCGCCCTCTTTCAGTTGGCCGGATGCAAACATACAATTGAGCAGTAAGGTATTGAGTGTGTCAGCCGTGTTGAAATCGTAGTTCTTACCCGTATCTGATGTGTATGAGATGTTTCCTTGCGTCAGTTCCTTTATCGCTCTGAGGATAGTATCAGAACTACAAGTACGAAGTGTCGGATGGAGCGAGAGATGGTTCATCAAATGAGTAGTGACATCCTCAATGCATGAGCCACCACAGAAGTAGATACTCATGAGGGAACGGACGATTTCACTGTACTGATAACCGAACGAGCTACACCTTAGACCGAGTGTCGAGTCGATTACAGATGACAATGTGGAGTCAAATTGCTCCATGATTGAAAATATTCCTCCAAAAGGAGTGAGCTTCTCGGATTTTATTTGTATTTTTGCCATGCCTGATGAGGTTTTGTTTGATTATTTTTTTGCAACACTAAGTTAAGTGAATCCTCTGACATGGCAAAATCCTGAGCAACTTTTTGTTGCTCAGGTACTTAAAAAAAATATTTTATAATAGTGTTGCGGAATTAAGGTCTAATAAACCAACCAGTATGGACAAGCATATCATCGGAGAAAACGCAGGAAAACTCTGGCGTTTATTAAGCACAGACGCACCTCGGAAATGGACTTTACAAGAAGTCAAGGATGCAACAGGGTTCAATGACCTGGAAGCTGCCAGTGCAATAGGTTGGCTCGCACGTGAGGACAAAATCCAATTCGAACTTGAACACCACAGCACTAAGGATAAGAACGTCTTTTTATACCTTATGCTGAACGTGTATTTTTAAAGCCTGTTTAAAAATATTGCCCCCGGCGGGGTTTTCGCCGGGGGGGGCTTCCTGCATTTGCATATATAACCTCAAAGGCAAGTCAAATCGGACGGGGTGGCGGTCGGACGGCTGAAAAGTCGAAAACGTAACACAGGCGTGTTACTACTTGTCTTTGACAAGGCATTTTTTAGGGGTGCTGGCATACAATCCGAAAGGGGCGGGAACGGCTGTTCCCGTTTGTTCTCCCTGCAACCTACAGGATATTAACCTTAAATCATTAAGTGATAAACACTATATTTAATAAACCCTTTTAGCCAACAAATTGTTATCTTTATGCGGTCGTAAACAAAAAATAAGCTTATGAAAACTGCTATGGAAAAAAAAGAAATCGGCTTAATGAGACAGATCGGTTATCTCTCTTTTGTCGTTGTTTTGTTGTATGGGCTTACGCTATTTGCGGTTTCTTGTGACAATGATGAAGATCCTCCTCTTCCTCCCGCAGTGGAAAAAGTAGTGCTGGCATTTGGTGTGGATCAGGGTGAAGGTCAGCTTTCGGCTAAACCGGAGTTGGAAAATACGGCTGCGGAAAAGATAGGAGAATTGATCTCTCCGGCTGAAATAGCGAAAGGCACAACGGTGCATTTTCGTGCTACCCATTCCAAATCATGGACAATCATGTATTGGAAAGTCAATGGCGTCATTATTCGTTCTGTGGAGCCGGAGCAGACTTTCGTCATCGATGAGCATAAGGAGGTTCGGGTTGCTTTCAAGCCTTACAAGTCACCGGAACCGGAGGGGCTGTAAAACAAACTGTGTCAGCAAAGCAATAAAATATTAATTTTGCTGACACAGTTTAATTGAATTCTCTTTTTGCTGTTCATTTGCTTTATTTCAGGACTTCGCCCTTCTCGTTGAAGAACACTTCGCTGTCCGTGCCTTCTGCATCGGTAAATGTCACCTTGTAGGTCTTTGTGCCTTCCTCGCTTTCCTCAACTGCGGCTTCCTTGATTGTCAGGTCTGCGAAATCCTTCTTGATCGTGTCCTGAACCGCCTGCGGCAGATCCTTTACCTCGATTGGCTTATAATCGTTCACCATTACCACAATCTCAACATCCGATACCATGTTGCCGGCGAATGCCACTGAACTACCCAATCCCATAACAAGTGCTACTGCAAATAATACCTTTTTCATAATCCAATCTATTTAAATATTTAACATATGGTTTCTGAAAGACAAAGAACAAACATTGTGCCAAACAAATAAACAAGTCATATATACCTGATAATCAAAAGCATACAAAAAACACATATATTTATTGAAGAACTGTTATCTGTGTATCATTTCCACATTTTGTGGAAATGATACACAGACTTTCTATAATTGCCTCCGGCGGGGTTTTCGCCGGGGGGCTTCTTGCATTTGCATATCTATCAAAAAGAAAGCAATATCGGAGCGTTACACCATAAAAACAGCTAGCCGGTTATTACAAAATGATATTGCGTGTCCGGCTGATCGGGGCGGGTCTCCCACCATGCGGACAAATCCCGGTAACAAAATGACAAAGCGGACATCCCGCCAAAGAACAACATTTTTTTTCTTTTTTCCTAAACACCTGCCAGCGAAGCACAGAGTATTTGTCAAGGGCGAAGGGTAAAAAATACCGCACGAGCGAAGCGAGCACAGGAGATTTTTTACCCGGAGAGTGAAACGTCCCTTTACAAATGCGGCGTGCGGAGTTACCTTTGTGCCGGAAAATAGAAAAATCACATGCCCATTCCGAAACCTCTGCTCCTTTTTGGCTTCTTCAGGAGTTCCAGATCTTCCTCCTGCTGCTTCTTTTTGGGAATAGGCTGCTCGATGTCCGGCGTTTTCTCCACCTGTTGATTTTTCGACTTCTCCGGCTCCTGCCGGGATTGAAGCTCTGCTTTGAGTTTGTCCCATTTCTCCTTTCTGATGCGTTCCGCACGTTCCACCTGCCGGGCTATTTCCGCCGGACTTCCGTTCTTGACGGCATTAAGATAGTCGAAGCTTTCCTCCGGCTCCCGGTCAAACCCCATGCGCCGATCAAAAGAGCTTTCACACTTCCGGAAAAAATCCGTCCGGTCAAAACCTCCCTTCACGTTGCCGCAGTTCTTCTTCCCGGTGTGGTTCGTTTTAGGGCTTAACTTCCTGGTGTTGCTCCGGTCTTTCCGGCTGACGATGATATGTGCGTGCATATCGCTGTCACTTTCACCGTCCCGGTTGAAATGGATCTTTGCATAATATTCCACATCATCGCTTTTCAAGCCTTTTCCGAAGCCCTCCGCATAGTTTCTCATCACATCCTGCCGTATGTACCGCCGTAAGGCTTCCGCACACTCCTGCGGAGTTCTGCCCATGCAGCGCAGCTCCTTCTCTGAAGGGCTGACAGTGATAACATAGAACTTTGCGTCAGTCCGGCTTAACTTAGCCTTGTTGTTGTCTATCTTGAATGTGACCTCCCTTGCGCTCACGTAGTCCCGGAACTGGTTGAAAAACGGCTGCACCTCCTCCCCTTTCTTCATCCTCTCCAAATCCTCATGCTGGAGATAGTTCGTCACCGCAACACAACTGCCTGTATTGGCATATGTGCCGTTACCGCTTCCCTGTATCTTCACGTTCATATCTTTTCCCTTTTGTTCTTCTCGTTCTTGTACAAGGCTTTTATATCATCGAAAAGCCCGGCTTTTCCTTTCGCATCGATATAGCTTGCGATATAGGAGAAGATCTTCTCCTGCCTTTGCGTCACAGCGTCCAGCCTTGCATAAATGGCTTGTTGGTTCTTCAGAAGCATATCCCTCGACTGACCGACTGCCTTTTCCGCCCGGTCCAAAGCCTGCTCCCTTATCCCGGCAAGGCTTGCAAGGTCACGCATGAATAGGTCATTGTCTTTTTGGTATTGGCTGAACTTTTTTTCCGTAAGTATCGAGTCCATGCTCATGGTCACCCTCATACTTGTACTGCCCATGGCTTCACAAGCCGGACGCAAGAAATCCTGCTCCTGCTTCCGGATGAACGCTATCACTTGATCACAGCGTTTGATAAGTTTCTGCATTTCCTTTGCCGGACTCTCATGCTCAACCGGGTTGATGCCGTACTTCTCGAAGTACTCCAGCGCACAGGAAAGGAACTCTTTCTTTGATACATTATTGGACTTTGCCAGCCTATCAAGCCGGGCAAACGTTTTTCGGTCAATGGTGACAGAAGTGGTGGTTTCCTTATCCATACAATTGCGGTTTTAATTGCTGTTTATATTATTAAATCTCTGATTTACAAAGGTATAATTTTAACCACAATTTCAAACTAATTGCGGTTAAAAAACTTAAACGGCTGATATTCAGCCGTAACCCCGTAGGGCAAGAGGAAAAACAGGGTAAAGCCCGGTTTCCTCTTGCTATTCTTTCGACTGCCGAGCAATCGACGAACACCCTCCCCTGCGGTACGGCGAAAGCTCGTACAAGGGGGACGGGGAGAAGTCGGAGCGAGGCACAAAGAAAGAACCTATTCCACAAACAAAAAAACACATCAAAACGGCACAACAGGCTGCATAAAATATCAATATTTTGTTTCGCTATATGGAAACAAAATATTATCTTTGCAACACTAAAACTTTATATGGAAGCAAAATCAAGATTCAAGGTCAAATTATCCAACGAAGCCCAAGAGTTTTTAGACGGATTGCCCAACAAGGTACGTGAGAAGATCATTAGCAATATTCGTAAATCCACCTTTGTACTTGATCCAGATTTATTCAAGAAATTGGATGATACGGATATTTGGGAATTCAGAACGTTCTATAACAAAACCAAGTACAGGCTTCTTGCTTTTTGGGATAAGGACGATAAGATAAACACTCTGGTAATCGCAACACATGGGTTTATCAAGAAAACCCAAAAGACACCTCCCAAAGAAATAGCCAAAGCCGAAGAGATTAGAAAAGATTATTTTAATTCAAAAAGATAAAGCGTATGGAAGCAAAGAAATTTTATACACTCGAAGAAATCGAGGATAAATACATCGGAGAAAAAGGTACTCCCAAACGTGATGCCTACGAAGAAGAACTTAACTCTTTTTTGATAGGTGAAGCCATTAAACAAGCTCGCCAATCAAAGAACTTAACCCAAGAGGAATTAGGTAATCTGATAGGAGTGCAACGGGCTCAAATCTCCCGAATTGAAAACGGTAAGAATTTAACCTTTTCCACCATTGCAAGAGTTTTTAAGGCTATGGGGATAAGTGCTAAACTTGAAATCGGAAGCATGGGTAAAGTTGCGTTATGGTAACTAACTATACAACAAAAAGTTACATTAAATCCGGGATGCGTTTTCGCTCCCGGAAACTTCTCGTTTTATACATTAAAAGTCATATTTATACAAAATTTAACACACCGAAAAATCTTCCTAATCCGTTGCACTTGGCTTTACTTGTTTCCACTCTCTCCCATTCTCCGGAAATTCGTCGTATCAAAAAACACGCTGAAAAGTGGAGCGAAGCGACCTCTATAAACCAAAAAAGAAACACTCCATTGCTTTACGGTAATTTTTAGTTTCTTTTTAGTTACTTTTACGGCATAGCATAACACATTGTGCTGTAATATCTTACAAAGGTCATCTACGACAAATTTCCGAGCATCTACGACAAATTTCCGAGCATCTACGACAAATTTCCGAAAAAAACGGTTATCTACGACAAATATTCTACGCCATATATTTGTTTTTGTCGTAGATAAATATTTCCTTTGTGAAAAGCATTAAAGTCATGGAGAAGAAAGACAAGAAACAGAGGGATATAGTCCTGTCGCAAGACAATGCGCTGACTACCGCACGCTACAAGTTCGACCTTATCGAAAAACGTGCCCTATACTCCATTATACGAAATATCCGGGCGCAATACATCGAGAACGAGAACGGCAGACGGGACTTATTCGATGATCTGATTATCACCATACACGAGGAAGAACTAAAGAAATGCGGTGACAATACCAAGATGCAAAACATCTACGATGCGCTAAAACGGCTTAGAAATCGCGATATAGAGATTAACAACGAAAAAATGTGGCTAAGTATCGGTTTTGTCAATTACGTCAAGCATATCAAAAATAAATCGTATTTTGAGGTGCAAGTTTCCAAAGAGGTACTACCCTATTACGTGGAACTCGCCCAAAACTTCACGAGTTACTCCATGACGGTAGCAATCGCACTCAAAAGCACATTCTCGCAAAGGTTTTACGAACTGTGCTGCCAATACCGAAACGCCGGGTTCTTTTTCTACACAGTCGAAAAGCTTCGGGAAATGTTCATGTTGGAAAAGAAATACAAACGGGGATGCGATTTCAAAAGGCGTGTACTTGACGATCCGCAAAAGGAACTCCGGGAGTTGTACAATGCCGGACAATGCGATTTATACTTCGAGTTCGAGCCAAAGAGCTACAAAGGCAAGGAAGTTACCGAATACAAATTCTACGTTTACACAAGGCAAACCGAACAACAAAAGCTATTGGAATACGAAAGCGCAAAACAGGCGATCATCTACATAACAACCACTATTTCGAGGTTCTCTAAAAGTGACAAAGGATATGTTAAGCGTGTAGTGAACGCCGTACAGTTACACCCGGAAATAGCCGTACAGGTGGCGCAAAAGATACAAAAGAAGTTTGAGCAATATATAGACAAGCCAGCCAAACAGATAGGGGCTATCATCCGGGTTTGCTTAATGGAAGATTTTGGTATAGAATAAAAAACATACAAGTATGAAAACAGGTGATAAAGTTATCGTACCAGCCGAAATAAGCGGCTATGGCAGGGATTTACGGGCAATGGTTACAGAGATAGAGAAGTTCGCCGGGGCAATATTCGTAACAGTGATATTCACCGAACCATGTCCGGAAGCCTGCGGAAGAAAAGGGGGCGTTTACCATGATTTCCAACTCGATTTACTCCCGGAATAGAGGTATATTTTCGGAATATTCGGTATATTTGTAGCATAATTCAAAAAATATGGAAAACTTACCGCAAACAATAGGAACCAAAGAAGTCGAAGCACGTGTTATCGAGCTTCGGGGGCAAAAGGTCATACTTGACCGGGATGTTGCCGAACTCTATCAGACAGAAACCAGAGAAATAAACAAGGCTGTCAAAAACAATCCCGAAAAATTCCCGGACGGGTATTGCTTTACCCTACAACCCTCTGAAAAACAGTATGTGGTGGAAAATTTCCACCGCATGGAAAGACTGAAAAAATCGACTGTCGAACCAAGAGCCTTTACCGAAAGAGGGCTGTATATGCTGGCTACCATAATGAAAAGCCCAAGAGCCACGCAAACCACCATTGCGATAATAGATTCGTTCACAAAGCTGCGTGAACTTACACGAAATATCGAAGCGATACATAACGAGCCGGACAACGCCAAGCAAAAAGGGCTTATCCAGCGCACAGGCGAGCTTCTCTCCGACCTGCTTGTAGATGATACGGACACGACCGAAACGGAATCCACTATCGAACTCAACCTTATGGCGGTCAAGTTCAAGCACACAGTCAAGCGGACAAAGAAGAGCAAGCCGGACAAATAACGAGCATATAATCAAAACATGTAGCATATTTCAAGTATATCAAGCATATTATAAGCATATTTACATCAATAAGTTAAGGCATGACAGATAAAGCAACCATACAACCCAAGAGCAAGCCGGAAAAGACAACCATTTCGATAAGCGGAGAAACATCTGAACGGCTGGAGATATACTGCCGGGCAAACGGCATATTGCGGAAAGAGTTTGTTTCCCTTGCGCTGGATTATTTCGAGCGTACCGGATTTGACCTGCAAAGTAACGCTCTCGATTATTCCCCATTGGAGAAAATCATCGGAGAACTGAAAGAAGTAAAAACAACCATGCAGACCAACAACGAGGGAACGGAAGCGGTGCGCCAGTTTCTCCAAGTTGTCCGGGAACAGACCACCAAACAACTCCCAGCGCCGGAACTGATCGCCCATGCTGCCGAAGAAAAAGCAAAAGCAGAAGCCAAAAGCGAAGAACAAGAAAGGGAGATTGCCCGGCTGCGATCCGAAAACTCTGCTTTGCAGGAGTACAAGGAAAAAGCACACCAAGAACTGTGCCGGGTACGTGACGAGCAAAAGACAATAGGGAAAATAAAAGTAAATACAGAACTATAAACTTTAGCATATCCTTAAAAGGCAAAATGAAAGCGACACCAACACATGAGCGTCCAAAAGTGATTAATTTAACTGATTTCAACCAAAAACATCGCTTTCAAATTTGCTTATTACAATCTTTTTATTATCTTTGTCTAAGTTGTAACAGGACTATGTTGTCACTTTCTGAGAAAAACTTCTCTGATGTGGAGCCTTGGTCGGGGATTAGTCGCAATACAACAGTGTTTTTTACATATTGAAGAAAAGCGTTTAGCTGATTTCTGTGCAGGTGAAAAGTCGAAAATGAACCGTAGGTACAGCAAAAACAGTCTATACGCCCGCTCGCTATATGCGGGGGGCGCTACCTGTTTGTACCTAAGGGCTTCGACTCCCTCACCTGCGGATAGGCAAATGCCCTTCCGCTTTTTTTCACTTATAACAACAGTATCTTAAACGAGAGGACAGACAATGCGTACGCAATGAGAGATATATGTTTTTAGTACTAATTTTTAAACAAGTTGTTATATGGAAAAGACTACTATAGGCTACAATGCCGGAGCGATTTGGGATAAATTGAGAGAAACCGGACGTATAACCATTGCAGAGCTTGCGAGAAAACTGAACATGGCTGCTGATGAAACCGCCATTGCCGCCGGGTGGCTCGCACGTGAAGGCAAAGTATATATTGAACGGATAAACGGTCTATTGCATATCAGGAGAGAGTGATGCAACGCCTCAAGAGGATAAAAGGCAAACGCCGGCATATTCGCCGTATCATGCCATTATGATGCTAAAGCGTTTCCTCTTTATCCATTTCAAAACTATTTATTAATCTAACCTCAAATCCGCAACTAAGCTCTTCAGCGTCCTTCTTGCGTCTAAACGTCCT
>NZ_QTNF01000049.1:0-36470 GCF_003603455.1 Bacteroides sp. AM37-9 | reverse complement strand
CAACAGGAAGAAAGAGACAAGAAGATGATATAGAAGGAAAACAAGAAAAAGAAGGAAATGTAAAAAGAATACTAGGGATATACCACAAAGGGACATTACAAAAGGAGATTATTAAAGGGGATGGATTAAAGAGGATTATTAAAGAGGATGGATTAATTGGAATGGTTAATTGGGCATGACTAATAGAGTAATTAACAGGATATATAGAAAAATATTATAAAAGCAAGAGAATTTATTGTCAACCGTTAGAATACTTGTTCTAAGCAGTCTAACGGTTGACTATTCCATATAGATATGCCGGATAAATACTGAGTATACCGATCAGACTCTATATACAAAATCAGAATATCATTCTTTTTTAGGATTCTCGATCCGCAGGCTGACAAGTTCAACCCACTTCTTTATGCCCAAATCAAAGCCGCCTTTTTCTAATAGATGAAGAGCGCCCGCATAATGAAGGGCAGTTTCCTCCCTACTACAGTTGATCTTACAAGACAACTCACCCAGATAATACTCCAGGCGAACCATTTGGATATAGTCCAATAAAGTATAATCACCTTCAGTTGACAAATCAATCAATTCTCTTATCAAAGCATAGGCCAGTTCACATTCCGTATAGGTTAAATCCGAGAGAGGTTTGTGCATGACAGGATGCTGAACCAGCTGGACAACAATGCGATTAAAGTCTCCGTACATAGGTTGCGTTATTTACCGCATCAGTTCCCGATGGTGCGAGGGTTTATAAAAAAGAAAGAGCGTGGAAACTATCTATTCATGCCATATATAGGTATCCGCTAAGACCCCTTTCGTGAACATGAATGATAGCCCCACGCCCAACTGAGTATATAACAAGGTTATACAGACAAAAGTGCGCGAGACTTGTCACTCATTCCATTCACGAAAGTTAAAATTTAGCGGATTTTATATATGAATGTAACAAATAACCGTTCTCAATAAAAATATTAAAAAGTTACCTTCATCGCTCGAAAGTAAACTACGACAAAAGTAGCAATTTATATTTAGCAAACAAACAATTTTGACAAAGAAATAGGTATGAGACATAAAATTATTATAGCTATATATTGGCAACTTTCAAATCCCCACTAATTTGTCCTTACGACTTAAAGCAATGTATTGATGAATTAAACTCAGGCGGACGTTTGCCCTGATTGTATCAAAATAAAAACGCTCAGGGCAGGTTCCTGCAAACGATTTTCAATTTTCATTTCTCATATTCTCATAGTAAATACAATAACTATATATAAATCAAATGCATAACACTATGAGAAATACTTTTCAAAACGGCATTTCTCATAGTATTACCAGCGTTTTATCCATAAAACAACGTATTTCTCATAGCTTTTCATCACTTTCAAAAACATTTCTCATAGATTTTCCAAGCGATTCCAAATACTTTTTTACTTGTTTTGCAGAGTATTCAAGTTATTCTTCGACAAAACCGTAATAGTTAGCATGGACTGCAACGAAACACGCAGTAAAAAAAGAGTCTACTACAAGGCAAAGGAAGCATCAGACTATTATGAAGTCAAGCCAAGCTAGAGATGTAATCAGGTAATACTTAAATAATAGATTATAAAATGGACATGCGGAGTATAAAGAGTAGACATTAGCATATTTATGTATAAGCAGCCATATCGTTCCACTAGAGTGGAAAGGTCTGTGCACTAGAGTAGACAGTACCGTTCACTAGAGTGCAATGATCTGCCCACTCCAGTGAAACGATACAAATACTTATAGCAAAACACAACAATGATTAGGATAAAATATAAAGGGATAAGGAGAACTTAATACAGGAAAGCAGTAAAGTAAGGCAAGGTAATTGCTTTATAAAAAGTTACTTATATAAAAAAGGAAGAATAACAATCAGTCCGGAAAAAGACTGGGAGGAACAGAATGACGACCACAAAAAACAAGAAATAGAGAAAATGCATAAAAGGAATATGAGAATAAAAAAAAAGTCTATGAGAAATACACTATTTTCAGCATAAAAAGCTGGTAATATTATGAGAAATGCCGTTTTGAAAAGTATTTCTCATAATATATCTATTTGATTATCTTTCGTTTATCGAAAAACAATGAGAATATGAGAAATGCAAGTGAAAAATAGGGTATACCATCATCCTTTGAGGGATTAAAACCATCACAAGCCTCAATCATGCTTAAATCAACTAATTCTCCATCGCTATATGCAAGAATAACGTCTGAAGTATTTTTCACTATTTCATCTTCTATCCATGCCTTAACCATACACCATCCGGGACGCCCTGTCGAGCCATAGGTCGGAATTTCCCCATCAGTATTCCCATTTCTGCTAATTTCGATTCCGTTGCCGATAGATTTTAGAGATTCAAAACCACTCAAACTAACCACTTTCGGATTGTTTTTATAAATCAATCTCCCTCCAATCTCTTGTAATGCCATCATAAATGTTTGCATATTTACAATATTGGGGCAACCGCTAACCTCTAAATCTCCCCCAACTTTCTTTAATAATGGCATGCCGTCTAATTCGTCACCTCGCGTACCTTGATATGGATTATTAAGTATTCTGAAATCTCCAGCAATTTCCTTTATTTGAGCAAAACTACTTCCCTTTCCCCAAAACTTAATCGGAGTATTATCTATAATCAAATCTCCATTGATTTTTTCATAAAAGCGTAAACCATTACTAAAAATAGCATCGTATCCATTTCCAGGAGTGTTATTGCGAAATATTATATCCCCTTCCACACTAACAACATCAAAAAAACCTTCTGTATTGGTTATAACTGTCCCTTCTATAGTCAATGTACCAATAATCTTTTTCACCTTTCCCGTCAACAATCTCAACACTTCGTCCGTTATCTCACTACCTGATATTGTTAAATTACGTACAGTGGTATTGGTTGGAGCAAACTCTAAAGCATCTTTACGGGAAGCAATCGTATAACTCGAAATTCCATCTTCCAACTTACCTATATCTTCTATATCTGTGGCTGCCCCAGGATGATTATCAGCAATACGGAATGTACCATCAAACTTTCCTTTTTCATATAAATACCTCAATGGGAACAATCCATAAGAATAATCTTCTCCCACCAAAGGCTTATCTTCTCCCAAGGCTTTATTATTAATAACACTAATAGTACCAGCACCACCTTGTATATCCAAAAGACCCGAGATATCTGTTAACAGTACATTATTATTAATTACTAATTCTCCATTAATCTCTTTTAGTTTTGACAAGTCTGATATCTTTATAAGTTTAGAGTTGCCCTCAATCCTTAACTCTTCTTGCACGGATGTTAAATTCGGAAGAGACAGGTCAAGTACATTGGTATTCCTAATAATCAAAGTTCCAATAGAAGCAAACTTTAATGCAGACAAATCTGTTATATCCTCTCCTGAAATAATAAGATAAGATATATTTCCCGATTCCAAGAAGTTATTTACATCCTTTTGCGTAGTTAAATTATAACCAACAGCTGAATCCCCTCCATCATCATCTTTACAACCACCAACATGAATGACAAAGAGTAAACATAATACTCCTAACATGATCAAACGTATATTTTTCATAACCACTAATTTAAAAGTTCTACAAATTGGTATTTTACATTTTATAAACGATCCTGGTTCTCTACCATTTCAAAAGATGGAGGAATGGATTCAGGTAATGAGGCCCATGATTTATTAGGATATTCTCCCATTATCAACTCAAGTTTACCTCCTTTTTCCAACTCTTCATGACTGAACCATGATTTGTTCCAAACTTTTCCATTCAAAGTAGCAAATTGAATGTATTTATTCTGAGGAGCATAATTCTTACATACTATTTCGAATGTTTTACCATTATCCAATTTTATAACAGAACGTTCAAAAACTGGACTTCCTATCACATACATTGGTAACCCCGGCGTTATAGGATAGAAACCTAAAGAAGAGAAAGCGACAAAAGCTGACAACCCTCCTCCGTCTTCATCACCAGGTACTCCCATTACGTCATTACGAAACCACTGTTCCAATAAACGACGAACCCTCTTTTGGGTGCGCCAGGGAGCACCGGCATAATTATATAGATAAGGAATGTGTAAACAAGGCTCATTCGCCATTGAAAATTGCCCCACATTACCTGTATGGTCTGCATTCTGGCTATAAAAATGAACCCGATTCTGTCCTAATGGGGTATAGTACATACGTTCCAATTCATCAATAAAAAGCTGATTACCACCAATCATACTCACTAAATCAGCAATGTTGTGTAATAAATCCCAACGATATATCCAACCATTATTCTCATCATAAGCATCTCTAAATCCAACTCCCCAGGAATATCGATAATCAAATGGTTCTATAAAATTACCTCTACTATCTTTCGGATGAAAGAATTTAGTAGCTGGATTAAATATTTTTTTATAATTCAGACTTCTATGCAAAAAGTATTGATAGTCTTCTTTTTTATCCAACGCTTTAGCAATCTGTGATAAGCACCATTCGTCATATACTGTACCCAAAGTCACTGCAACAGGCTGCCTCCTCTCAAACGAATTCACTTCTTCGACTGTTTCCTGTTCTCCGGGAACAAGTGATGGGAAATAACCATTTTTTAAATAAAATTCATCCAATACTCCTGCTTTTGCGTCAGACCACGGAATAAGTGTTTTTTCAGTTATGGCTGTCTTGCAGGCTTCATAAGCCTTCGACAAATTAAAATTCCTCAATCCTTTATTGTAAGCATCTATAAATGTAGCAACTCCATGATTACTATTCATACTATGATTATCCCCCGTAACTACAGGAAATGTTGGCATCCAATAATTATCCCGTTCTTCCGCCATCCGGATATATGAACTCAACATATCTTGCTCAACAGCCGGGTCCATAATAACTCGTAATGGATGTGCTGCTCGAAAGGTGTCCCAAAACCAATCATCTGTATAGAAAGGTACTCCATTGTCATTATGTACCTTTTTATCAAATCCACTATAATAATACCCATCTTCCGAAATGCATACCGGACGTTCACAGACCCGATATATAGAAGTATAAAATACAGTTTTCTGGTCTTCATCATTGCCCTGAACAGATATTTTATTTAATTTTTCATTCCATATATTACGTCCTATCTGTGCTACGCTGTCTACATTATACCCTTCAATTTCCCGATACAGATTCTTTCTTGCCTGTTCGCTACTAATAAATGAAATACCATAACGAATCTTCATCACACGAACCTCTTTGGGGAATTTTAAAACAACACAGCTTCCTCCACTAACCGTTTGCTCTATTCCTTGTTCGGACAGAATTCCACTGGAAACCGGCGCTACTTCCGTCTCCAAATAAATATAAGCCTTATCCCCTTTACCAATTGGTTGATCGCCTGAAACTGTATTTCCCGCCACTTTTAGGTTTCCTTTTTTTGAATTTAAAATCAGATAGGAACCAGCATGATTATTAAAATCAATTTCATATACAGCTGATTGATGTGAAGGAGCATATTTAACTCTTGCATTCAGACTATCTAATAGAACACTATAATAATAGGGCTTCACTACTTCTTGATCATATTCATATGCAACTACCGGTTTTAATCCCAATGTATCACCCTGATACGGGCTCAAGTTAAACGCAAATCCACCTCGATGTCCAATCAAGAATAATGGCAAACCATTTAAACGATCCCCTGTATAGTCCAAACGTTGAGCATATACTCGCAGCATACTGTTAGGAAGATGTACAGTTGGATAAGTAGGTACTAATAGATGACTTATGTTTCCAATATATGCATTTACATAATCGACAGGAGTCTTCTGATCTTGACACACGCAACCGATTCCTAACAATGGAAAAATGAATATTATTATCAATAACTTTACTTTCTGCATAATACTAATAAATCTTTTTTCAAATATTACTTTACAACCTTACGTGGAGTATATAGCCCCGTAAAGTCATCTTGATCAAATCCTGTTATAGTTATCGGTAAATAACCGATTGTGATAACAACTTTTCCATTTATTACTTTCAACTGTTGTACTCTTCCAAAAATGTCAATCACATTCACCTTTTTCGTATTTGGCAAATACAAAGTTTCTTCTTTACTGTCTTTTTCTGTCCATAAGCACAATTGATTCTTTCCCTGATTATCATAAGCGAAACCATATGATTGACCAATATACTTACCAACAGGAATTGCATGTCTATAATTATTCACCATATTAGAGAAAGCTACAGCAGAAGGTTTCACACTAAGTGATTCATTAAATCTAAGAATTCCAAAAAAGGATTCCGGATTATTCGGGCCAAAAGGCTCATCAGCCATTTCATACCAAAAAACCTTTTTAGCTCCATAATATAAATGAGATAAATAAGTCCGAACTAAATAAGCCGCTTGTTCGTATTCCGTCACAGGAATATACCGATTCGGCTCACCATTATTTTTATAAGTAGTCCATCCTACTTCTGTAACCCACATTTCTGTAGGTACTTTCATCTTTTTCAATCCTCTTTGATGCTCATCATAAAAACCAGAAGCAAATTTTTCTGTTTCAGGGTATATTTTATCATTTACATACGGATGAATAGCTGTAATATCAATGTATGGAGCGGCTCCTCTTTCATTAACAAAGTACTCAATCCACTCATCTTCTCCCGGCCACATCAATTTAATGGATGGATCGACAGACCGTATAGAATCACACATTTGCTTAATAAGATCAGTGAAAGGTTTCCCCCAACCTTGTGGACGCCATTGCTGCCCTTGCGGATGTGGCCAGCGCTTAGACCACCCGCCAAAATTATTCGGCTCATTTTGAGACTCAAACACAGCAAAATGTCCTTTTGTCAATTCCACATACTTTTTTAAGATGGATACGTCTTTATTCCATGTCCAAACTCCTTTATCATTTTGAATACCATCAAATGAATTGATATATCCGAACAAATTAAGCCAGCAAATATGATGACGATCCAAATAGTCCAAATCAGGATCACTATCCAGATTTTCTTCAACAACTCTCTTCCAATTACTTTCATCACGTACCCAGGCTATTCCTAATTTCTGTTGTACAGCTGCAATATTCCATTTCTTATAATCATATCTTGCATAATGCCCACAGATACCAAATGGAGAATCCCAGTCCTTTTTCGTAAGAGTCACATTAGGTATAACACCGAATCCTTCTTCAATCGTATCAGATTTCAGGGCTGATTCAGCGATAACTTTAAGAGTATAATAACCTAGGTCTTTTTGCTTTAACGGATAATGTACAGCCATGTTCTCATTTCCCTTTATTGTGTACGATTTGCGGCTTAGCACTTTCTTATCAGTATCTAGCAATTCAACTGTCACTTTCTTATAAAATTCGTTCAGCCGTATAAAAGCCTTCCCAGCTTCTCTAACATGGTAAAGCGCTCCTGGCTGATCGAATGTTATTTTAACCGGGAAATTCTTTTCATTATCTACATTAGCTAATGCTATGGTATTACATAACATAAATGTGCACAACATACATATTACAATTACTGTCTTGAATATATTTCTCATATCTAATTTATTTTAGTTGTGTTTTAAAGGAGTATCAGTCATCTCAAAAACTAATGTACCACCATCCATTATTTGCGTATGGGATATGGTATTGGTTATTAAGTTTCCATTCAACATTACAGACTTTACATATTTATTTGTTGACGAATAATTTTGAGCTTTTACTGTGAAAAACTTACCATTTAGCAAATGAATAGTAGCTTGAGGGATTTGAGGAGCGCCTAACACATAATTGCCGCTAACCGGATCTACCGGATAAAATCCCAATGCGCTGAACATATACCATGCCGACATCTGCCCACAATCATCATTACCACACAGTCCATCGGGCTTAGGCAAATAGAACTTATCAAAAATTTCTCTTACTAACTCTGCTGTACGCCACTGTTCCCCCGCAAGAGTATACATATATACCACATGATGACTTGGTTCATTCCCATGTGCATATTGTCCTATTAATCCAGTAACATCACCAACAAAACCTGTACTTTTCACATCGGACTGCAAGAAAAATAAAGAATCCAGCTTGGTTATAAAGACCTCTTTTCCCCCCATTAAATCTATCAAGCCATCAATATCATGCAAAACATGCCAAGTATACTGCCATGCATTCCCCTCTGTATAGTCTCCCCCCGCTGTACCAGCATGAGATAAGGCAAACTTGTCAAAAGGCTCACGCCAGTTACCTTCCGTATCCTTCCCCCTCATCAGTCGACTTTCCGGATCAAACAAGTTCTTATAATAATAAGCTCTCTTCATGAAAAAACGATAATCTTCTTCTTTGCCTAATTTCCGTGCCAGTTGTGCTGCACAATAATCATCATAAGCACTTTCTAATGTACGGGACACAGCTTCATCTTTAATCAAATCAAACGGATAGTATCCATATTTATCATAGATATTCCATTCTGAACGATAATGATTTCGAGTCAATGTGTTTTTCACTTCACCATATACCTGTTCCGGATCTATCCCCTTAATATCTTTCATACAAGCTTCCACTACTACTGGAATTCCATGGTTACCGATCATACAATAATTTTCCTTTCCCCACAAAGCCCAAATAGGCAAGAATCCCTGCACTTTACTATGAGTTAACATTGTATTTATCATATCAGGAACCTTTTCCGGAACCAATATTGTGTACATAGGATGAGCGGCACGAAAAGTATCCCATAATGAAAATGTTGAATAATATTCACCTGACAAAGAAACAAAAACAGAATCATTAGCCCCACGGTATTTTCCATTTACATCTGCTATATTATTGGGTTGAAAAAAGAGATGGTACATGGATGTATAAAAGTTTCTTTTTTGCTCCACACTTCCTTCTATCTCAACTCGTGATAATATGTCTTCCCATCTTTTGCTACTCCCCTCTTTCACTTGATTAAAATTCCAATGTGCTAATTCTGAATCCATATTCCCGTACGCCCCCTCTATACTGACTGTAGATAAAGCAACTTTAGCCTGTAAAACATCTCCTTTTTTCTGATTAAAATGAAAGACACAAATAGGAGCCTTATTATGTTCATTCCCTTTTATCGTATCAATAGATACAATCGGTTTATCAAACTGAATAATATAATATAATTGCCGTTCTACCCATCCTTTCAAATGATGAAACCCTGATATTGTATAATCATCCGTAACATTCACCTTTGAATTTATGACACGAATTTCATACTGTTCTTCCGTACTAACAGAACCACTTTGAAAATTAATATATACTGCTCCTCCGTCTTGGTCAAAAGAGTATTTATGTATGGCAACATGAGGAGTACAACTTAATTCTACTTTAACATGATTATCGTCTAAATATACAGAATAATATCCTGGCGAAGCTATCTCTCTATCTTTAGAATATTTACTCTTAAACTCTTTTCCCGAAACTCCGGAAAATGGCATCATCAACAGATCGCCCATATCAGGTATACCGGTTCCATTGAGTTTATTTTGAGTAAATCCCCAAATCAACGAATCATTATAATTATAACCACTACAATGTTCCCAGCCAAAATTTCCTGTTTGAGGCCCTGGCTGAACAAATCCTAATGGACAAGCTGCTGCAGGAGTTGTATGTCCAGTATAAGCAGTACCTACAAACGGATCAACGTATTGAGTCAAATGACTATCTTTCACATCTGTAGATTTGCAAGAATAAAACCCACAAATCAAGAATAAAATAATTATCAGATATATTTTCATACAACTTTACCATTTAATAAATTAATAAGTCTTTCATTCCACCCGTTCTATTCTAAAAGAATAACTGACAGGCCTATTTTCCGGAATCATATATTTAGGGAGAGGTATATCTCCACATGTTGCATTTCCCAATCCCTGTTGTATACAATCCAAATTAAGATAAACTTCTGGCTTCTTTATTTCTTTTAGTTTGAAGTCATGGGCAACCTTCCACAAATCCTGATCGGTATAATGCAAAGCACTAAAACTCAAGTTGTCTTTTGACGTTATTTTTAATCCATCTCCCTTTGCGTCTGTAATTGTCACCCAACGGATTTTTTCACGATTCCCCATACTCTGAGACCGCACGTAATGTTCTGATACCATATCATCAACAGTCATATTATAGCACCCTATCATAGCAGATTGAACCCTATCAATATAATTCTCATGAGGACCACAACCATACCATTGAACATTTTCGTATCCGGAAGGCATTACCAATTGAAGCCCCAGGCGACGAATAATCGTCGCATCTGCATATTTCATGAAACTTGCCTCCACATCTATAATACCGTTCTCATAGATAATATATTTTACCGAATATGGGATTTCAATTGGTTTGGGAGCATCTACGTTTACTGTAGCATTAACTATTAACGTTACAAACTTTCCCGTCTCATCTAGTCTATAATTAAAAAGAAGATTCTTAATATTTGAGTTATAATAATGTTGGTCTGTATACTTATCATTTCCCACACTACGATACCAGTTGAGCATCAGCCCACCGTTATTATATATCCTTTCTTTTCCACTATATTTCAACGAAAGAAGTTTTCCATTCAACTTATTGAATAGAACTTGGAAATTCGAACCATGTATACCTAAACTATCCTTTAGAACATCAATCTTCAATTCTCTTAAAGATGACAAATCAACCTTTGCAATAGAAGGGCGCTCATTTAAAGAAATTTGCTCTTCTGCTATACAATAACCGGCTTCTGCCCAAGACATTTTATTTTTTGTCAAAAAATAAATATTCAGGAAAAATTCACTGTCACTATTAATTTTTGTAGTATAAGGTATTGTAAGAGTTGCCTTCTCATTTGGAGGCAAATTAAGCCCTTCGTCTATGGTCCCTTGTTCTATTTCCATTCCATCTTTCAATATCTTCCAAACTACACGGAAATTATTCAAATTCAGAAAATCATAGCCATTACTCACTTCAATCTTACCTGCAGACATTGCCAATGGACGTAATTTTATATACTGATATACTTTCTTCACCTCCAGTAGCTTTGCTGTTACCCGACGGTCAGGCGTCACCAACCCGTTGCAACAAAAATCCGCATCATTCGGTTTATCACCAAAATCCCCTCCATAATAATAATGACTCGTTGGTGCTCCTACTTTATTAATACCTTGATCAACCCAATCCCATATACAAGCACCGATCATACGTTGAGACTTATTTTCAATATACTCCCAGTATTCAGCTAAATTTCCCGGAGCATTTCCCATAGAATGAGCATATTCACATAAAAAGTAAGGCTTATTTGTATCTAACTGATCAAAACGACTCATTCGTGCAATATCAGGATACATCTGCGAATCAATATCAGCAGCATCATTCTTTCCTTCATAGTGTACAGGGCGCGAAGGATCCAATTCTTTCGCTCGTTTATACATTGCGTCAAAATTAACACCGGCTCCTCCCTCATTTCCAAGAGACCAGAAAATAACAGAAGGATGGTTCTTATCTCTTTGGATTACTCTAGTAATTCTATCCAGAAATGCAGGTTGCCAGGAAAGCTTATCACTTAATCCATGATTCCCATGATTCTCAAGGTCAGCCTCATCCATCACATATAGACCATAGTAATCATATAAAGCATACATTTTAGGACTATTGGGATAATGACTAGTACGCACTGTATTAATATTATGTCGCTTCATCAGTTCAATGTCCTTTATCATTGTAGATACAGGTACTGCTTTACCAAATCTCGGGTCTATATCATGCCTATTGGTTCCTTTAAAAAAAACTTGCTCGTTATTTAGATAAACACGTTTATTTTTTATCTCTATTTTACGAAAGCCAAACTTCGAAGATATTGCTTCTATCTCTTTACCCTGATCATTTTTTAAAGCCAGAATCACAGTATAAAGTTGCGGAGATTCAGCCGACCACAATAGAGGATTCTCAACCAATGTACAAATGCTTAATCTATTTTCTTTATTTTTGAATAAGTTTTCTATCGGCTGAACCTGATTAGCAACCTGTTTTCCAAAAGGGTCCCAAAGTTGTATTTCAACACTATTCCCTTTCGCAACTTTCCCCCCATCATTTTTAATCCACAAATCAACATTTAGTTTTGATGAAAGAAGATCGTCAAACTGAAAATCTGATCGTAAAGAAAAATCACGTATATAGATTTGAGGCGTAGCATAAATATAGACATCACGATGTATACCGCTCAAACGAAACATATCCTGATCTTCAATATAGCTCCCGTCAGTCCAACGATACACTTCTACCGCCAGAATGTTTTCACCTACGTTTACAAACGAAGTTATATCAAATTCCGCATCATTGTTAGCCCCTTGACTATAACCGACTTTACGCCCATTTACCCAAACATACATACCACTATAAACTCCATCAAAATGAAGAAAGATTTTCTTACCATCCCAATCTTTTGGTATTTGAAAATTACGACGATATGAACCAACCGGATTCATCTCTGTCTCATTAGTAAACCCTTTTTGTGGCAGAATTTTTGAAGGAAGATTTTTAAACGGATAATTTACATTTGTATATATAGGAGTACCATATCCCAACATTTCCCAATTAGATGGTACCATTATCTCATCCCAAGTCGAAGTATCATAAGTTGTTTTATAAAAGTCGACCGGACGTTCTGATGGCTGCTTCGCCCAATAAAATTTCCATTGCCCATTTAATGAACTATAAAATGAGGAAGAAGGGGTTTCCCACGGTTTCTCATAATATAATCTATCATTCCGTAAACTTTCTATTGAAGGATATGGTATATAAGTACTATGCCCTGGTTCTTTATTCACAGCAAATATTTGTTCATTCTCCCATTCATGCTTTCCACGGATATTCTCCGGAGGTAGTTTTACTGAGGTTTTAACAAACTTCCAAGTTGTTTCTGAAACATTTGTAGCATATATTGGGGCACCTTCTTTCTCATTTCCCTTAAAAGTCATTCCCCAGTTTGAATTATTATGCAAAATAACATAACGTCCATCCGTATCCGGCACTATACGCCAATGTTGATTCACATTCGCTCTACTATAATCCCATAGATTCAATGGATGTTTACCATTATCTGTATCGACAATATCCAAACTTTTGGTCGTAAACGGACTATAAATTACATAACATTCCTTGTAGGGTACAATTCTCCATAATTGTCCTTTAGCTCCTTTCTTTTCTTTTTCCAGGAAAACACCAGTCATATTGCTCGGACTCTCATGATTATCCAAGACTAACCCCTTTGGACTTACAATTTTATAAAGTACATCTTCTTGAATTTCTTGAGCAATCAAATTGCATTTGCAACAAAAAAGAAAAGAAAATAGACCTATGAAAAAAAGAATATTCTTCATACTTATTAATTATAGTAAAAAATTATCAGATCATACAATTCCCAGGTTTATGGATAATAACCTATCATTTCTGCAACTCCAAAACATATGGATATGTAGACATTGTTAAACGTACAGAGTTGACATTGTCCAATGTTTCAATCTCGGAAGAGCTATATGTAGGATCGTAAATTTTCACTGATTTAAATGTATTATCAAAATTAATGGTCACTTTCTCATTCCCACCAGAATACTTCTCATCCCAAACAACCAACATAAACCGTCCTGTACTCTTTTGTAACAAGAGATAATGAACAGTAGCCGGTTTCATCGGTATCGAGAAAGTCAAAGTTTCTAAAGTTGTCTCCGCCTGTGGATTGTCAGCTAGAATAGACGTCAAATTATGCAAATAATGTGCAGCAACTTTTGGGGTACCATCTTGATTAAAAAAAGCAAAGGCAGCATGATTTGTTTCATCACTATGAGTTTTCAATAAATAGATAGCCGTATATGCCCATCCTCTTTTAAATTGAGCTAAATACAAATTCATATACATACATCCTTGCATTTCCTCGGAGAGCATATCTTCCCCTTGTTGGCCAATAGTGATACCCGTTTCTGTAGTAACTCTGGGCAAAGTCGCTAATTCTTCCTCCGTATAACCAGAGAAACCATTAACCCATGTAATACCATAATTTCCATACAGACCGTCTGCGTGAGAATCCGCTGACGGATCGGAAGCTCTCCAAGTCATATTATCATGTATACCGGGCCATGACGGATGAGATATATAATTATGGCAATTAGCATAATCTGCAAATTTAGTCCCAGCTGGATACAACGATGAACTACCTTCTGGTATTTCCAGATATTGAAGTCCTACATTATCTGTTTCAGCTCCATTCTCACTAATATGAAACACAGGATATTTTTTCAGCACTTCATCTCCTTTGACTATCGAATATAAATCCCGCATTAAATCAGCAATGGGTAACCAAGTCTCATTGCTACCACCGGTAACTCCATTATAGACAACAGACCAATTATTAGGTTCATTAGGACCTTCAAAAGCTAGAAGAGCTCCGGCTTCTGCAAGTTTCCGCGTTTTCAATATTTTTTCAGTCAGACTTGCAGTTGTTAGATCTCCCCCGCTACTCGTGCCAATACAAACTTTTGCTCCTGTCTCTTTATGCAAAGTTATGATATCATCCAACTCCTGATCTGCTCCATATCCTCCCCGAATCCACCGGGCTCCCAAATAGTTTATAAAATCAATTGTCTGATATAAATACTCCCCTCTTGACACAATGGAAGAATTTACTCCAATGCTATTTAAGAAATCATTTGCACTTTTAGCACCAACCGTCTCTTTTACCAAAATACGTTCATATTCCAACGGTTCTGTTTCACATGATAATAACAAAGGAAACATTAATATATAGAAGAAGTTTTTCATATAATATAAATTTAAAATTCAAAACCAGACTATTCTATCGGAGCTCCATACACCTCTATTTCAGATAAAAAGGCATAATGATTAGGTCCCTTTGTCGCTGTATATCTAAAATAACGGGCTTCTGGCAAAAGCACCATTGTATACATCTGCCCTGCATCTTTTTGTGAATCAAAAGCAAATGTTCCCATGTCGGTCCAATCATTTCCATTTAGACTTACCTCAAATTTATGTTCTGTCTGTCCTCCACCATTACCTTGTCTTCTGTAGCATACAAAACCACTAATAACATATTCTCGCCCCATGTCAACAATAAACCAGTGCGGATACCCAGGTTGAGCCTTATCCCATTGAGTATGCCAAAAAGTAGTCAAGTTTCCGTCTATTGCAGCCTGCGCTAAACCTGCTATAGGAGAATCACTCCATTCCGCTTCTTTTGGTTCTTCACTATCACATCCAACAATACTCCATCCTGAATTATTTAACTTCGCAGCCTGTATAAGCTTTAATCGTAATGTATAAAATGCATCTCCTGAAATTCCTTTAGCATTCAAAGTTACATCATAGATTCCCAAATCATCATATACATGTTCCGGATTAAGTTCTGTAGAAGTAGTTCCGTCTCCAAAATCCCATAATACAGAAGTTACATATTTAGCAGTACTGTTGAATTTCACCTTGGTACCATCTAATGAATATGTAAAACTTGCTTCCGGAACCATAATCTTTGTATCAATAACTACAATTGTAGTTCCTAAAGAATTATTTATTTCTTGATCAGCTTTTACTATCTGCACAGCAAAGGCGTACTTCTTTCCTCTATTGGTATTCAAAAAATCTAAATCTACCGCTACAAAAAACGGCTCATAATCCTTACCGGCGGCAATCTGAAGATTTGAAGGAATGGAATATTTATCAGAAGATAGAATCTCGACTCCATCCAGTAGAACATTACCTGCAGCAATCAATGAAGTAATCGTATCCGGATATGCTTCTAAATTCACAGAAACATTATTATCACGATTTAATCCAGACCGATATACAGCTAGGGCTACATTAAAAGCATTATTTTCCGTATCAATCTTAAAAGAATAAGTATTACCCGGTGTTGGAACTGCAGTACTTGAAGATGGAATATCATTGATTACATAAATGCCATTAACTGCAGTTGGTAAATATATTTTAGAATCAGGATAATCCATCGATACAATTTCTTCATATCCACATGCTGTCATTACTACTCCACACAAGAATAATAAGAAAGCCTTCTTGATATTTATATTATCTCTTTTCATTTCTATTTTTTTACTTTTATAAGTTCACTACATATTATTACCATAACGGATTTTGACTCCACCCAGCAATATCCAAATCTCCTTGTGGAATAGGATATAAATACATCTTAGGTTCAAAATTTCTTTTTTCTATTTCAATAGGCCTATACGAAGGTACTCCACCCCGATTTAGAATTTCAAGTCCTCGAAGAGGTATATTAAGAACCCCCTTTCCCATTTCATTGTCAGCAGCAATCATCCAGCGACGGGCATCCCATAAACGATGATCTTCAAAAGCTAGTTCTATTCTTCTTTCATGGCGAATCTTCTGACGAACAGCATCCTGATCTAATCCATCAGGAAGTACTGGCATCTTTATACCTTCGCGTCGACGTATCTTATCATAATATATTTTTATATCTGAATGTGCCGGCTGGTATTCATTTAAAGCCTCAATATAATTCAAATAAACCTCTGCTAAACGGATAAGAATCCATGTATGTACACTAGTACGACCTTCCAACAAATTTAATTCCGGATCAATATATTTCAGCAAATATTGCCCTGTTTTAGTAGCACGAGGGACTCCTTTACCATCTCGTCCACCAGTCCAACATTCCACCGGACGTCCATTGAACTTTGTCATATTGCTTAGTATGGTAAAAGCCAAACGAGGATCTCTCCCTTTATAGGGGTTTGCTGCATGATTTTTATTGCTCCAGTCAAAAGCTGTTCCATCCAACATCTCATAATCATCCAACAGATTTAATGAAGGAGTATTCCCACTATTACCTAAATCATATCCAACCGGATAATTAGCTTTCTCAAAATCATTACTGGCACCATCCCTACGCGCCAAAATGATTTCTGTATCTGTATATGAACGAAAAATCCCTTGATAATTATTTGATAAAGCATAACCGGCATCCGCCAAATCAATCACATCTTTTGCTGCATCAGCCGCTCTTTTCCACCGTTCTTTTCTATCTATTGTTTTTACTGATATCAAATCCTTATTTGCATAATCCGAAGCCCATTTTTCTGGAGAATTAAATAAATCACTTGCTGCATAAAGCAATACTCTACTTTTTAAAGCAAGAACAGCCCCCCTTGTAGCACGTCCTAAATTCTCTTGCTCGGTATACTTGATCGGTAATCCCAGAGCAATGTCATCACATTCTTTCACTATAAAATTAACACAGGAATCCAGTGTATTACGCGGAAAGGAATCTCCTATTTCTACAGGACGAGTTATTACCGGTACTCCTCCGTAGCGTTTTATCAATTCAAAATAAAAGTAAGCCCTGAGGAAACGAACCTCATACTTCCACCTCTTAATGTTATCTAGCCTGTTTTGGTATTGTTCATGTCCAATATCATCTGGATTCAAACGATACATCTCAAGATCTAAATTATCCGAATTGGCTAAAAAATGATTTACTAAATAAATTCCACGAAAATTATTCCACCATGAGCCACCATCCGGATTGTTTTTGGCATTCCATGATCCTACATTGAACATTTGTATACTAGATGTTTCAAGTGTATACTCCGCTTCATCTGAAGCTGAAGCCATCATTGCTCCATCAACACATCTAAATCCAGAAGGCAAATAATTATATATAGCTACAGCTCTGGATTGCGTATTATTATAGAGAGTTAAAACATCATCTTCTGTAAGAGAAAGCACTACTTCACGATCAAGAATGCTATCGCAAGCATTTACCAATAGAAGTAAAGCTGCGCCATACAATATAGTTTTCACTTTTTTCATTACTACCATTATTAAAAGTTACACTTTGCTATAATTGGATACTTAAACCAAAACTAATTATTCTTAAAGCAGGATAACCACTCATTGTCTCCGGATCTGTAAATCCATCCATATGATCAAGAGAAAATAAATTCGTTCCATTTGCAAATATCCTAACTTTTTCCAAATTAATTTTTCTGGAAAGCTGGAATGGCAATGTATATCCTATTTCCAAACTTCTTAGCTTTAAGAAATTTCCATTTTTCTGCCAAAAAGAAGATGCCTGATAATTATTTAAATTATTCTCTGAAGACAATCGAGGATAAGTAGCTGTTTCTGCTGTTTCAGGTGTCCAACGCCCTAAAGCTATACTAGAGATCTTACCATCATTTTGAAAAGCATGGTAATATTTCCCACCGCAATACACAGTACGATTAGCTGCTCCCTGAAAAAAGATATCCATATCAAAGCCTTTAAATGTTATTCCACCATGAAGGCCCAGAGTTATTTGAGGCATTGAAGTATAGCCAATTGGATAATAGTCATTCGAATCAATCTTTCCATCTTTATTTTGATCTTTATATTTTATGTCTCCCGGACGTACATCTGTAAATGTTTGAGTAGGTGATTTCAATATATCATCTTCATCTTTAAAAAATCCTATGGCTTCTAAAACGAAAGGTTGCCCTACTATACGACCTGTTCCATACAAATATTCATTCTCCTGAATCGCTTCTGCATTATAAACAACTTTATTTTTTGCATACCAGAGACTGGTTTCTACAAAGTAAGTCAAATCTTTCTTACCTATCCCATTATAACGAATAGAAGTCTCAAGCCCCTTGTTGTCTACCTTACCGATGTTAATATCCGGGCGGGATATCCCTAAATAATCTGGAACTGTTCGATAAGGCTGTGAAAGAATATTTGAACGTTTTTGAATAAAATAGTCAAACGAAACATCAATCTTATTAACCAACGTAGCCTCAAAACCGACATTAAACTTCTTTTCTTTCTCCCATGTGACATCAGGGTTGGCTAGTTTCCCCTGAACTAAACCATCCTGTACATTATTAGAGTTACCAAGATGATAGCCATATCCATCATAATATTGGTCGAACATATAGCGTATGCCTCCAATATTATCATTACCAACTATACCATAAGAAGCTCTCAACTTCAAATAATTCAGAATCGGATTTCCTTTTAGAAAAGCCTCATTAGATAATATCCATCCTAATGAACCTGCAGGGAAAAAACCAAAACGATGTCCTTTGGGAAAATTCTCCGTTCCATTGTAACCAAACGAAAATTCTCCAATATAGCGTTTGTCGTATGAATAAGTCACACGTCCTCCCATAGCAATATTCTTGTAGGAAAGATCAGTTCCTGTCACAACATAATCATTATATGATCCTAAATATATAGCATCAATATTATGTAGTCCGTTAAACGTACGATTATAATTTAATGAAGCCTGCAGAGAATAATCTCTCCATTGTGAAGAACTAGATTCATCTCCAGCTAAAGAAGTATTCTGACCATAGGTCGTATAAATAATTTCATCGGCATTATCACGATCAACTGAATAGCGAGCATATTGACGTGATTTCTTTGAATATGACTTAAAATAAGTATTAAAACCAACCGCACCATTAACACTCAATCCAGGTGTAATAAATCCCAAGTCACCTTTTAGTTGAAATATAGCCTGCAAAGATCTACCATTATAAGAAGTATAACCAGTCTGCATCAAATCACCCAAAGGATTTGAATACATAGAATTACCTCCATACATACCCGTTGATACATAAACGGGAAAAGCATTTGGAGCAATAGAAGACATCAAATCAAACATCCCTGAAGTATTTTCACTAGTCCCAGGATTAGTTTTATCTTCAATTGTTCCACCAAGAGTTATAGCTCCCTGCAATCGCTTTGACAATTTCACATCAATATTTGTACGAAAATTGTAACGGGTATATGTTCCATTCTTTGAGAAGTCTGAAACATTTCCAGCTTTTCGATATAAGCTCCTATCATCAAGAACATTGAGCAATACAAAATATCGAAAGTATTCATTACTTCCACTCGCTGTAAAATTATAATTGGTTATAGGAGCAGCCTTCCTTAGAATAGTCCCGTACCAGTCCACATCCGGGTGAAAAATTGGGTCATTACCCGTTTTATAGGCTTCTAAGTCCATCGGTGTATAAAATGGCGACTTTCCATCATTCACTAACGCCTCATTATATAATGTCGCATAATCATAAGCTCCTAAAAACTCTGGTAAACGAAGTGGCTGCTGAAAACCACTTTGAATACTAAAATTAATCTTTATCTTATCACTAGTACCTCGTTTAGTAGTTATCAGTAAAACCCCATTTGCCCCCTTTGATCCATAAATTGCAGTAGCAGAAGCATCTTTCAATAAAGTTATTGACTCTATTTCTTGTGGAGTCAATTGCTGAAAATAAGCTTCTGTTGACTGAAAACCATCAATCACAATAAAAAGACCTGTTCCAGAACCATATGTATTTACACCACGAGCATTCATTGCCGGAGAATCCGCTCCCGGTTCACATCCCCATTGTTGAACAACTAACCCTGGGATCCGTCCGTTAAGCATATTGGCAATATTAGGAACAAATGATTTTAGCTCATTACCTCTAACAGAAGAAACAGCACCAGTTGTCATCCATTTAGGTTGCATGCCATATGCAACCTTATTTATGTCATTTTGTAATAAAGTATCAACTCGTAAAGTGCGAGCCATAGCAAAGCTACAATTCATTCCGAATAGTAAGGATACTAATAATATTCTCCTTATATATATGATGTTTTTTATATCGTTTCTCATATCTTCATCTATTAAGCTACATTTAACTATTTAGTAACCAGGATTTTGAATTAAATATCCTTTATTAATTTCACCTGTACCAAATGGGTGCAAGTACATTCTGCGGCTAAATGAGCGAGTTTCAAAAACATACGGCTCATAACGGTACTCTGTACTCTCTGGTATCTGATAAATTTTAATACCAAGCATACCTCCTTGCATAACACCTTCCTCTTCTGCTATCATCCAACGGCGAATATCATAAAATCTATGTCCATCAAAAGCAAGTTCAATTGCTCTTTCATTTCTCACTTTGGCACGAAACTCTAAATATCCCAACCCTGTTGGCAAATCAGGTTGACCTGAACGTTTACGAATCGTATTAATGGCATCATAGGCCTCTTGAGTAGGTCCTTCATTATATTCATTTAATGCCTCAGCATAATTCAAATAAGCTTCATTCAACTGATATAATGTGGAATTCGGGACTTTCCTCCATACAGATTCACTGATTTCTTCAGGATAAAGTTTATGTAGCCAAAAACCACCATAACATGTATTAACATCTGCACCTGGTCCATTACCCGAATCTTGCCACAACTGTAATTTAGGAAACTCTGAATTCCATCTCATTAAATTGCCAACTACTGTTTGAGAAAAACGATAATCCAAGCTCGCCATTTTAGCTTGCAAATCATTACCACCATTCCAATCTACCTTGTTTCCTAAACGATCTTCATATTTCGAAACTAAATTCAAGGTCACAGTTACTCCACTCTGCCCTGCATTACCTGGATAAACAGTAGGAGGAGATATAGCAGACCAAGGCCATGTATATTTTCCCATGGCATCACTTGATTTCTCTGCAAAAATAATTTCTGAATTATCATAGGTTTGCCATGAATATTTATAATTACCATCTAGTCCCTGATCAGTAATTAAATAACAGTTAGCCTCTTTCGCCCAATCCAAGACCTTTTTTGCTGCATCTGCTGCCAACTTCCATCGTTCTTTATCCTTATTGCCGTAACATATCAATTTATTATTCGTTCCAAAATCTAAATAGGGCTTATCTGTATTAAATAAATCACTCGCTGCATATAGTAAAGTTCTTGCTTTTAAAGCTAAGGCCGCCCCTCGTGTAGCTCTACCTCGTAAGGCACCTAATTGATTGACTGGCAAATCTGGAATTGCCTCATCACAATCTTTCACGATAAAATTAACTACATCTTCAACACTGCTACGAGGTATTTTCAAATTCTCATCCAACTGTAAACGATGATCAATAATTGGCACCCCTCCATAACGCTTGAACATTTCAAAATAATTCAATGCTCTGATAAACTTTGATTCTGCTTTTAGTTGATTAGCATACTCCTTGGTTATATCAGGCACCTCATCTACCCGATCTAACATTACTGTCACTTTTCGTATTGCAGTAAATCGATGTGAAAATCGAGGATCATCCGTATTATCAGGACTAACAGAGGCGTTATTCCACTTTTGAGGATCATACCAATTAGCACAAGCTTCAGCCTCATCTGTAGCTCCTGCATCTATCGTCCCTGCACTATTAGCAATGGCCGGAGCACCATTATCCGGACTCCCCAAACCTAAATTGGAATGGACACCATATTCATATATACTAGCCAGGAACATCTCAACCTGCGACCTGGATGAGAAGATTGTATCTTCTGTGACATCAACTCCTGGAGCTTTCTCTAAAAAATCTCCCATCATATCCTCACAAGACACTATAGTCAGTAACATTATAGAGGTCACTATTACAATAGCTGCATTTTTCATATATAAACTTTTTAGAAGTTAACATTAAATCCCAAATTATAGACTCTTGTAACAGGGTAAGGTTCACTATTAGCTTCTCCATTAGGAAATTCCGGATCTTCCCCCTGATATAAATCAGACCATGTCAATAAGTTATTTCCATTCAAATATAATCGAACCGAACTAATACCTATTCTTTGTAAACCTTTATTTCTAAATGTATATCCAATCTCCATATTTTTCAAGCGTAGGTAATTGGCATTTTCCAACCAATATGTAGATTGTACATAGTTATGAGCATTATTAGAGGCTGACATACGAGGATAAATAATTTCCTGCCCATTTTCCCACCGTTCTAAACTCCAACTTTTCAATAACGCTTTTCCTGCATTAGTATTAGTATAAAAACCTTGTGTACTACGACGAGAAGGCCATGTAGAAACATTTGCCGCCCCCTGAAATAATATTGAAAAATCAAAACCTTTATATTCGCCACCTAGTACTAGACCAAATGTTTTTTCTGGAAAGTTAGAATATCCAATCGGCACCTGATCTTGATCATTTATCTTACCATCTCCATTTATGTCTACATAACGAATATCACCAGGCTGAATCTTATTATTATTCCACTGATAAACTGGACGATAAGGATTATTAACTTCTTCCCACGAATTAAACAATCCATCAGCAACATAGCCAAAATTCTGACCAAAGCGGTGTCCTGTTCTATATTGATAATCATATGGCCAAACCGCTTCATCCATATACTCTATCTCATTGTGGGCATAAGTATAATTAACCTTAGCATAGTAATTGAAATCCCCGATTTTGTTATTATAAGCTAGTTCAAATTCAAGACCACCATTTTTCATCTTCCCCAAATTATAAGCTGGAAAGTTGGCTCCAACTATTGTCGGAACTGTCCCTCGATTAGCTAAAATATTACTTCTTCTTTCCTGAAAATAATCAAAAGAAAAGGAAAGATGATCATTCAAAAACTTGATATCGGCTCCAATATTCATTTTATGGGCTTTTTCCCAAGTCAAATCAGGATTTCCCAATTTACCCTCATAAGCTCCTTGGTATGCCTGATAGGTGGAACCATCTTCTCCCCAATGATACTTTCCACCATATGAATAAGACGTTGGCCTATATAAAAACCGGTCCCCTCCTATCTTATCATTACCAACCACTCCATACGAACCTCTAATTTTCATAAATGTCAAATATTGATTTCGTGGGAAGAAACTTTCTTCTGTTACAACCCATCCTAATGAGTAGGCTGGAAATACACCAAATCGCTTTCCTGGTGCAAAATTCTCTGTTCCATTATACCCAATATTAAATTCGGCCAAATATCGACTTTTAAAATTATAAGTAATACGTCCTACAATGCCCTGATAACCATTAGGTATTAGGAATTCCAAATCAGGATCATAATATTTACTTTGGTTATAAAGTAAGAGGGCAGTGATATTATGATTTTTAAATGTTCGTGCGTATTCTAAACCAAATTCAATATAAACCCTATGGTTCTTTGTAACTCCTTCCGAGAATTGCATTTGACTTGGTTCTCCCATTGGCATTAATACATAAGATTCTCCAGTCTCTTCATTTTTTATGTTCAAAGCTTCATAAGATATCCCCGTTTCATTATAACGTTGTGATTGAGTATTATAATTCTTATAAGAAATTACTCCACGCGCATTAAGTCCCTTAGTTATAAAACCAAGATCATATGTCAAACGCAGTGAACCATTCAGATTATTTCCAAAATCTTTATGCCACCCACTATTAAAAGCTGCATATGGTGAAAAAGAAACATTTGTTTGACGAGGCATAACCACAATCTTATTATCAATTATACCAGGAGTAATATAAGGTAAGGTAGATGATAACATTTCCATGAACAGAGGAGTGTCCCAGTTAGGATAACGCCTGTCATCCAATTGAGCAGAAACATCGAAACTGGCTTTTAAACGTTTAGTAATATTTATATCAAAATTAGAACGCATATTATATCTACGATATTTAATCTGCGTATCGTATCCCGGGTCATAAATATCTGTATTATACATCCCATTTTGAGTCAGATAGCCAAGTGAGAAGAAATATTTAATACGTTCACTACCACCACTTATATTTAAGTTAGTCCGTGTTTCCCATGAATATTTCTTCAACATCTCATCATACCAATCAATACTAGGATGGAAAATCGGATCTGCACCTGTACGATACAATTCTATATCTTCATCACTAAACTTGGGATTATAACCACCCGTCACATAAGAATCATAAGCTAACGCCTTATTAAAAGAACTAGTATATTCGTATGAATTCATATTTTCCCTAAGAAACGGAAAAGAAGTCATAGAAACACTAGAAGATAAACTGACTTTGGGTTTTCCTATATCTCCACGTTTGGTTGTTATTAGCAACACTCCGTTGGCCCCCCGTACACCATATACAGCTGTAGCCGAAGCATCTTTCAATATAGAAATAGATTCTATTTCATTAGGATCTATATTATTATAACTAGGCGTCTCAATTCCGTCAACCATCACCAAAGGAGCCTGTAAATCTTCAGAATTGCTAGTAGCAAAAGAGCCGATACCACGAATGCGTAAAGTAGACGCATCTTTTCCAGGTTCACCACTACGCTGAACTGATAAGAGTCCAGGCATACGTCCCGTTAATGAGTTACTGATATTAGCTTGAGGAGATTGTAGCAGGTCTTTTGTTTTGACTGCAGATATAGCACCTGTTATTGTTTCTTTTTTCTGAGAAGAATAGCCCACAATAACTACATCTTGCAAAGATGTCACATCTTCTTTTAAAGTTACATTAATTACATTTTTACGACTGATTTTCACTGTATAAGATTGATATCCTACATAAGAAAATTTCAGTTCAGTCTCCCCTCCCGTAATTAAAATAGAATAGTTTCCATTTGCATCCGTAATAGTACCAGTCATAGCATTCGATACCGTTATAGATACTCCTATTAGAGGTTCTCCCGCCTCATCACGAACTGTTCCTTTAATGTTTCTCTTTTCTTGTTGCAATACATCCAAAGAAACCTCACTCGTTCTCACTCCCGAGCTCCCAATCCACGTTGTCCCCATACTGTCTTCCGAAAAAGCATTTGGAAACCAAAGGTTAACAAACAGATAGCAAATAAAATAAGTACTTCTGCGATTAAACTTTAACATTAAACATTTTTTTTTCATACTGTCTACTTTTTATTCATAAGACGACAAATTAGATTTTTAAAGTTTACTGTTCACATTAATATTAGTATTCTTCATAGTAATAGATAAAATATATAATGTGCCTATTTAAACTACACACAAATGTATAGTCCAAACCTTAACCCGGACATTAATTAAACCTTAATCAGTCCTTAATTATTCCTTAAAGTTTCATGATATCCCTATTAAGAACAAGATATATAAAAGAAAAGAAGAAAATCGTATACCCCTACAACTTCTTTATCAGCTCTTCATACGTAAAAGGAGGATACTCATTTAATAAATGATGATAGTCCGACCTAAATTTCTCAAAACGGCTTTTGGACAAACCTTTTTGTCCCAATTTATATAAAGCAATGCATTTTAATCGGATAGCTTCCTCATCTATATCATCATGTAGCAAAACAACATCAGCAATTTTTTGCATAGAAACCAAATCTCTTTGTACTTCTACTGTTTTAGACTTTTCCAATAGGAAATTTATAATCTTCCCTGAATATTCTGATTTATAATGATCGATCCAATCAGTTATCATATTAGGCAATAAGATTCCCTGAGATGCCAATTCCAAAATTTTAGCAAACCTTCTACTATCAAAATTGGAAGATAATTTATCTTCCAATAAAAGCGATATTATCGTCGCATAATCTATAAACACCTCGCCACCAATATCCAAAAGCCAATAACTTTTTTCATTTTTCAACGTTATATCACCAATTTCTTTCAATAATAATCTCAACTTACGTATATTGACATTCCTATTGTTAGAAGCGCTATCTTTATCCATACCAGACCAAAAAGTTTCATCTAAACGTTCTGAAGTTATCCCCTTTCCATTCTGAATAAAATTCAGTAAAATAAACAAGAACATCTGACGAATTACAGGAGTAAATTTCTGAGTAATATCATTCCCATTACTATCAAAAATTTGCAATCCTCCCAACAAATAAATAGCAGAAAACTGCTTTCTATTTATTAGACCGATTGTATTTTTATCAGATAAGTTAGATGTGGTTATGTTACTTACTTTCTTTTTAGACCTAAAAAAGAAAGTAAGTAACAAAATTAAACATACTCCTATTCCTGCTAATAATAAATATACAAATCTTTTAGAATCAACCTCATTATCCAGATATTTATCTTGCAAAATATCTGTCCAATTTAGAGGAGGATAAGACAGAGAGTATACATCAACAGAGTAAAATCCCGATTCTTTTTCCTGCAATAAGATTGAACAAAGGTTATTTGTTGATTTATTCAGAAAAATATCACAAAAAGATTCTGAATCCAAAAAGTTATATGGAATAGAGTCAGCAAAGGATTTCCGCTCAAAAGTTCTTAAGTCCACAGAAAAAAGAGATAAAAAAGAATGAAACCTATCATTAAAAAATTTAAGAGTATAAAAATTGTTGTTTAATGAATCAATCACCATTGAATTAGAATAAACGATTGGACCTTCTACAGGGAACTCTGTTAATTTCTGACAAGATAAATTTCTATAATCGATTAAATATAAATCATGCAAATTTTTAGGAAACTCTTCCTGTTTCCCAGACACACTGCCATATCCTCCCATTAATAGAAACTTTCCATTACCCATGTTCCCTATAGAACTTAAATATCTCGGTGACAACAAAGAGCTTATGGTATCAATTTTCCATTTGCAACCATCCAAATCATGTATCGCCAGTTCTGCATTATATGTATGATTCCCATACCCCCCAAAAACAACGAGAGTATTTGTTACTGGATCCACAAAACGATTATGCTGTTGAATAACTGCTAATTTTTCAGTAGGATGATTAGGCCATTCCCCATTATTAAAATTAAAAAAGATAAGACTATCATTTAAAATACTATAAGAGATTAATCGGTGTTTCACTCTATCGTAGATCAATTGGCTTCCCCCAGCTTTATAGGGTTGTCCTTTCTTGACCTCCATTTTTTCAATCTGATCACTTTTAATATTATACTTATATATATATTTATCACTAGCTATAAAGATGATACCATCTTCCTTATCACAAGCTATTTGGACGTTTTTTTCCGAAAAAGGAATTGAGATACAATGTTTCCATTTCACATGGTCATCAATATCCCAAATACCATTTTCCACTACGGCCCTCTTACCACCTATTAAATCAAAGACTTCATCTCTGTTGTGTTGTTGCATTCTCCAATAATGAATAAGTTCGCCTTCATTATTATACAATCTCAAATCTCGAATAGCTATAGGAGGCACGTCTGTTGTATAAAAAACAGAGTATCTGTTCTTTCCAAAAGAAATTTTAACATTTTCAAAGCCTTCCAATTGATGAGAAATAATTTTCATTGTAGAGTCAACCATACATCGAATACCATTCTCATCAACGTCGATTCTAATCTTCATCCAACGGTCTGTAACACTATCTTTGTTGCACTGAAATTCGCAATTCTTCAAAATACGACCAGATTCACTCAATACATAATTCAATTTCTCCGTATTCAAATTAGTTACTAAATCAAAACTTGATATTTCATCCAATATAATACGAAAAACATAACCATAAGTCAGGTTAGCTTCAAACAATTTTAAATCAAAACTCATTGAAAAGCCTGACTTCAAATTAAAAGATTCTTCAGGAGACAAATCAAGACTAGTTCTTTCATCTTGATTAACTGTATGAGAACGAAATGTTAACCCATATCTCGTTGAAGCAAAATTAACAGGATTTCCCCAAGCAGCATAATTACCGACAAATAAAAGCATTATCAAAATATAGACACTTCGCTGCATAATATAATTTCTACTTTTTAAATACAAAATTTGTGTTCTTCAATGCTAGAAATACTAGAGATGCAAACATACACAAAAATATTCTGATTTTACGCAAATCGAACAAAAAAACACCCCCACTATCTTCATCAAGCTACCTCAAATCAATCTATTACTCTATATATTTTCTAGTTATAAAATGACTAAAAAGTAGATAGTACAGAATAAAAATGTCATACCTCCAGCCCCTGAAGCATCTACATATCATATTTATAGCGCTCAATTATCATTGCATTTTACAATCTGCGTCTTACACCTTTATAACAAAAATATCCAAATAAAAAAGGCAGTCCATAAAAGACTGCCTATCGATTTTACCAAAAACGAATTTATTACTTCATCTTATACACCAATGTACCACCTTTTACAATATCTTCATGCGAGATTGTTTTCTTCGTATATGGTTCGCCATTCAATGTAATACTATCTACATATTTATGTTCTTTCGACAAATTCTCCGCAATAATCGTGAAAGTCTTGCCATCGGCCAGATGCAAAGTCATCTTCGGCAACTGTGGGGCACCGAATACATATTCCGCACTTACCGGATCTACCGGATAGAATCCCATCGCACTAAGCATATACCAGGCAGACATCTGTCCGCAATCATCATTTCCGCAAAGTCCGTCGGGTTTGTTTTTGTATTGAGTATCAAATATTTCACGAACCAATTCCTGTGTACGTTCCGGACGACCAGCCAGTGCATACAAATAAGTCACATGATGGCTTGGTTCATTTCCATGAGCATATTGCCCGATTAATCCAGTAACATCTGCTAAACTTTCACCTTCTAGCTTAACCGTAAACAATGAGTCTAATTTATTCAAGAAAGGTTTTTCTCCCCCAAACAACTGGATTAATCCTGGAACATCATGTTGTACATGCCAAGTATATTGCCATGCATTTCCTTCCGTATAATCTCCACCGACACTTTCAGAATGTGCCAACGCACTTGGGTTAAACGGAGCTTTCCAAGTTCCGTCAGCTTTGCGCGGACGCATGAACTTCGTCTCCGGATCGAAAAGATTCTTATAATAGTCAGCACGTTTCGCAAAATAAGCGGCATCTTCCTCTTTACCCATACGACGTGCCATATCGGCAGCAGCATAATCATCATATACAGATTCTAAAGTGGAAGATACAGATTCTGCTTTTATCAGGTCTGTCGGGAAATAACCATATTTCGTATAAACCTCCCAATCAGACTTCAACGGATGAGATACGGTCTGCGTCTTCTTTATTATATTGAAAGCACGTTCAGCGTCAAAGCCACGGAATCCTTTGCGATAAGCCTCGGCAATGACTGATACGCCATGATTACCAATCATACAGAAATTCTCTTTTCCCCATAATCCCCAAATAGGCAGGAAGCCTTGCACTTCACCCTGTTCGATGAGAGAATTCACAAAACCGTCCACACGTTCGGGAATCACCAATGTATAAAATGGATGAGCGGCACGGTAAGTATCCCACAAAGAGAATGTAGAATAGAAGGTTCCAGTTCCGGCTTTTACAATAGAGTCGGCGGCATTACGATACATACCGTCTACGTCCGAAATTTGATTAGGCTGAATCAATGCGTGGTAGAAACAAGTATAGAAATTTGTCTTTTCATCATCGGTACCCTCTATTTCAATACGGCTCAAATAGTTATTCCATTCATTGTGGGCGGTAGCTCTTACTCCTTCAAAATCCCAGGCAGGAATTTCTGCTTCCAGATTCTTTTTAGCCCCGTCTATGCTGGTGGTGGAAAGAGCCACTTTCATCATCAGTTCGTCTCCCGGCTGCATATCAAAAGAGGCAATGATGCGTTTTCCTTTTTCTGTTTCGCCCATCGGAAGATAAAGTGAATCGACTACCGGACGGTTGAATTTCATCACAAAGAAATAATCCTGGTTGACCCATACCGTGTTATTGACATGTCCTGTCAGTGTTTGAGCATCTTCCCAGTTCACTTCACAACTGTTGACTTGTGAATGATATTGTTCTTCTCTCCATGCAGGGCCATGTTGCAAGTCAATCAATATAGAGGCAGAATCAGCCTTGTGATAAGTATAGCGGTGAAGGGCAGCATGGATAGAGGCAGTCAGTTCTGCTTTTACCTGTGGATCAGAGAGCTCTGCGGTGTAATATCCCGGAGTAGCCGCTTCTTTATCTTTAGAAAAATGACTACGATAAGCATCCCACGCACGGGCACGTGTGCCAGTGACCGGCATCACCAAAATATCACCTAAATCCATACATCCCGTTCCATTCAGATGTGTTTGAGTAAATCCCCAAATCAGGGAATCCTCATAAACATATTCAGAACAATAGCGCCAACCAACTGCTCCCGTCACAGGACTGGTCTGGATCATACCGAAAGGATAACACGCGCCTGGAAATGTATGACCATTATCAGCAGCACCGATAAAGGTATTAACGTATTGAGTATAATCCTTTGTTTCCGCTGTTTCAGTCGGAGTACAGGAAGAATAGAAGAACAAGCCTGCTGCTAAAGCTGCAGCCACAAAAGGGGTTTTTCTTTTCATGGTAAATATAATGTTAAGTTAATGTCGCATTACATATGCTGATATTTATTTAATTTTTCACGATAATAGTTGTGCCACAAAATTAGAGAATTCTTCTCATTTAAAAGGATTAGATACAGACAAATATACTTAAATCTTACAGGAAAGAAGCTTCTATTTATATCGATTCGCTGTGATAAAACAAAAATTCGTACGACTTATTGAATAAATATCAACTCAATTATTTATCTTTGTTAGCTTAATAACAAGCTGACGCAAAAACAATAAGTATAATGAAAGATTTCTTGAAATTTACACTTGCCACGGTGACAGGTATCATTTTGTCAAGTATTGTATTATTTATAATCAGCATGGTAACGCTGTTTGGCATCATGTCCGCTTCGGACACGGAAACAATCGTAAAAAAGAATTCCGTAATGATGCTCGACTTAAACGGAACGTTAGTTGAACGTACGCAAGAAGATCCGCTAGGTATTTTATCACAGTTGTTTGGTGACGGATCTAACACGTACGGACTGGACGATATTCTCTCTTCCATCCAGAAGGCTAAAGAAAACGAAAATATCAAAGGGATTTATTTGCAAGCGAGTTCATTAGGTACCTCCTATGCCTCCTTACAAGAAATCCGTAACGCACTGCTCGATTTCAAGGAGAGTGGAAAGTTCGTCATTGCTTATGCCGACTCCTATACGCAGGGGCTTTATTATCTTTCCAGCGCAGCCGATAAGGTGCTGCTCAATCCCAAAGGAATGATTGAATGGAGAGGTATCGCTTCCGCTCCCCTATTCTACAAAGACCTGCTACAAAAAATAGGAGTTGAGATGCAGGTGTTCAAGGTGGGAACTTACAAATCTGCCGTGGAACCGTTTATTGCAACAGAGATGAGCCCTGCCAATCGCGAACAAGTGACAGCATTTATCACTTCCATCTGGGGCCAGGTGACGGAGGGGGTTTCTGCTTCCCGCAATATTCCAGTAGATTCTCTGAATGTTTATGCCGATCGTATGTTAATGTTCTATCCGTCAGAAGAAAGTGTAAAATGCGGATTGGCTGATACCTTGATTTATCGCAATGATGTGCGCAATTATCTTAAAAAACTGGTAGAGATAGATGAGGATGACAATCTCCCGATAGTAGGATTAAGCGACATGATGAACGTAAAGAAGAATGTACCCAAAGACAAAAGCGGCAATATCGTAGCTGTTTATTATGCATCCGGTGAAATTACAGACTATCCGAGCTCCGCAACTTCCGAGGACGGAATTGTTGGTTCGAAAGTCATTCGTGACCTGCGCAAATTGAAAGATGATAATGATGTGAAAGCTGTTGTACTTCGTGTCAATTCTCCGGGGGGAAGTGCTTTTGCTTCAGAACAAATCTGGCATGCAGTGAAAGAGTTGAAAACAAAGAAACCGGTCATTGTCTCTATGGGGGATTATGCCGCGTCAGGAGGTTACTATATTTCTTGCGTTGCCGACACGATTGTTGCAGAGCCTACTACCCTGACTGGGTCTATCGGAATATTCGGTATCATTCCCAATGTAAAAGGATTGACTGATAAAATCGGTTTAAGTTATGATGTAGTTAAGACGAATAAATATGCTGATTTCGGGAATATCATGCGCCCGTTCAACGAGGATGAAAGATCCTTGCTTCAAATGATGATTACCGAAGGATACGACACCTTTGTCAGCCGTTGTGCTGAAGGACGCCACATGACAAAGGAAGCGATCGAAAAGATTGCCGAAGGCCGTGTATGGACCGGAGAAACAGCTAAAAAGTTAGGACTAGTAGACGAGTTAGGCGGCATTGACAAGGCATTGGATATTGCCGTGGCAAAAGCCGGTATCGAGGGCTACACCATTGTTTCTTATCCTGCAAAACAAGATTTCTTTTCTTCCCTGCTTGATACGAAACCGACGAATTACGTAGAATCACAATTGCTGAAAAGTAAGTTAGGTGAGTTCTACCAACAATTCGGTTTACTGAAAAATCTGCAAGAACAATCCATGATTCAGGCTCGTATTCCGTTCGAACTGAATATTAAATAAACTGCCATACATGGACGAACACTTTATCAAGATACATAAGTGGCTCTACCCTGCCTCCTGGCTCTACGGAGCAGCGGTAATGATGAGAAATAAACTCTTTGACTGGGAAGTGCTCCAATCAAAGAGTTTTGATATACCTATCATCAGCGTAGGCAATCTCGCTGTTGGAGGAACAGGGAAAACTCCGCACACTGAATATCTGATAAAGTCTCTTTGTAATCAATATAATGTAGCTGTATTAAGCCGGGGATACAAACGGCATACGAAAGGCTATGTGCTGGCTACTCCGGAAAGTACGGCAAGAAGCATTGGCGACGAACCGTACCAGATGCATCAAAAATTCCCGTCTGTCACAGTAGCTGTCGACGAAAAGCGTTGTCATGGCATAGAAAAGCTGCTTGCACTGCAAAAGCCTTCAATAGATGTTATCCTGTTGGATGACGCTTTCCAGCACCGATATGTCAAA
The DNA here is from genome assembly GCF_003603455.1 of Bacteroides sp. AM37-9. Classification (NCBI taxonomy): domain Bacteria; kingdom Pseudomonadati; phylum Bacteroidota; class Bacteroidia; order Bacteroidales; family Bacteroidaceae; genus Bacteroides; species Bacteroides sp. AM37-9. The sequence goes on along the minus strand of NZ_QTNF01000049.1, from coordinate 2,904 downwards.
CCGGGATTAAGTATTCTGTTAACGGATTATCACCGGCTGTTCTGTGACGACACTTTGCTCCCCGCAGGACGACTCCGTGAGCCAATTAACGGCAAAAACCGGGCACAAATCGTTATTGTCACCAAATGTCCGCAGGACATCAAGCCTATTGATTATAATATCATCACGAAACGACTGAACCTTTATCCATATCAACAGTTATTCTTCTCATCGTTCCGGTATGGTAACCTGCAACCGGTGTTTCCTATAATGGTTCCGGACACAGATACCCCTTCGGCAAACAATGAGATTGCTTTGTCCTCGCTGACAAATACAGATATATTATTGATGACCGGAATTGCCTCACCGACTCCCATTCTTGAAAGGCTGAAAGATTGCACCCAACAAATAGATTTGCTATCGTTTGACGATCATCACAATTTCAGCCATCGGGATATCCAGCTTATCAAAGAACGGTTTCATAGGCTGAAAGGAGAACGCCGGTTGATTATTACTACCGAAAAAGATGCAACACGCCTGATTAACCATCCGGCTTTGGACAAGGAATTGAAACCATTTATCTATGCCTTGCCTATTGAAATAGAAATATTACAGAATCAACAAGATAAATTTAACCAACATATTATTGACTATGTTAGAGAAAATACAAGAAACCGCAGCTTATCTGAAAGGTAAGATGCACACCAGCCCGGAAACAGCCATTATACTTGGTACCGGACTTGGCAGTTTGGCAAACGAAATCACCGAGAAGTATGAAATAAAGTATTCGGATATCCCGAACTTCCCGGTATCTACCGTCGAAGGTCATAGCGGTAAGCTGATTTTCGGCAAACTAGGCAATAAGGATATCATGGCTATGCAAGGACGCTTCCACTATTACGAGGGTTATTCGATGAAAGAAGTGACTTTCCCTGTACGTGTGATGCGCGAATTAGGAATCAAAACCTTGTTTGTATCCAACGCCAGTGGCGGAACAAATGCAGACTTCGAAATCGGTGATTTGATGATTATCACCGACCATATCAACTATTTCCCCGAACATCCGCTTCGTGGAAAAAATATCCCATACGGTCCTCGTTTCCCGGATATGAGCGAAGCATACAGCAAGGAACTGATTTGTAAAGCTGACGAGATTGCCAAAGAAAAAGGAATCAAAGTACAACACGGAGTGTATATCGGTACACAAGGTCCTACTTTCGAAACTCCTGCCGAATATAAACTATTCCATATCCTTGGTGCCGACGCTGTTGGTATGTCTACCGTTCCGGAAGTAATTGTAGCCAACCATTGTGGTATCAAAGTATTTGGTATTTCCGTCATTACCGACTTGGGAGTAGAAGGAAAAATCGTAGAAGTAACGCACGAAGAAGTTCAGAAAGCAGCCGATGCCGCTCAACCGAAAATGACAACGATCATGCGCGAACTTATCAACCGTGCCTAAACAATCACCCCGATTTATGAGAACTGAAATAGCATCTCTCGGTGAGTTTGGTCTGATCGACCGCCTCACCGAGGGAATCAAACTAGAAAACGAATCCAGTAAATATGGAGTGGGCGACGATGCCGCCGTTCTCTCCTACCCTTCAGAAAAGCAAATATTGGTAACAACCGACCTGCTTATGGAAGGTGTACATTTTGATCTGACTTATGTTCCCTTGAAACATTTGGGATATAAATCAGCAGTAGTTAATTTCTCCGATATTTATGCCATGAACGGCACTCCCCGGCAGATTACGGTATCTCTTGGCCTTTCCAAGCGTTTCAGCGTAGAGGATATGGACGAGCTTTATTCCGGTATTCGTCTGGCTTGCCAGCAATATAATGTCGACATTGTGGGAGGTGATACAACTTCCTCCCTTACAGGGCTTGCTATCAGCATCACTTGTATCGGCGATGCTGATAAGGATAAAGTGGTTTACCGTAATGGAGCAAAAGAAACCGACCTGGTCTGCGTCAGCGGTGATCTGGGAGCAGCTTATATGGGTTTACAACTATTGGAACGTGAGAAAGTCGTACTAAAAGGTGACAAAGACATTCAACCGGACTTCACCGGCAAAGAGTACTTGTTAGAACGCCAGTTAAAACCGGAAGCACGTAAGGATATCATTGAGAAACTAGCTGCCGCCAATATTGTCCCAACCTCTATGATGGACATATCTGACGGTCTGTCATCAGAATTGATGCATATCTGCAAACAAAGCAATGCCGGTTGCCGCGTGTACGAAGAACATATTCCAATTGATTATCAGACGGCTGTTATGGCTGAGGAGTTTAACATGAATCTGACGACTTGCGCCTTGAATGGCGGAGAAGATTATGAGCTACTCTTTACCGTTTCTATCGCCGATCATGAGAAAGTATCACAAATGGAAGGAGTGCGCCTCATCGGACATATCACCAAACCCGAACTTGGCTGTGCATTGATTACCCGTGACGGCCAAGAATTTGAATTGAAAGCACAAGGATGGAATCCATTGAAGGAGAATAAACAATAGTTTCTATCACTTTTCTGAAATATTTTTCATTCCATACAACACTGATAATAAGCAAACTAGCTTTTTATCAGTGTTTTTTATTTCCAGAAGGCTTGCAGAATCCAAAAGTTTCACTACCTTTGCAACCGCAAAAGAGATATTACCGGACCGAACAACCACAAGGTGCCATAGCTCAGTTGGTAGAGCAAAGGACTGAAAATCCTTGTGTCCCCGGTTCGATTCCTGGTGGCACCACAATCGATTCGGTAATAAAAAATCCCTTGAACTTTTGAAGTTCAAGGGATTTTTTATTACCTTACTTTTTGCATCTACAAGCACCTATACTGGCTCAGTTGTAATGGCTCACCCGATAATCATTGGCTCAGTTGTAATTCTTGGGGGATTAAGTTTAGTCAATTCCCTTCATGCA
>NZ_QTNF01000048.1:0-41323 GCF_003603455.1 Bacteroides sp. AM37-9 | reverse complement strand
CAACTAATATCACTGTTTAACAATCAATTACGCGACTTTACAGGTCACACCCAGGTCTTGTTCAAATTGAGCATAATCGTGTAGGCAGATTCGTAGGCATCCGAGATGTCCGCCATGAATTTCGGGTTGATGGGATTGCACCTGTGCGAACGTCGCGGATCATCGAAATTGATGACATAAAATTCCGGCTTCACTTTGTAATTCTGAGTGTGTTTAAGTAGATGGTTATAAGCAATTTCGGACAAATCTGGAAACTTATAATCGTAAATATACATGGCGAAGGATTTTTCAATCTGCTGTTTTATGTAGTTGTTTACCACTGCGTAGCTCTTACCCGAGCCGGGAGTTCCAAGCACGATGGACGCACGAAAAACATTTACAACATTAATCCATCCGTTCCATTCCCTGCCTTGATAGACGAACTTTGTCGGCAGGTTGACGGAATACTCGTTCTCCATGAGCCGTGTCTCCTGCATGAAACTCTCGTTGGCGGTATTGAATACATCTTCCATGAGGTTGTGTTTCAGCATCCGGCTTATCCACACGCCGGACATCAACAACAGGATATACCCGGCTGTAAGTGTTGCCGTGTACAAGGTGGCATTGACCATCGGACTGAACGGCAGGTCGAGCATCCACCAGTTCATGAAAAACAGCACCAATCCGGCAAGGAAAGAGGCATATATTTTCTGCCATGTCATCTTCTGATTCTTTACGCCTTTTGTTCCCAAACACGAGAGGGCAAGGAATATGACGGCAAATACTTTTGTGATGAGCAGGTTGCTGAAAAGCCCCGCTGTCCTCTGGAAATTCAGGAGTATCCTGTCGACTACCCCGATATTGATACCCATATCCACGAATGAACGGTAGCAGTACCAATAGACGTGGATGACAATAAACACGATGGATATGGCACGCATGAACTCCATGACCTTGGCCAGTCCCCTCAAATCATCTTCTTGTTGCATAATGAATATAGTTTTAATGGTTTATAAAATCTGTAATCAGGATATTCCGCGGGAACGGCGTTTCTTTTTCTTCTTGCGTTGCAGCCTGCGGGCAAGCGCCTCTTCCTGCGGGTCGGGACCGTTGGCGTCAATGCCGAAGATTCCGAAAGCCTGTTCGATGGAGCTTTCCATTTCGGAGGAGAAAACGCCTTGCCGATTAAGAGCAGGCATTGGCATATCCAAGTCAGGCATATTGGTCGGACTGTTAAACAGCCGCTCAAAAGCGTTTGCCGAAAACTCTTTTCCAAGTCGGGAACCGTTATATACCTCACGGTTCTTATGGTCGATGAAAGTTGCGCCATAGATACGTCCTTCATCATTTTCACGGAATACCACATCAATACCTTTCCCGGCGAGCAAACGGGTGAACTCCTCCTTGTTTCCACGGCATCCGTGCATGGCAAGCGCCACTTCGTTCCGTATCTTCGGTTGCCATTTCTTGTTCTTGTATTCACGGGCGTTGTACCCGATACGCTTTTCCAATCCCTCGTAGCCGTAGCGTTTTTCGATAAGAGAAGATTTGACGGGCGTACATATCGGCTTGCCACTATCATCGGTCATCGTATAGACAATTCCATTATAGGGTGTTCCTTCAAATTCGCCTTTTACTTGTTTCGCCTCGATATTGAAACAGGAGAGCAAGGCGCTGTACTCGCCGAAAGACTGGAAACGATAAGTGGAGAATACACTCTTGACGATATTGGAAACCTGCCGCTTCACATCACCATTTTGGTAGTCAGCCTTTTTCAGATACGGCTCCAATAGTTCCTTGCGCTTGTCATCCACCTGTTTCAACCCGAATTTCTTTTCCAGTTCCCGGCAGGCTTTCATCGAGCGGTTCCACTCGTAGGCGTCGTCTATCTTTTCACCTTTTTCGTTCACGCAGGTGGAAACGATATGGATATGCCTCCGGTCTATGTCCTCGTGCATATATACAATGTAAGGCTGGTTGCCATAGCCCATTCGCTGCATATACTCCCTGGCCAGTTCCGTGAATTGCAAATCCGTGAGCCGGTCGTCCAAAGAAGGGTTCAACGATATATGCAGGACTGGCTTTTCTGTATTCTTGTTGGCAAGCAGGTAGTTGTCAAACGCCCACAGGGTCTGTTGCATGACACGCTCCGTGTTCCCCGACACATTGGCAATCATGCGGTTCCCGTAAATGATGCGGGCTGTATTGTCGTTCACTTTCTGCAGGTTGTAGATGATTGCACCGTAGAGCGAAGCACCTCTGTTGATTTTAGCCACCATTTTCCTCCTCCTTCCGTTGTTTTATCAGATAGTTTTCTTCAAACTCACGGGTCAGCATGATAATCCGCTTGCTCAGCAACACTAAGTCTATTGTTGCTTTTTCCAGATTACGGAGCAGGACGAAAGCCCGTTTCTCCCCGAAATTTGTCTTTACGGCTTTCACCGTCTGGTTGTAGTTGTTGCCGATACTCTGGAATTGGTGGTAGAAATTGGTCAGGCGGATATAATAATCCATCGTCGCCTTGTCTATTCTCACCACCTTGATTTCCTTGCCGAAAATCATTGTCTTGATAAACTTGGAGCGTTCTTTCAATCCTGATTTTTGGAATTGAATATCAAAACGTCCGTTCTCTTCCGAGTTCAACCGTACCACATAACGATGCACGGCAGGGTCGGATTTTGGTTTCCTGCCTGCGCTTTTTCTTGAGTTTTTCTTCTTGTTTTCTTCCATACGCATTGATATTTTCAGTTTCTAATCTTCCGGCCCCGGATTCACGACTTTGGAGTGAATCCTCCCCGAGCCGTCAGGCGAGTGGCAAGTTGTTTTGAGTGCCCGAATTTATTTCGGGTGCCTCAAAACACAACTTGCTATGTTCGCTTGAACATGAATTTTCCTTCGTCAAATTAAGTTTTGACCTTCAGCCTCATTCTTCGGCTTCGGGAAACCTCCGCAGCGGTATCCGTTCCGTTGCCGGTGCAAAGTTATGGCGGTTTATCCTATTGTAAAATAGCGGGTTATATGTAACGTGATGACAAATGATGACACAGGTCGTCACCTCCCTTAAAACATAGTGCAGGTATGAAAAAATACCCTTTTATTTGCAGCGTGAACGGTAAAACAAACCAATAATCAAGTGGCTGTCCGTTGTATTGTCGGTTAGCGAAAACACTTGTTGCAACAGGTGGGCAGTGATTGTTTACTTGCTTTGTTGGGGCAGATAACTATCGGTTGGTCGGTTTGCCGGTTGGTGAGCACAAAGTAACCATATCACTAACAAACCTTGTCACAAAGCAAACAACAGACAAGTAAAACAATAGTGTAATAAACCATTAAAAAAGTTCAGTTATGAAGAAGAATCCGTTATTCGTTGCGGTCAGCAACCAGAAAGGTGGGGTCGGCAAAAGTACAATGTTGGTAACACTTGCCAGTCTCCTGAATTATTCGATGGGCAAGAATGTGGCTATCGTTGATTGTGACGCCACCCAGCGCAGCCTGTTCAATCTGAGGGAACGGGACATGGAGATGGTGGAGATAAACAAGAAGTACATGGTGTTGCTGGAGGAACAGAGGCTCAGGGGATGCAGGATTTATCCTATCAGGCAGGCAAAGCCGGAGAATGCACGCCAGGTGGCCGGAGAGTTGGCGGCAAAAGCAGATTTTGATATCGTTTTCATAGATTTGCCGGGGTCTATGGACATATCCGGCGTTTTGCAGACCATTTTCAATGTGGATTATGTATTGACCCCCATTGCCGCTGACAATTTCGTTATGGACAGCAGTTTTGTCTTTGCCAAAAGTGTTATGAAATGTGCGGAAAACCGGAAGAACATTCCCTTGAAAGACGTGTTCCTGTTCTGGACCAAGGTAAAGAAAAGAAGCAATACCGAAGTGCTTGACAATTATATGGCACTGATGAAGAAACAGGGGTTGAAAATTCTGGATTCAATGATTCCCGATCTCTGTCGCTATGACAAGGAACTCTCATCGCGGACACGTACCTATTTCCGCTGCTCGCTCCTTCCACCGCCGGCAGGACAGCTTAAAGGCAGCGGATTGCAGGAATTGGCAAACGAACTGATTGTAAAATTTAACCTGTAATTGAGATATGGCAAAGAAAATTGTAAAAGTGAATGAAGAAAAAATCAGGGGGTATATGGTCGGTGACATTCCTGATGCCATCGAGAACGAGGATATCATAGTGGTTGAGGTTCCGGAAGAGGAAAACAATGAAAGGCAGGATACGGAAAAAGGAACTGCCCGGAAAAATCCCAAACCTTGCAATATGCCCGAATGTGACAGTAACTTTCGTCAGAAGTATCTGGTGAATACCCCCATGCCAGGACGCATCCAGGTGTACCTGAACCGCAAGCTGTACGACGAGATAAAGAATTATCTCCATGTGATAGCTCCCGAAGTAAGTATTGCGAGCTATATCAGTAACATCATCGCTGAGCATATAGAACTCAACATCGAGGAAATCACCCGAATGTATAAAGACCGTTTTTCACCCCCTAAAATTCAATAGTCATGGAAACAACATTAATTTATTTTTCAGTAAAAGCCATGTCGGCAACCTACATATTATATAAGGTATGGATGTTCATTTTCAGTCCGAGAGTTTATAATTTTTGGGATAGTCAGCTTCGTCATATGCGTATTGCACGTATCCGGTTATGGAAATCACGCAAAAAGCGGATGGCGGAAAAAGCAAGGAAAGCCCGGTATAGGGCAAGACTGGACAAGGCTGAAGCGTGGATTGCACAAGCGGAGAAGGATATCCTTAAAGTCGGGCATGAAGAGAAAACCGAAACGCAGCCGAATCCACTGGACGAGTACAATGAAGTAATCGGAAAGACAAAAATAGTCTATCTTGAAGACCCGGACATGGCGAGAAAAACTCCCACACGTTCTGAACCTATGAAGAAAGAGCCTATAGAGGAAGATGAGGATATAGATCCGGATGATGTGATAGATGGTTTCTCTTCACAAAAGGGACTGACAGAATCGGAAAAACGGGAACTTATGTCAAATGACGGGTGTGTTCCTGACCCGGATTTTTCAAGGGCACTGACTTTTGAAGAATTGAACAATGTCGCTGATGTACTTATTTTGGGGACGGATGACAGAAAGAAAATCCGAAATGCAGCCGAAACCCTGTACCAACTTCAGGATACAGACCTGTTCAGGTTCTTTGCAACCGAATTGAGTACTCAAAGCCAATTGGAAAAACTGCTTAAGGAAAATATGCCAAATGGAAAAGAGGCGCCAAAACAATCTTTGGAACAGATTAGAATTGATTGGAATAAATACATGTAAATATGGAATCGAATGTGAAAAACAAAAAACAACAAGCAATGCCGAAGTCAGAAGCAGAATCTTTTGGCATAAAAAGAAATCCTGCAATTCGTGCCCCACGCATCTATCTATCTGAAGAAGAAATCATCAGAATTATGCGGAAAGAAACCGCTATTAAAAAGAAGATAGGAAATCTTATTGATAGTATGCTTTGTGATGACTCACAAATTTCAGAAATGGATAATACAAAAAATGAGACAGGGGCATTCGATATAAATGAATTTGTTTAATTGCTTCTTTGTTGTCATATTTTTCAGAAGGCATGTCGATGTGATATCGGTGTGCCTTTTCCTGTTTTTGGAAATTTATATATATCCCAACTGTCTCTTTTTATTTCCATCGTCATATTAAATTTCTGCCAATATTGGCACTTATATATTATGGACTATAAGGTAATGCTGACAAACAAGTATTTAAGAGAAATCAATGCAAAATTCTATCTTTGCAAAAAAATGAACGATGGCAGTGACAAAAGCGATATTAGAAAAATGGCTGGTGGCGCAGAAGCGTCACCGCCTTTCAGACAGGCAGGTGCAGATGGCCCGTGAATTGGGTCTGAATCCCGACAAGCTCGGCAAGATAGACAACCACAGGCAAGAGGTCTGGAAAGCTCCGCTTCCACAGTTTATCGAAAGTATCTATTTCAAGCGGTTCAAACGTGAGGAACCGGAAACGGTCAAGCCTCTGAAACAGATCATGGCGGAAATGGAGGCTAAGAAAAAGCTGCAAAAAGAGAAAAAGAAGGAGCGTAAGATGCAGCAGGAAACGGGTTCTGATATAATTTAAAATTCTGTTTATATCAAAAGCCATTTTTATTATCTTCCATTGAATAAAAATGGCTTTTGGTATGGGGAATGAAGCGGGAGCATTAATGCACAAGTGCCGGTATAAAGTTTTTCTTATTACCCATGTATGGCATCCATTACAAAACCGTTCATCTTTTCCGGACTGAAGTTCTCATAAAGAAGCAGGTCGCAAATCGCACTTCCGTTCATGTCATCTTTCTGAAAGTCCGCCACAAATGCGCAGACCGGTTCATCCTTACAACCGGGAGTCTGATAATACAACCGGATATTTTTTCCTATATATAATCCGATATCAAGCTTTAACTGCCGCATTGACAACGCCAGCCGTCCGGACGGTTCACTGTCAGGCAACTCTACTACAACAGGAAGAACCGGCAGACAAGTGCCGTCCTTCTCTTTTTTACAGAGCAGTATATCGGGATGTCCGGAGTCATCCCCACCTGAATGCCACATGTCCCGGAACACCATTGTCCCGTTGGTCTTTTTCCATCCGAGATATCTCAGGCAATACCCTACATCCCGCAGATAATCTCCTTTTATCGCTCCCGGTCTAAGACAAGGTGACAAATCCTCCACAATTTCAGGCCAGTTTTCATTCATGGTTCATAGTTTTTTTCAATATTATTATTCAAGATACGGGCTGTACACATCATCAGGAGCCGCTTCCGGATATCGGATACTGCCTCGCGATACATAAAGCCGGGCTACCGGATTGATTCATAAAGACAAAGATACCGGTTTTGTCCGGACATTCAAGTTATAGTTTCTTAATATATCCTGTTTGTCCATTCCGGCTTGTTCCCGGTTCATGTGGATTTGCATAAGTTATGTAAATGTCACAACCCGGTTCCCACTATCTCAGCCTTTCGTGGATGTTGATGACCGGCTTGCCGCATTCCAACGCCTTGCTTACCGTGTAGAATGTTCCCCCTTTCGGTACGAGGTCCCAATAGGCAACGATAACATCCGCCTTACGTACCATGTATTCATCCCTGCGCAGGTAACAGCCCTTGTGGTAATTCTCGGAAACCATGACCACCTGGTCCATCCTTTCCAACAGACGGGCATACAACAGCCGGTCTTCCGCTTCAAACCACAAGGGCTGTTTCCGAAAAGGTACTGCCGCTATGAGCTTGATACCTTCGTATCTCTCCCTGACCTGCAAGACCGCCTCCGCAGCAGTCATATCAAATCCGCTGGCCATCCCGGTGTAGTATTCCTTGTATCCCTGCCCGTACAGTTCTGTTACCATTCCAGCCACAGCTTCCCTGATTTGTGCAAGTATCCGGGGATCGTTTCCGAACCCTTGCAGAATACGTTCCTTACGGTGTCCCGTGAAAGCCACTGTCTGATTGTTTCTTGTTTCCATGTTATCTTCTGTTTTTTGTTTTACATATATCCATTCAAACCGAACGGTATTTTATTTCCTGAAGGCTTTTCCGCCCCGGTCCGGAATCCCGCAAGGCTTGCCGTGAAAAAATACCGCAAGCGCAGCGAGGATGATTATTTCACGGCAACCAGCCCGCAGGGCCGCCTTGCCGGGCTTCTCAGGACACGGGGCTACCTTTGCCGGAAGAAATGAAATGCCGCTTTCTCCTTATCCTGTTTTTACTGTTTCATATTGCCGGGAAAACCCTTTTTGAATGGTTGAAAATTCCCTGCCGATGTAACGTGATGTCATACGGTGTCACATATCGTACAGTTTGTAAATCAATAAATTAAGCACTATATATTCGCAGTCGAAATCATTTTTTGTCTCACTAATTAAAAGTTTCGACACATGAAAAAAAGATTCTTTTTGGCAGCCATGACGCTGCTGGTTTCAATGGGGGCATTTGCCCAGGGCAACGGTATCGGTGGAATTACGGAAGCTACCAATATGGTCACTTCGTATTTCGATCCCGGCACCAAGCTGATTTACGCCATCGGTGCCGTTATCGGCCTTATCGGAGGCGTGAAGGTCTATTCCAAGTTCTCGTCAGGCGACCCGGATACCTCAAAGACTGCCGCCAGCTGGTTCGGTGCGTGTATCTTCCTGATTGTCGCCGCCACCATCTTACGCTCATTCTTCCTGTAATATGGCGGAATTCAATGTCAACAAGGGGATTGGGCGCAGCCCGGAGTTCAAGGGACTCAAGAGCCAGTACCTGTTCATCTTTGCGGGAGGATTGCTCGCGTTGTTCGTAATCTTCGTCGTCATGTACATGGCAGGTATCGACCAGTGGGTCTGCATCGGTTTCGGGGTCGTTTCCGCATCGGTGCTGGTCTGGGTCACTTTCAGGATGAATTCGAAATACGGTGAATGGGGCCTTATGAAACTCCATGCGCTGCGCAGCCATCCCCGCTACATCATCAGCCGGAGAAAGTTCCTCCGGTTGTTTTCTCCAACCATTAAAAACAGAAAAGCATGAAAAACGTAATGAAAACAGCCACGCTGGAAAGCAAGTTCCCACTGTTGTCCGTGGAGAACGGCTGCATCATCAGCAAGGATGCGGACATCACCGTAGCATACCGGGTGGAACTGCCGGAACTGTTCACGCTGACACGTGCCGAGTACGAGTCCATGCACTCCACCTGGGCAAAAGCGGTAAAGGTCTTGCCGAACTACAGCATCGTACACAAGCAGGACTTCTTCATCGAAGAGGGATATAAACCGGATATTTGCAAGGAAGACCTGAGCTTTCTGAGCCGCAGTTTCGAACGCCATTTCAACGAGCGGCCGTATTTGCAGCATACCTGTTACCTGTTCCTTACGAAAACCACGAAGGAGCACAGCCGGACAACCAGCAGTTTCAATGCACTTACAAGGGGATTCATTATCCCCAAGGAAATGCAGGACAAGGAAACCGTCACCCGGTTCATGGAGTGTTGCGGACAATTCGAACGCATCGTGAACGACAGCGGCCTGCTACGTATCATCCGCCTGACGGATGAGGAAATCATCGGGAGCAAAAATTCCGCCGGCATCATCGAGAAGTATTTTTCCATGTCGCAGGAAGATGCTACCTGCTTGCAGGATCTGTCACTCGGTGCCGGGGAAATGAAGGTGGGCGACAACTACCTGTGCCTTCATACGCTTTCCGATCCGGAAGACCTGCCGTCGAACGTGTCAACCGACTGCCGGTATGAAAGGCTCTCGACAGACCGGAGCGACTGTCGGCTGTCCTTTGCCGCACCGATAGGCATTCTGCTTACCTGCAACCATGTGGTGAACCAGTACCTCTTCATTGATGATTCGGCGGAAATTCTCAGGAAATTCGAGCAGACTGCACGGAACATGCATTCGCTTTCCCGTTACAGCCGTTCCAACCAGATCAACCGCGAATGGATTGAAGAGTACCTGAACGAGGCGCACAGCAAGGGGCTGACCTCCATCCGCGCACACTGCAATGTCATGGCCTGGAGCGATGACCGGGAAAAGTTGAAGCGCATCAAGAACGATGTAGGTAGCCAGCTGGCGTTGATGGAAGCGAAACCGCGTCACAACACGGTGGATGTGCCGACTCTGTTCTGGGCGGCAATACCCGGCAATGCCGGAGATTTCCCGTCCGAGGAGAGTTTCCACACCTTTATTGAGCAGGCCCTATGCCTGTTCATCGGGGAAACCTCCTATAAGGATTCGCTCTCTCCGTTCGGCATCCGTATGGTGGACCGCCTGACCGGAAAGCCGGTCCATCTGGACATTTCCGACCTGCCGATGAAGAACGGCACCATCACGAACAGGAACAAATTTATCCTCGGCCCGTCCGGCTCGGGCAAGTCCTTCTTTACCAACCATATGGTGAGGCAATATTACGAGCAAGGGACACACGTGCTATTGGTGGATACGGGCAACTCCTACCAGGGGCTGTGCAACCTGATCCACGCGAGGACACACGGCGAGGACGGGATTTATTTCACCTACGAGGAGGATAATCCCATCGCCTTCAATCCTTTCTATGTGGAAGACGGAATTTTCGACATCGAGAAGAAAGAGTCCATCAAGACGCTTATCCTTACCCTGTGGAAGCGTGACGACGAGCCGCCGACACGTGCCGAGGAGGTGGCACTATCTAATGCGGTCAATCTTTTTCTGGAGAAAATCCGCAGGGACAGCAGCATAAAACCCTCCTTCGATACCTTCTATGAGTTTATCCGTGACGAGTATCAGGATATCCTGAAAGAGAAGCGAACCCGTGAGAAGGATTTTGACGTGTGGGGATTCCTGAATGTGCTGGAACCTTATTACAAGGGTGGCGAGTATGACTTCCTGTTGAATTCCGACAGACAGCTTGATTTGCTTGGCAAACGGTTTATTGTCTTCGAGCTGGACAATATCCGTGACAACAAGGTGCTACTTCCGATTGTCACCATCATCATCATGGAGACTTTTATCAGCAAGATGCGCAAGTTGAAAGGTATCCGGAAAATAATCCTTATCGAAGAGTGCTGGAAGGCATTGGCATCCGCCAATATGAGCAACTATATCCGCTACCTTTTCAAGACCGTCCGAAAGTTTTTCGGCGAGGCCGTGGTCGTGACCCAGGAAGTAGAGGACATCATTTCTTCTCCGATTGTCAAGGGCACCATCATTAATAATAGTGACTGTAAGATTCTCCTTGACCAGCGCAAGTATATGAACAAGTTCGATGAGATCCAGACCTTGCTCGGTCTGACCGACAAGGAGCGGGCGCAGATACTTTCCATCAACATGGCAAACAATCCTTCCCGAAAGTACAAGGAAGTGTGGATTGGTCTCGGAGGCTCACAGTCAGCAGTCTATGCTACGGAGGTTTCACTTGAGGAGTACGTCTGCTACACCACAGAAGAGACCGAAAAACTTGAGCTGATGCGGCTTACGGAGAAACTCGGAGGCAATATAGAGCTTGCCATCAGGCAGTTGGCCGATAGCAAGCGAAGCCAGGTGAAAGGGATTGGAATCACATGAAAACCGAAAAACAATCACGAATCATGGAAATGAAAGAATGGATAAAAGAACAGCAGCGCCGCTATCTGGACGAGCCGCGCCTCAAGGAGTTGACGGAAGTGATGAAACAGACAAGGGTACTTGTCCGGAAAAAGGAGTACCGGAAGCTGTCGGAACTGGTCAGGCGGTACAGGAAGTCGGAGGATGTGATTACCCAAGTCTCCTGCCTGTTGTCAGCCTCGTACCTGTTCCCGACACCGGAAAAAACGGCGGAAACGGACAGGTCGGAACTGATGGAGGCATTGAAAGATACTTATTTCATGGAGAAGAACGGTTCCCGGCTTATGGATATCAGACCTGAAGAAGCCGTCCCTGTCCACCGAATGCTTGCCATGTACACATTCATGCAGGATGTTTACTCGAAGGAAAATCCGGAAAGCAAGCAGGAACGTCCGTCACCGCAAGAAGTGCGGTCATCTGTCCGGATTCTGGACTTCCATCGGAAAGAGAGCGACATGTGGGAACTCTGCAACCTGGCCGTGCATCTTATGCCACCTTCACGGTATGTGGCACTCAGGTACGGGCTTGCGGATGATTATGACAGGCTTGACAGGCTGAACCGTTCCGGGCCGGAACCAGCATATGATGAGGGGGTGATATTGGAAAGCCGTCTGTGCAGGAATGCGGAAAAGGCTGCGGAAAGCATCAAGGATGTCCGTCTGCCGGATTTCTATTTGGAAAGACTGGATGGAGAACTGGAGATTTTGGGACGGATTGCGGCCTCACCGGATGTGGTTCACGACATCCTGCAAATCAGTCCTGATTTTCTCGCCAAGTACGGCATAGACAAGAACGTTTCCGCGACGGAACGCTCGTGTCAGGCAGAGAAAGCCTACCGGGAGCTGGATGCCCGTTTCGTCAGAATGACCGGACGCAGGCCGTATGCAGACGAACTCTTCGCCTCCATCAGACGCAAGAGGGAGAATTCCGGAATAGAGAACCGACCGAGACAGGCGCAACGGACCATCCTCCGGAACCCGCCGTCCAAAGGGCGGAAAATGGGAATCTGACTTTTAACAGAATTATTCACAATTAAAAATAGAAACATCATGAAAAAGAAAATTCTTATGCTGTGCATGGGCTGCTTCCTTGTCAGCCTCACAGCGAAAGCCCAATGGGTAGTGAGCGACCCGGGCAATCTGGCGCAGGGAATCATCAATGCTGCCAAGAACATCGTTCACACATCCTCCACTGCCACCAATATGGCGAATAGTTTTCAGGAAACCGTGAAAATCTACCAGCAGGGCAAGGAGTATTACGACGGGCTTCGCAAGGTCAAGAACCTTGTCCGTGATGCCCGCAAAGTCCAGCAGACCATCCTGATGGTGGGCGATATCACGGACATCTATGTCACCAGCTTCGAGCGTATGCTCAGCGACCCGTATTTTACGCCGGAAGAACTGAGCGCGATTGCTTTGGGATACACCAAACTGCTGGAAGAAAGTGCCCATTTGCTGAACGATTTGAAGACGGTGGTCAACGAGAACGGGCTTTCCATGAACGACAAGGAAAGGATGGATATCATCGACCGCTGCTACAACGACATGTTGCAAAACCGCAGTCTGGTACAGTATTACACCAACAAGAACATCGGGGTGTCCTACCTGCGCGCCAAGAAACAGAACGACCTAGACCGCGTGATGGCACTCTACGGCTCACCGAACGAACGTTATTGGTAATTCCTAATCCGCTTTCATTATGTTATTGTTGGCTATAGATTTTGACAACCTGCATCAGATTTTACAGAATCTGTATGTGGAAATGATGCCGCTCTGCTCAAAGATGACCGGTGTGGCAAGAGGCCTTGCCGGTCTGGGAGCGCTTTTCTATGTGGCGTATCGTGTATGGCAGGCTCTGGCACGTGCCGAGCCTGTGGATGTCTTTCCGCTTTTGCGTCCGTTCGCTTTGGGGCTTTGTATCATGTTCTTTCCGACACTCGTTCTGGGTACGCTGAACAGCATCCTCTCGCCCGTCGTGAAAGGGACCCATACCATATTGGAGTCGCAGACCTTTGACATGAACGAGTACCGGGCACAGAAGGACAAGCTGGAGATTGAGGCGATGAAACGGAATCCCGAGACAGCCTATCTGGTCGACAAGGAGACTTTTGACAACAGGCTGGACGAGCTGGGTGCGTTTGACGCTATAGAAGCCTGCGGGATGTATGTGGACCGCGCGATGTACAACATGAAAAGGGCCGTACAGAATTTCTTCCGGGAACTGCTGGAACTTCTGTTCAATGCGGCGGCGCTGGTCATCGACACGCTGAGGACATTCTTCCTGATAGTCCTTTCGATACTCGGTCCGGTTTCTTTCGCCATCTCCTGCTGGGACGGTTTCCAAGCTTCTCTCAGCCAGTGGTTCGTCCGCTATATCAGCATCTACCTTTGGCTTCCTGTCAGCGACCTGTTCAGCAGTGTGCTGGCGAGAATCCAGGTGCTGATGCTACAGAGGGATATCGAGCGGCTTTCCGATCCGGATTTCATCCCCGACAGTTCAAACGCGGTTTACATCACTTTCCTCATTATCGGCATCATCGGGTATTTCACCATACCGACCGTATCAAACTGGATTGTGCAGGCCGGAGGCGGTGCAGGCAACTACCTCAAGAATGTGAACCAAAGGGCATCCCAGGCCGGTTCCCTGGTGGCTGGTACGGCAGGAGCAGCGGTGGGAAACATTGCCGGAAGGCTTATCAAATAATAACAGTATAAAACATTTACAGAATGGAATTCAAATCATTGAAGAATATCGAGACCAGCTTCCGACAGCTGCGTCTGTTCGGGATTGTCTATCTGTGTGTATGCACGCTACTTGTGTTTTTTTCCGTATGGAAGGCTTACACTTTTGCGGAAGCGCAACGGGAGAAGATCTATGTTCTGGATGAAGGAAAGTCGTTGATGCTGGCCCTTTCACAGGACTTGGAGCAGAACCGTCCGGTGGAGGCAAGGGAGCATGTCAGGAGGTTCCATGAACTGTTCTTTACGTTATCCCCTGACAAGAGTGCGATTGAGGGTAATATCCAACGGGCCATGTTCCTCAGTGACCGTTCTGCCTATGCCCATTATGTGGATTTGGCAGAGCAGGGATATTACAACCGGATCATTTCGGGAAACATGAGCCAGCGGATTGGGATTGACAGTGTCAGGTGCGATTTCAATACCTATCCGTATGAGGTCGTGACCTATGCGAAACTCTCCATTATCAGGGAGAAGAGTGTGACCGAACGCAGCCTTGTCACACGTGGCAGGCTGCTGAACTCCACCCGCAGCGACAATAATCCGCACGGTTTCATCCTTGAAGCCTTCCGTGTGGTGGAGAACAGGGATATCAAAGTGTATGACCGTTAAAATTTTGAATGTATGAAACAAATGTTTGTAAGAATCAAGGAAACCGTTGCAGAAAAGCTTCGGGGTTTGTGTGCCGGGCTTTCTCCGGAAAAGAGAATGTTGACAGTCATCGTGCTGGCTGTCCTGTTTGCTCTCGGAAATTTCTATCTGATTTTCCGCGCCATCTATGACATCGGGCGGGAAGATGTACAGCGGGACATCATTGAGATAGCCCCGTTGGACATTCCGGATATCGTTCCTGCCGATACACTCCCGGATAAAAGGGTGCAGGAGATGGAAGAGTTTTTTAACCGATTCAATCAGAAAGAAAATGAGTAATGATATTAATAAATTAAAACAGAGGCTGGAAATCAGGAAATACCTGGTTTTTGCCGGGATGTTCCTTCTCTTCCTCGGTGCGATGTGGTTCATTTTCGCACCGTCCGAAGAGGACAAACAAAAGGAGGAGAAAAATGCGGGCTTCAACACCGAACTGCCTGACCCGAGAGGAGCCGACATAGAGGAAGACAAGATTGCCGCCTACGAGCAGGCTGACATAAAGCGCAAACAGGCGGAAAAAATGCGTACACTGGGAGACTTCTCAGGTGTTGCGGATGAAAACTCCGGAGCTGTCGTGGCATTGTCATCGGATGCGGATACCAAGGATGGCAGTCCACGTGCAAGTGACAGTAGGAATGAAGCCCGCTCTTCATCCGTCTCCGCCTACAATGACATCAACAGGACTCTCGGCAACTTTTACGAGTCACCGCAGGAAGACCCGGAAAAGGAGGCCTTGAAAGCCGAGGTGGAACAACTGAAGCAGACGGTTGCCGCACAGAATGCACAGCCGGGTTATGAGGAACAGGTGGCACTTTTGGAAAAGTCCTACGAGCTCGCAGCCAAATACATGCCGGGTAATGGCGGCAAAAGGATGGACAGCCGCCCGGAGGATGAAGAAGCCGGACGGGATGGAAACATGAAGGCCGTTCCCGTCGGGCTGGTCTCCACTCCCGTGGTTTCATCGTTGCCGCAACCGGTCCGGGATTCCGTGTCATTAACGGGAAGGACATTGGCGGAAAGATTCCATACCCCGATTGGTCACAGGAATGAAAAAGACGTGAGGAATACCATATGTGCCTGCATCCACGGGAACCAGACTGTAATCAGCGGTCAGGGTGTGAGGATGAGACTGCTGGAAGCGATGCGTGTAGGAAAGCATGTCCTTCCCAAAAACTCCTTGCTCATCGGAGAAGGGCGCATACAGGGAGAAAGGCTTCACGTCAACATCCTTCAGGTGGAATATGGCGGTACCATCATCCCCGTGAAACTTGCCGTGTATGACAATGACGGACAGGAAGGCATCTTCATTCCGGGATCCATGGAAGCAAACGCTGTCAAGGAGGTTGCCGCCAATCTGGGGCAGAATCTCGGCACGAGCATCTCCATCACCAACCAGTCGGCAGGCGACCAGCTACTTTCCGAACTCGGGAAGGGTGCCATACAGGGTGTTTCACAGTACATCTCCCGGAAGATGCGTGAAGAGAAGGTGCATCTCAAATCCGGTTACACCCTGATGCTTTATCAGAATGACAATCAATGACAACCCATTAAAATTCAATCAACATGAAAAAGTTATTTGTAATGCTTGCCCTTGCATGGGGCACCATGGGCGCCTTTGCCCAGACTGAAACCGACAGCGCAGCGGTAGTAAACAAAGGAATCACACCGGTCAAGGAAGTGTATCCCCAAAAAGAGGAAGACGGGGACCTCTATCACGGGCTGACCCGAAAACTCACTTTCGACCGGATGATACCGCCGTACGGTCTGGAAGTGACTTACGACAAGACCACGCATATCATCTTCCCGTCTTCGGTGCGTTATGTGGACCTCGGATCGCCGAACCTCATTGCAGGCAAGGCGGACGGTGCGGAAAATGTCATTCGTGTAAAGGCTACCGTAAAGAATTTCCGTGAGGAGACCAACATGTCCGTGATAACCGAAAGCGGAAGTTTCTATACATTCAATGTAAAGTATGCGGAAGAACCGTTGTTGCTGAACATCGAGATGAAGGATTTCATCCATGACGGAAGCGAAGTGAACCGTCCCAACAACGCCCTTGACATTTACCTGAAGGAACTCGGCAGCGAGTCTCCGAAACTGGTATATCTCATCTCGAAGTCCGTCCACAAGAACAACAAAGGGCACATCAAGCATATCGGGAGCAAGGCGTTCGGCATCCAGTACCTGCTGCGCGGTCTTTACACCCATAACGGGCTGCTGTACTTTCATACACAAATCAGGAACCGGTCCAACGTACCTTATGAAGTGGATTTCGTGACATTCAAGATTGTGGACAAGAAGGTGATGAAACGTACCGCCATCCAGGAACAGGTGATATTTCCTTTGCGTGCTTACGACTATGTAACAACTGTCGCAGGGAAAAAGGACGGGCGCACCGTCTTCGTCCTGGACAAATTCACCATTCCCTCGGACAAGGTGCTGGTGGTGGAAATGCATGAGAAAAGCGGTGGAAGGCACCAGACCTTCACCGTGGAAAGTGAAGATATCGTGAGAGCCAGAGTTATAAACGGACTTAAAGTAAAGTAGTCATGAAGAAGTATCTGTTCCTATTCGTTACAGCCGTGTCGCTTGCCCTGTTCCCGGGGCGGGCACATGCCCAGCGGTACCTGCCCGGGATGAAGGGCGTGGAACTGCGCGGAGGATTTGCGAACGGCTCGAAATCCCCCTTGAATCATTATGCCGGATTTGCCGTTTCAGGATATACCAAAAGAGCCGACCGTTGGGTCATAGGTACCGAGTATCTGATGAAGAATTACGGGTACCGGAACGTGAATGTGCCCTGCGCACAGTTCACGGCAGAAGGCGGCTATTACCTGAAATTCCTGTCGGACCCGACCAGGACGGTCTTTCTCTCCATCGGCGGTTCCGCACTGGCCGGCTATGAAACCGTGAATTGGGGAGACAGGATGCTGTATGACGGCTCAACGCTGCTCGCCAAGGATGCGTTTGTCTATGGCGGTGCGATAACCCTGGAACTTGAGACTTACCTGACAGACCGCATTGTCCTGCTTGCCAATATCCGGGAACGTGCCTTGTGGGGAAGTTCCCTGGATCTGTTTACAACCCAATTCGGATTGGGAATCAAATTCATTATCCATTAAAACTGTACATCTATGACTATAGAAGAGATAAAAGCTATCCCTATCGCCGCTTTTCTGGCAAGGATGGGATATGAACCGGCAAGAAGACGGGGTGACGAATACTGGTATCTGGCCCCGTACCGGGAGGAACGCACCGCCTCGTTCCAGGTGAATGTACGAAAGGAAATCTGGCATGACTTCGGCACCGGGCAGGGAGGTGACATATTCAATCTTGCCGGGGAGTTTATCGGCAGCGGGGATTTCAAGGCGCAGGCCAGGTTCATCACAGAGACATGGGGCGGCCTCGCCCCCGAGCACAAGACCGTTTCCCGCACTGATGGGAATAACAGGGAGGATCTCCTCAAGAAGGAGAGTTTCACGGATGTACGCTTCGGGCCTCTATACAACAGAGTCCTGCTCCGATATCTGGCGGAACGCGGCATTAGCAGCGATGTGGCTGTACCGAACTGTCGGGAAGTCAGATATACCTTGCACGGGAAACGGTATTTCGCCATCGGATTCAGGAATGTCAGCGATGGATACGAGTTGCGCAACCGGTTTTTCAAGGCCAGCCTGTCACCTAAGGACATTTCACTGATGGATAACGGTTCGGACACATGCAACCTCTTCGAGGGGTTTATCGACTGCCTTTCGTGGCTGGAACTCGGTCTGGGATATGGAGACGACTATCTTGTGTTGAACTCGGTGTCATCGCTGGAACGCTCGTTCCCTATTCTTGACAGGTACGAGAGGGTCAACTGTTATCTGGATCGGGATGAAGCCGGACGGCGCACGCTGGAGGCACTCCGCAAACGCTATGCGGATAAACTGGTGGATTGTTCCTCTTTGTATAAAGGCTACAAGGACCTGAATGAATACCTGCAACATAAGTTCCTGTAAGTGTCGAATAAAGTATAACGTATTAAAATCTGATAGAATATGAATGCAATGAATAAAAAAAGAGGATTGGCCGGAATGGTGGCAGTCCTGTTCCTGGGTCTGGCGGTTTTGCTGTTGTCCGCCTGTTCTGATGAAATGGAAGTACAGCAGTCTTATCCGTTCAAGGTGGAGAACATGCCTGTTCCCACACGTATAATAAAAGGCGAGACGGTGGAAATACGCTGTGAACTCAAACGTGAAGGACATTTTTCCGATGCCCGCTACACCATCCGCTATTTCCAGCCGGACGGCAAGGGTACGCTCCGCATGGATGACGGGATGGTGCTGCTGCCCAATGACCGCTATCCCCTTGACAGGGAGGTGTTCAGGTTATACTACACTTCTGAATGCGAAGATCAGCAGACAATTGACATCTATTTTGAGGACAACAGCGAACCGGCACAGCTTTACCAATTGACTTTTGACTTCAACAACGAGACGGAGGACGAGGATTCCGTCGTGACTGCGGATAGTAAGGAATTGCCGGTCACAATTGTCGGACACTAAGCCGGTCCTGCCTATGATGAAGTTAAAAGCAATATGGTTTGCGGTACTTTCCGCCACGGTCTTTTTTCCGGGTATGCCTTCAAGGGCGGAGAATCCGGTAAAGGCAAGTCCGGACAGGTTCAGTCTTGCGGTCGAGTGTGTCAAGCGATTCGAGGGCTGGCATGGAGAGAAAAAGCATTGGCCTTATGTCGGGTGGGGTCACAAGGTTCTTCCCGGGGAGAGGTTTACCAACAGCATCTCCAAAGCGCAGGGAGACTCCATTCTGAGGGAAGACCTCCGTAAGCTGTGCCGCATGTTCAGTTATCTGGGGCGTGATTCTTTATTGGCAGCAGTCCTTTCATATAATGTGGGACCCTACAGATTAAAAGGATATGGAAAAAGACCGAAAAGCCGTCTGTTAAAGAAGCTGGAGTCGGGAGACCGCAATATTTACAAGGAATATGTCTCTTTCAGGTGCTATAAAGGAAAAGTGGTTCCGAGCATCGAACGGAGAAGGAAGGTGGAATTCATGCTGCTTTTTGAAGAGTAAATGAAAAAGGGAGAATCTTTCAGTTGTTATCACTGTCAGGTTCTCCCTTATTTCTTTGGCTTGAGAAGCTTGCATGTCAGTTTATCGGAACGGCATCCTGTACTTCCACCTCTTCAGAGAGACGGGAAAGCAGGAGTTCCGCCATGGCTCCGTTCTGTGGAATAAGGGCCGGGAAGTCTGTCTTTCCAGGCTTATATATTTCAGTGGCCACGTTGTACAAATCCCATGCGGTAATCTGTCCCTTGCTCATGGCCAGTTTCAGCACCTCTTCCGTGAAGATGGAAATCTGGCTCTGGTTCAACGGGTAGGTTTCTACAGTGGATGACAGGTTTCTGTCCGAACTGTCATGGGAAACGCGCAAGGCTGTCAGCAAGCCGATGTACAGGTAGATTTCCTCCATCGGGATAATCCGGCGTTTCAACCGCTGAATCCTTGCAATGTCCTCGTTCATGTTCACCTCGAAATTGGCCAGCCAGCCGTCCACGGTTTCGAAGAGCTCATCGGTTGTCACCTTCTTTTTCCCGTAATTGCTGATGCTCCGCTGCGGTGAGAGGATGCACTGGTTATGGCATATCTTCACGCAGGGGCCTATGGCTGCCTGTATGCCGTCCTGGTGGTAGGCGACGACCAGTGTGGTTGTCAGCTCGTCCGTCTCCCAATCCCTGATCCGGATAGTAGCGAAAATACGGCGCAGGATATGGGCTTCCACGGCTTTTTCGCCATGTGTCTGTTCCACCTGCGGGAGGATGCTCACTCCCGGCTGTGTCTTGTTTCTGTTCTGGGCAGCGAAGATTTCTTCCACCTCATAATCGAGATTGTATTTCTCGCAGATGTCCATCATGCGCCGGATGACCTGGTAATGGTAGATGCCCTGCACCGGATTGTTGTAGATGTCATTTTCTTTATAGGTGCGTTGAAGTGTCTCGAAGTTCATCACTTCAATTCCGTTTTTCTGGAAGTCAAACTGCTGTTGTCTTTCCATTACTGTCAATGTCGTTTCCATATTGAATTGAATTTTATAAAGTTAATACTGTCGTTTGCCTCTCATCAGGTGTGTATCTGCCATCCATGGAACGGCTGTAGTGTCACGGCGAAAGAACGGTCCGGTATTCCGTGATAGAGCAGACCGCCCACGATGCCTGTCCTTCCGTCGGGATAGTGTTGGGTGAAGCCGAACGAGTATGGGGCATGGTCATAGTAGAGTGAAATTTCGCTGGGACAGTCAGGATTTTCCTCCCAGCTCTTCAACCGTTCCAGGCATTTCCGGAGTGAGGTGTCACCGATGGATTCGGCATAACGCTTAACATTCTCGAAATGTTCTTCATTCAGGATTTTCATGATTCATTGTATTTTATCTGTTAAACACGTCCGGCTCCGGGAGCCGGTATTTTTATTTCTCACCTGCCTGACTGTCCCGTGGCAGTACCCGCAAGGTTTGGCGAAAGAAAATACCGCAGCCGTCAGGCGAGGATGATTTTCTTTCAGCCAACCCCGCAAGGGGCCTGACCTTGACAGGGTACACCGGACACGGGACTACCTTTGCAGGGTGGGAAATAAAATACACGGTAGTGTGCTTTGCATGGTCTGTGGCGATTCTCTTCCTGATTTGTTCGCCATTGCCGGACAAAAGATGTATTTTTGCAATTCTAATTTCAGTTTTATGGAAAACTATATAAAGAAAGCGGCGGATGCTTTCCTTGTGGAGCGTCCGTACGGTATGCGTGTGGATTACAGGAAGAAAGGATTCGTGCTGTTTAACCGTAACCTCAATGTGTTGGGAAATGCGGAACAGACCCGTCTGGAAGAACTGCCTCTGGAGCGGTTCAATGTGGAGGAGATTCCGTTGGAGGGTGAAGTCGTGGAGGAACACGCAGGATTTACCGATGTATTCTTCTATACCGATCTGACCAATCCCTATGCCGGATATGTGCTGAATTTGCAAAAGCTTAAAGCCTATAACCGGTTGATGTTTCCGCTGGCAATGGCGCTGAACCGTGAATTGTGAGGCCGGAAGCCGGTAGCGGTAACAGCTGCATGGAGCAGACCTTTACCGCCCCGGATTTAATTATTTGCCCTCTTTTTCTGTAATGAACGCCAGATAGGCGGACACGGCCTTATGGCATCCGGTAAAGTCCGGAGTCCGGCAGCCCTTGATTTTCCGGGAACTGACGGTGCCGTTCCTGTCAATGCCCCTCACATGCCTGTTGAATGTCCCTTTGGTTCTGATATGGATGTCAAAACCGTCCCTTCCGGTGATTTCAAGGAACATTTCTCCCGTAATCCGTTCCCCGTCCAGGAATTTCCGTTTCTGTTCATTGAGTAGCCACTGATGTTGCTCTTCCTGCACTCTGCGCTCTTCCGCCTCTTTCTCCTTCTGCTCCCTGCGTTTCTGCTCCTGTATTCTTTTATACTCCTCACGGGCTTGCACCAGGGAAGTGGTGTCAAGTCCGAGAGCCTCGAACACGCGGACGGAGATCAAATTGACGAAGGCTCCTCTTTCCGCACTTTGAAGCGTATCCGCAATCCAGTTCCTGCAATAGGTGGCGGCTTCCTCTCTGCAACCTTCTCCCTTGAGAAACCGGCGTGAATACTGCCCGCTGGAAAAATAAACGTTTTCAATCCGGCAGACCACATGGAAACAGTCATCGTCTTCATTCCCGTCTTCGTTCTTTCTTGACAGGGAGAGATATACATTCTTCGCATACGGCTCCAGTTCCATATAAGAAGCCACGACGGTATTCCCGTCAGACTTGTACTTGAACACTTTTGCTTTCATTGTTACATTTTTTTTGATTGTCCGTTCATATAATCCGTAATTCTCATTTCCAGTTCATCGTATATCCGGTTGAACAGTTCCTGGTACTCTTCCAGAAAAGCCCCGTCCGTATCGCACATGTCTTCGAGTGTCTTTCCATTTGCACGGCACAGCTCCGTATCGGCCAGCTCACAGACAATCTCGCTGAGCATCGAGCGGTCCTTGTCTTCGGGAAGCAGCCCTCCTTTTTTCAGGAGGCAGTAGTTACGGATATTGATTCGCAAATACAGGTCCGCCTCTTTCCACCGTCCATCGGGAAAAAGAGAGAATGCCTGTTTCAGTCCGTCGGGCTGTCCGCCCCACCATTCGTTCAAATTGTTCGGTTCCATATTGATAAGTTTAATTGATTACTGTCTGTTTGGTTTGCCATTGCCGATGGGCGGTGATGTATTCCTGGCGTTCCTTCTCCAGTAACGCTTCTGCTTCGGGAGTGTAGCCGATAAAACGAATGTAACCGCCGTTATATCCGGTAAGCTTGCACCGAATACCGGCTTTCTCCAATTTGTCGATCCGTTTCTGAGCCAGTTTCGCGCTTGAATAATCCTTCGGCCAGAAATAATGCTCTCCGTGTGAGCCGTAATGGTCTTCTCCGAGTATCATTTCGCCGGAATGCCTCCTGTGTTCGATGAAATCAAAGCGGGCTGTGCCCAACGCCTGCCTGATGGCCTTATGTGCCGGACCTTCGGGATGCTTGAACACTTCCGGCTTGTCCTTCCCCTTGCAGTCAAGTTTCGGCAGTTCCACCTTGTAAGGCTTCCGGTAACTCCCTATAGCCAATGTCAGGTAGAAATTGGTATGGAAATAATCCGTCATCGCATCGCTGTCATCGAAGTTGTATGACATGACAAAGTCACAGACATTCAGCATCACCTCCTTGGCACGGTCTGTAAGATCGGGGTTCCGCTCTATGTTGTAGTGGTTGATATGATCCTGTACTTTGCCGGATTCCCTGGTGAACGCCTCAAAGTCCGCACTCATCAGTTTGATGTAAATGGAATTGTAGTTCTCCCGTCTGACGGAGAACTTATATCTCGGATAGGTTTCCTTTAGCCAGATTCTCACAAGTTCTACGATTTCAGGGGCATGTTGCCCTTTGTAGTTGCGACCTTTCCAACGGTATTCATTATACACGTACTCGGTATATTCCTTTGCCGTGGCACCCGGATAGTCATGTTCATACCCGGTTGATGCGGCAGAGACATCCGGTTTGTCTTTCCAGACTTCAAAGAGCCTTTCAAACTCGGTGTTCACCTGTTGCATGATGGCAGTGTCACCACCCTTGTCCGGGTGGTGCTGCAATGCCAGACGGCGGTATTCCTTCTTCAGGTCCGCCAATGAATGTATGTTATGAAAATAAGCCATAGCTATAGGTATTTATGCCCCTGCGAGGCGGTTGATAAAATATTCCTGGTTGTCAAGGTCAAGTCCGAGGTTGCTGCACGCCATTTCGATGTCATCTTCCCTCAGGTCGTCCGCCTCCTGCAACTCGCGCAGGTACCGGATTTCAGAATCCAAGTATTCCTGCGCTTCCATATGGCTGCAACTGCATGAGTTGCTAATCTGTTCAATGATGTTAATCTGCATATTATTCGTTTTTAGAATTATACCTGTTGTAAATTTCCCGTTTATGTTCGTAGTCCCGGCTGTTCCACCATTGGTCTGCCGCATCAATGAATGTCTGCGTGTTTTCGGAAGGCGGAGAGTCACAGACTTTCAACCCTGTGATTTGTTCCTTTGTTTCAAAACCGCACGACTCCCACCAGCCCTGCATCTTTTGTGTGAACTCCGCCTTAGTACAGAAAAAGACCTGAACGCCACATTCTTCGCACCATTTCCCATCGCACCACAGCCCGTTATTGTCATCATGCACATAGCTGATACGTTCATCCGTATTGGCGTTTATCCATGCTTGGATTTCCAACTGCCGTGAACCGCATTCTTTACAGACAAGGATGTCGGAATCGTCCGGCTCTTTTCTGAAAGCCCTGCCGTCATAGAGTGTAACGGCACGTTCCACGAGTAGTTTCTGGTTGTTTTCCGATAACTCGGCAAAGAACCGTTCCGCCGCGCCGAATATGGACTTGTCCGCCAATGCGGACCATTTATCCCAGAAGTGCCGGTACATATCTCCAAATACGACCTTGCATTCTTCCTTGCTCCAGGCGTTCCACATATAGTAGAAGAAGCTGGAGACAGCATTTTCCGCTTGATATTTCATTGTTCTTCAGCTTGTGGTTCTACTTTTTTGCTCTCTTCCAGTTGCTGCCATACAGCCTCATACATTCCGGAAAGCCAGTCGATGTTGCTGGCTCCGAGTTCGAACGGGCTGTAACATTCCACTTCATCACCGCTTTCTTTCTCTTCGGCAAGGACGGTCAGGCTGCTGTCCGTTACCCGGAGTCCTGTCACCCTGCATTCGTAGGGGTCTCCGTTCTTGCCAAACCATATCACCCAGACCGGGTCATAATCCTCTTCCGGAAACCGTATCGCGTTCATGGCATGGTCATGGAGCAACTGCCGTATCGCTTCGATGATGTCTTTTCGCAGTTCTTCGATCCTGTCTCCGAACACCGACATGGGGGATTTCCCGCCTCGCTGCCTTACGGAGAGAACCTGCAAGTCCGGATGACAACCGAACTTCCAGTCCGTCACTTCATCGTCATCCCGCGTTGTGTGGATGTTGCCGCCCAATACCAGACCGCAGTCTTCCGCCACCATGCTTTCCGCTTCTTCACGGTCTTCCGCCACCACTGTGTAAGTACCCTCGAAGATGTACCTTACTTTTACATCATATTTTCCCATAATCTTCTATGATTTGATTGTTGATCAGTTGATTTTATCAGGATACAATGCGAACCGCATCCCCGAAAAAGGAGTCGTCCACCCCATATACATGCCGGACCGAACAGTCATATTTGGAACGTTCGTCATCCAGCCGGAAGCGGAAACCATGATAGTCCTTGACTTCCAATTTCAGCTTTACGTCCCGTTTCAGTTCCATTTCAAGCAGGCTTCCACCACCATACGTCGAACTGAAAAGTCCGCAACAGTTGCCTTTGGGGATAATGACCTCTTTCAATGAAAAGTCGGCTTCATACAGCTCTTTCAGGCTTACCCTGCCGATGTAAGTCAGCAGGTTCGCCCCGCAGCAGGAATTGATAAGTTCCTCGTAGAATTGTTCGTAGGAAACCTGCTCCTTGCCGTTCCGGTTCTTACGGTTCGGGAAACGCCCGTAAGCCCTGTAGCCGTGTTCTGTCAGAATTTTCTTTACCCTCGCCGGATTGAGGTTAAGGCTGTCCACCATGTCCCCGAAGTAGGATTCCTCGTACCTGTAACCGCCTTGCGATTCAAACCGGTTGGAATTGATGCAGTCATAGTTGGAAAGCATTTCCACACGGATGGGGATGTCATCCGTATGCCTTACCAATTCCTTCACCACGTCCGAATCGTTGCGGCTGTAAATCTCGTCACGGATTTCATCTTCGTATTCATCGAAGAAGTCATCGACCGCTTCCCCGTCAAAGTCATGGAATACGGCACATTCCTCTTTCAGTTTCGCAATAATCTCACGGACAGCTTCCCATTCGGCATCGCTGTACCACTCGTCTGCCTTTTCCCACAAATGTTCGCGGCTCTTGCTGTCAAGGCATTTTTGAATCAGTCCGCAATGATTGTCAAGGTTGTCATTGTAGTCCGTCCATATTAGTGTATAGGCCGGTTCCATCAGGGATTTGATGAAATCCAATGTCAATGTTTTCTGTTCATCCATTTCTGTTACCTGTGTACGGCAGGATTCCTTTTCCCGTACATACCGTTATAAATGACGGAAGCGGCCTTCAAGCCGCCTCCGTGTTGTTTCCTAACCATACAGTTCCTTCACGATCTTGTCATATATTTCCTTTGCCATTTCCGTATTCCGGTTGAAGTGGAAATAAGCCGTGTATCTGTATCCTGTTCTTGGCACTCCTCCGCACTGCTGTATTGCCCTGTCTATCTCCCAGTCGATATCACCTATGCCAAGAGATATGCTTGTGCCATGCAGCATACACCGTGCGAGTTTCAATGCGGAATCTGTCTTGTCTTCCTTGCGCAACCGGTCGAAAGCCATCAGCGCGATTTGTCTGTTTGAAATCTTTATCTCTTCCATATATTTTGCATCTGTTTGGGTCAGACAATCCCGGTAAGTTGCCTGAATCGCGCAACTATTTCATTGCATTTGCTTTGGGCAAGTTCCTCATATTTTTTGCAAATGGCACAGTATGCCTTCCAAGGTTGGCCTCTAAGCTCGTGCTCGTATGAGGACCTGACCAATTCCGGATATTCTTCAAAAAGTGTCTTGAATGCTTTACGCCATTTGCGCCCTTGCCACAATCCGTTTGCTATCAATGTTATGAATTCAAACATCTGTTCGTCTGTTTTCACATCCAATGCATAAAAATGGTCTGTTGTCGGCCACACGTTGTTGGAATGCTGCCAAGTTTCTATCTGCTTGGTTTTGGCATTGTATGCCATTCTTGTAATTACCTGGTGACTCATATTGATATGTTTTTAGTTCATTACCGTATTGTCTCTTTTCCTGTCACGGCTTGCCAGCATCCCGAAATGGATGCTGAATATGCGCCGGCTGAAGCAGAGCGGCGAGTTGTATTCCACCCGTTGCCACAGGGTAAAGTGGTTGTCGGAGAATGACCATCTGAAATATCCTGACAACGAGCCGAATAGCGGATTGGCATTCCTGTTTATCAGGAACCTGTTCACATCCACGATGTGCCCTGCCGTCAGGAGAATGTTCAGTATCTCCACAAACGCCATTTGCGAATAGGGGTCAACCGGCATTACCGGTCCTTTGAAGTTGATTTCCATCTTGTATATGTTTATATGCTTTAATCGTAATTGTCATCGAATACCTCGAAACGGGGAATACCCGTGTCGAAATAGTTGCTTGATATGCCCGGACAGTACAGCAGGCTGTCATCCCCGCTGTCCGGGCAAGGCTCATCGTCGATATAGGCCGCATTTCCATAAAGTTCGATATAGTGCGCCACCAGCAGGTGCGGGTCTTCCGTACTGATGTCATGCCCGTAACGGTCACACCAGTCGAAGAAGCAATCCTTGTCGGGTTCCTCCAGCTGTTCCATCGCCTCCCTTATCTCGAAGAAGTTGGGACACAGCCATTCCCGGTTGATGAGCAGGTCCGGGATTTCCTCCCATTTCGTGTACCTGTATTCCGGAGTTTCCTCTTCGGGGAACAGTTCGGAGCAGGTGCACAGGAATTCCCCCATGTCGCCGAAGTCGGACATTTGCAGCAGGTTGTCTTTTTCCTGCCCCATGTCTATGAGATGCTGCGTGGTCACTGCCACTTCTGCCTGATTCAAGTCCATGATATTCTTCATTATAGTTTATGATTCGGAACCGGGGATTTCATTCCACAGGCTCCAAAAGGTCCGCACCCCGGCAGTGCAGGGTTTTTCGGGAAAATACCGGAGCCTCCGGCGAGGATGATTTTCCCGAAAACCGCTTGCGGCATGACCTTGCCCTGCCGGTAAGGGGGCGGGCTACCTTTGCCTGTGGAATGGAATCTGCGGTTTCTCATTTGTTTTTCCATTTTTCAGTTCATGATGCGCTGGCTTCCCCAGCTGATATGTATTTTCCCTTCGCTGTCACGCTCCCTGACCAGCAGGCTCTCGATGACGGACATGGTGACGTCGAACTCCTCGAAGATTTCCGACTGTTCCTTTACTTCGCCCGTCTTGATGAACTCGTTCAGCCGCTCTTTGGTAAGCACCAGCGCCATCAGGTTCTGCTCCACGGAGTCCTTGTAGGTGACATAATGCACGTCCTTCAGCTCTTTGGAGTCGAGACGGATGAAACGGAAGTAGAACTGCTCCATCTTCGGGATGTTCCATTGCAGGGATTCAAGTATCACGTCGTTGCAGGTGGGTATGTTCACCGAACTGCTCAGGCTCTGCTGCGTGCATACCAGTATGCCGTTGATGGTGGAATCGAACTCCGTCACGATGCTTTGCCGTTTCTTGAACGCCACGTCGCCCTTGACCACAAATACGGGACGGTCAGGAAAACATTCGCGGAGACGGCTCTCGTAAAGGTCGAATGCGGCTATGGACGTGCAGCCGACAGCCACTTTGCCGGGTATCTTCCGTACCAGCCTTTCGATGTACCTTGTCTTGTTCGGAATCCCGTCTCCGGAATAGCCCTCTATCAGGTGTGGGACGGAGCAGGCCTTGATGAGCAGCTTGATCTGGCGCATAAGCCGGAGTCCGGCATCCTTCTTTGCATCCCCCGTGCTGTTGTAATACAGTTCGCAGATGCGGCAGAACTCCTCGATGATGACACGGTAAACCTCACGCTCGCTGTCGGACGGGCTGACGGTATGTGTCCGTATCTTGTATTTTTCTCCTGCAAAGTCCCTGAACTTGCGTGTAATGACGGTCTTCCCGATAAGGCCGGCCAGCTCCTCCTTGTTATAGACATCCTGGTTCTGCTTCTCAATGCCGAACACGGTGGATTTCCCCGGACAGTGGCAGGCACGGAAAAGCACATGCCCCCTGAAAGCGGGGAACGGCTCACCATAGTGCGGATTGTTATCTTCCTCTATCTCCTTGTCCCTGTTCTCGTGGTACACCCGACTGCTCCAACAGACCATGTTTATGGAATTGTTATACAACAGCTCAAACTGGCTGTACAGTTCGGCGATGTTGTTGCGTGTGGTCGTACCGGTGTCGAGTATCTTGTATTTGAGGCGGCGGAAGAGACCGAGGATATGCCTTGTACGTTGTGACGACGGGTTGGTTATCTCGTCCGACTCGTCGAAAACAAGGCACAGTTTTCTTGAACTGCGTTTGACGAACCTTGCCATGCCCCGTTTCAGCTTGCCGAGCATGGAGGTGGATAGGACGATGAACACGTCTTCCGGCACAGTTTCCAGGTCGGCATTGTTCCTTGCCACCCGGAACTGTTCCCTGTTTATCGAGAGGAAGGGTATCCATGTCATATTGGTGGCGATGGCAGGAGCCAGTATGATGACATTCCGTACTTTGCGGAATTTGAGCAGGTATTTGGCACGATGGTACACGGCGGCAGTCTTGCCAGAGCCTTGCTGCCAGTTCAGCAGCGCGTGGCGTTTCTGCAAGACAAGGTTCAGGTCGTGTTTCTGGAGCGTGGTAAACTCGCAGGTCTCGCCGTCCTTGTTGATGAATGCACACCGGTCCAGGTATTCTTTCAGCCTGTCATCTTCTTCCATTTCCGGGAACAGCCGGTTCTGCATTTCGTACTCTCTCCGCTTGCGTCGGATCAGTTTCTCCGCCGCACGGATTTGACGCATGTTCTTTTCTGTCGGCACTTCCGGTATGGGCAGTTCAGTACGTTCCAGCACGAGGTCGTTGATACTTGCCGCCTTGTGCGGAACTTTGTCAAGGAGTCGCGGAGCATATTGTTTCAGTTTGAAGCCGTATGAGGTCTTCACCAATGCCACTTCCTTGCGAGGTACGGTATTTTGCGAGGTGATGTACCTGCGGATGACGGCAAGCACTTTCTTCGGGGTCAGTTTGTTCTTCTCCCATTGCTCCACCTGCTCCCGCGTGGCGTTCTCAGGCGGTTTCTGGTTACGGAACTTCGTGACCAACGCTTCCGCCTTGTCTATATGTTTGTTCAACTTGGCGTGCGCCTTCAGCTCGTACATGTACTTGGCAAGTTTGTACTCGAACAGCTCAAGTTCTTCCTTGTCGATCCGGTTGGTTTCGCGCATCAGGTCGAAACGCAACCGGTGTTTCATCGCCCTGGCCTCGCCGATGCGCTTTTTCAGCTCGTCCGCCGTTATGAATTCTTCCGCGTTGTAAGCCTGCATCTTGATGTGGCCCGATTTACGGAGAAATACCATGATTTTCGTATTGAAGTCATGGACTCCGACTGCGGCAAAGGCTGACGGGCCCAACTTCGTCTGACCGACAAATGAGAATCTGCCGTTTATACCGGCTATCCGTGTCTTCTCCCAGAACCCGCTCTGCATGAAGGAACAGGGCACGATGACCATCAGGATTCCTGCCGGATTGAGCACATCGTAAGCCTTGTCCATATAGTATTCCTGCGACAGTTTGTAGTCGAACTTCAAGTTAAAAGGAGGATTGCCGATGATAACATCGAAACGTTGTTCCGGATAGTATTGCCGGATGTCGCATTTCTCGATATGGGCTTCCGGGTAGAGGTATCGTGCGACAGACACGGCCTTGCCGTCTATGTCGAAGCCGTAGGCATTATGCGGGTTGGGCAGATGGTTGAAGAAATTGCCCATACCGCAACACATGTCAAGAACCATTTCGGATGAGACAGGACACAGCATATCCACCATGTCCCGGCATATTTCATGCGGGGTGAAGAACTGTCCCATCTCGAACTCCTTCTTCGCTTCGGCATACTCGTGGTAGCTGGCAAAGTCGGACTGTTTGAGGTTGTGCAGCCCTCCGATACCGGTATAGCAGTTGTAGATGCTCTCCGCCGGAATGAGGTCCTTGCCGGAGTCTATGGCGAAAAGTATCTTCTCGTTGACTTCGGCACGCATACCTTGCGGTATCTGTTGGGGGATGATGGCATACATGACTTTATCTGTTTATCGTTAAAAATGAAAACACCCCGCAAGGATTGCCTTACGGGGTGCTGTGTAAATCTTATCATGGTCAGTTTTCTCTTAGGGTGATTTCATCCAGATGCAGACGCTTGAAACAACTTTCGGCTGCCGCACTGTCCTTGAACCGGACATCGATACGTCCGTTCTTGTAGAATCGGATTTGCTCGGCATTGGTGGTCGTAAGGTCGTACCAGTCTGTGACAGAAATGTCGTTGTCATCAAAACGGATAATCATCTTTGAATTTCCATTCAGTATGTCATCCGCACCGTAGGCAATGCCGGCACACAGGGTTTCCAGTTCTCCGCCGTAGTTGTAGGAGATTCTGTTCCTTTGGTTGTATTGCATGGAAAAATCGTCGAAACGGATGATTTCGGGAAAGATTATCTTGTCCTTCTTCAACTCCGTCTTGACTTTGCTCCAGTATGCCGGTCTGACAACTTTGCTCAGGCGTGCGAGCAGTTCTTCCACGGCCGTTTCCCGGAAACTCTTGCCGCCCAAGTGTTCGATGACTACATCTACATATGTGTCATAAACAGGACGGAAGCCCATCGGAAGTTTTTTTTCGTCTATTTTATACTCAGGAACCGACACTTTGTAAGTCCTGTTGAAATAAGAAATGATGCGGTTCGCAAAATTCGCGTTGGCGTTTCGGTTCTTATCCACCAGATCGTTAATCAGATCAAACGGTTTGAACTCGTTGTGTGAATAGTCTTCCCTGTCGTTATGGTAAGTGTAGAAATCACGCATGGAAACCTTGCCGTTTTCTTCGTAATGGAACTTACGTTCGGCTTGGTATTGTTCGGCTTCTTCCTTGAAGACGGCGTACCAGCGGTCAATCTGGTCGAGTGTCTTGTAAAGCAGGTTTTGCTGCGTCTGGCAATAGACACGGTCCTGTTCCGTAATCTTGTCCTCGTTTCTCACTTGTACGCTCAGAATGCCTTGAAGCAGGTCGGGAGCGTTGCCGGCCTTGGGTGCTGTTGTCGTTTGCATATCTGTTAGGGTTAAATGTTAAAAATTATCCGGTTTAATCCGGTAGAAATAAGTGATGTGCTTTTCCATGTCCTTGACTATCTTGACCTGCTCGGGATGGAAGTTGAGCCTCCTCGTTTCGATCGGGGCATTAAACGTTTCCCATTCGGCGGAAGGTAAGAACACATATTCCCGACGGAAACACCATAACACGATTTGATTATCCCAATTTCCCTTGAACACCGTTCCTTCGTAGTCCTTCAGGAACTGCCGGAACTCGGCTTCGTCCCGAAAAGCGATGTCAAAGCCTTGATAGAGATTGCCGTTTTCCGATTCCTCCCTTTTGTGTAGGTAGAACTTCCGGTAGGTCTCGGTCGTGAAATCTCCATACCTGGGATTGGGTTCGGCATAAAACCATAACGGTACCTTAGCCAGAAATGACACCGAACCGTTGGCGCAAGCACCGCAATGCCCCCAGTCCTTGAACACCCCTTCCGTCCATTTCAGGAATTTCAGTTCCTCCGGATTCACGGAATGGAATGCGCCTCCGCTGACACTCAGACGGATATTGCCGTCCTCTTCCCACACGAAAGGCACATACGGCTGTTCGCATACGGAAAGATATCCTTCTTTTGCACTCCTGCTGTCAATAAGGGCGTTTCCGTAATAATCCCCGTGTTCGGTTACATATACCAGCCTGTCGCCGATTTGAGGTGTAATTTCGGAGCGTGTCCGCTCAATGAGTTCAACATAATTGTTGGCCATATCCACATCTTTCTGTGTCAGCCAATGCTGGTGGTCGTATGAAACATTCCGCTCTCTGAGTGTTTCGATACTGTACTTTTCTTTTGTTACCTGCTGTGACATAACAATTTATTTTTAGTGATCCGGCTTTTCGGGGCCGGAGTTCCCGTAACTACAGGCCATAAAAGGTCGTGTCCCGTACATGCAAGGTTGGCGGGAAAAATACCGCAAGCCCTCCGGGCGAGGATGATTTTTCCACGACACCCGGAGGGCTTGACCTTGCTTGTACGAGCAGGACACGGGTTACCTTTGCCTGTGAGTTACGGGGATTCGGCTACGGTATGGCTGTCATGTCCGCTGTATATGTTTCTTGAAATGACCGTGATATTTTATGCCCGAAAATTACCGGCAATCACGAAAAAATGCTACCTTTGCATCAAGAAAAAAGAGTTATTTGAAAGCATGAGGAATATAGTGATTCTAAACAGCTTGGAATTTTCTTATCCGTTGCCCGTTCTCATGCGAGTTTTCTACAAAGCGTTGATAATCAAATAAGATACTTCAGATTACAACAAATATAGGCATTTTTTATGTTATTCTGCAATTAATGCTTACCTTTGCCTATCATTAGTTGAAAGTTTAAGCCTTTAAACTTCAACTTAAAAGCTTGTAATTATGAAAAAACGAGTGCTCGTAGGAATGACCGCATTGCTTCTTTCCCTCTCGTTGCTAATGGCGCAAGAGATACCGGCAGGAGTGATTACGGCATTTAAAAGAGGAAGCTCGCAAGAGCTAAGTAAGTATATGGGGGACAAGGTAAACCTGGTGCTCCAAGGTCGCTCGACAAACGTTGACAAACAGAAAGCAACAGCTGCGATGCAG
This sequence comes from Bacteroides sp. AM37-9, assembly GCF_003603455.1. Classification (NCBI taxonomy): domain Bacteria; kingdom Pseudomonadati; phylum Bacteroidota; class Bacteroidia; order Bacteroidales; family Bacteroidaceae; genus Bacteroides; species Bacteroides sp. AM37-9. The sequence goes on along the minus strand of NZ_QTNF01000048.1, from coordinate 7,700 downwards.
GAATTCTTTACGGAGAATAAAGTCAGCGGATTTAACGTGAACCATCAGGGAAAACGAGACGAATCAAGTTTCGTTATCGGTACGTTGGCTACTACTAATGGGAACTTTCGTGTGAACTGTTTCCTGAAGAAAGTGCAGAATCAATATTTAATACATCAAATAAGAATTGACAAGATCAATGAATAAGGAAAAAGAACTGATCGACAAGTTGATCGATCTTGCTTTTGCAGAAGATATAGGTGATGGTGATCATACCACCCTTTCATGTATTCCCGCTACGGCAATGGGAAAATCAAAATTGCTTATCAAAGAAGCCGGTGTATTGGCAGGTATCGAAGTTGCCAAAGAAATCTTCAATCGTTTCGACCCCACTATGAAAGTGGAAGTGTTTATCAACGACGGAACAGAAGTGAAACCGGGCGACGTAGCAATGGTAGTGGAAGGAAAAGTGCAATCTTTGCTTCAGACCGAACGCCTGATGTTGAACGTGATGCAGCGTATGAGCGGCATCGCAACCATGACCCGCAAATACGCAAAGGTATTGGAAGGAACAAATACCCGTGTGCTCGACACCCGTAAGACAACTCCCGGTATGCGCATCCTCGAAAAAATGGCAGTGAAAATCGGTGGTGGAGTAAACCATCGTATTGGTTTGTTCGACATGATTCTTCTGAAAGACAACCATGTAGACTTTGCCGGAGGTATCGACAAAGCTATCACTCGCGCTAAAGAATATTGCAAAGAAAAAGGCAAAGACCTGAAAATAGAAATAGAAGTCCGCAGCTTCGACGAACTGCAACAAGTTCTTGACCTCGGCGGAGTGGATCGTATCATGTTTGATAACTTCACTCCCGAGATGACTAAGAAAGCAGTGGAGATGGTAGCAGGCAAATACGAAACCGAATCTTCGGGCGGCATTACCTTTGATACCCTCCGTGACTATGCCGAATGTGGCGTAGACTTCATCTCGGTAGGGGCTTTGACTCATTCAGTGAAAGGACTGGATATGAGTTTCAAAGCGTGCTGATTTTTTTTCACCACAGAGGACGCAGGGTACACAGAGGAACAATGATAGGAAATTCTTCCTATAAAGTAAGTTTAAAATCTCTGTGTACTCTGCGTCCTCTGTGGTGAACTCTCTTCTGTTCTTTAACTTCTTTTAGCAATATTCCTTGCAGCATTCCTCAAACTCTTGCGTCTAATGAGTAAAACGACGCAGACATACGTTCGATTTTAAAAAAAAGTAATTGACTTTGGAAAACGAGATAGAACTGATAAAGGGCTGTCGGGCAGGAAAGGATTCAGCCCGAAAGGAACTTTACACTCTCTATTCCAAACAGATGCTGGCGGTATGTTTCCGCTATACGGGCGATATGGATGCGGCGCACGATGTACTGCATGACGGTTTCATCAAGATTTTTACCAACTTCTCGTTCCGGGGCGAGTCTTCGCTCTGTACATGGATCACCCGGGTGATGGTTACTCAATCACTCGATTTCCTGCGGCGGGAGAAACGAGTCAGCCAGTTGGTAGTGCATGAAGAGCAGCTTCCCGATATACCGGATATATCGGACTCGGGAGGAGGGGCTGGAATCTCCGAAGAGCAATTGATGGCTTTTATTGCTGAATTGCCGGATGGTTGCCGAACCGTTTTCAACCTTTATGTGTTTGAAGAGAAATCGCACAAGGAGATAGCCAAGATGCTTCACATTAAGGAACATTCGTCTACTTCGCAGTTGCACCGGGCCAAGTATTTGTTAGCAAAAAGAATCAAAGAGTATAGGAATCATGAAGAAAGAAAATGATGAAATAACCGATCTGTTTCGCACGCGTCTCGCTGATGCAGGGATGAGTGTACGGGATGGCTTTTGGGAAGAGCTCTCGCAGGAAATACCTGTGGCTTGCCAGCATCGCCGTCGGATTCTGCTCTTCCGTGTGGCGGCTGCGGCATCTGTATTGCTCGTTTTGGCGGCCTCGTCGGCTACTTTCTTGTATTTCTCTCCCAAAGAAGAAATGGAAGAAGCATTTACAAAGATAGCCGTGACAAATGGAGGGCAGATGGATGGAGATGGAATACGCGTTAATCAGTTACCGTTGCCGGTAGAACCGGTGTTGCCGAAACCGGCTCCAAAGTCTTACGGTATGCTGTCACAATACACGGAGGAAGAAGATTCGCTTTCTATCACTTTCTCCATGTCGTTTTCTTTTTCTGCCACCACTTCTACAGGAAATGGCAACCGATATGGTAATCAAGGGAATAACGGCTTTTGGCAGGCAACAAACGGTGATACGGAATCATCTGTTGCTCCGGAAGAACAATCGAATGTGAATGTGGCTCAACCCAAAGCGGTGAAAAAGCATCGCTGGGCGATGAAAGTTCAGGTAGGCACGGCGCTTCCGGCTGATAATGGTACTTATAAAATGCCGGTTTCCGCAGGGGTAACGGTAGAGCGTAAACTAAACGAATCTCTCGGAATAGAAACCGGACTGCTTTATTCAAACCTTCGTTCGGCGGGGCAGCATTTGCACTATCTGGGTATCCCCGTTAAAGTAAATGTAACACTGGTAGATACGAAGAAATTTGACCTTTACGCTACCGTAGGCGGAATAGCCGATAAATGTATCGCCGGCGCGCCGGACAACAGTTTTAAAGAAGAACCTATCCAACTGGCAGTGACTGCCGGCATTGGAATCAATTATAAGATTAATGACCGACTTGCTGTTTTTGCCGAACCCGGAGTTTCGCATCATTTCAAAACAGATTCGAAACTGGCTACGGTACGAACGAAACGGCCGACTAATTTTAATTTACTTTGCGGACTTCGCATGACGTATTAATCCTTATGAAAATGAAAAAAACACTACTAATGCTGTGGATGGCTGTTTGCCTGATCGTATCTTTTACAGGATGCACCAGCGAAGAAATGGATTATAACAATCCGGATGTTGCCCTTTTTGTGAAACAATTGAAGTCGGGTACGTACAAGATGAAGAATGATAAAGGGGTGGTGGAGGTCCCTCATTTTACGGAAGAGGACATCCCCGAACTTTTAAAATATGCAGAAGATCTGACCATTATTCCTTCTTTTCCGTCGGTTTATAATATGAACAACGGTAAAATTCGGTTGGGCGAGTGTATGCTTTGGGTGATTGAGTCTATCCGTCAGGGCACACCTCCGTCATTAGGTTGCAAAATGGTATTGGCGAATGCCGAAAATTATGAAGCAATCTATTTTCTGACTGATGAGGAGGTGCTCGATGCAGCCGCTTGTTATCGTAGTTGGTGGGAAGAGCGCCAATATCCGAAAACAAGATGGACGATCGATCCGTGCTACGATGAGCCGCTTTGTGGATCGGGTTATCGTTGGTGGTAACAAAGGAGGAGCTTTCGGAAAGTAAAAAATAGGAAACATTCATGTGGGAACGTTTGTTTGTATCAGTAGTCTTATGCTGCTGACAGGGGATTACTACGCTCAAAAGACCGCTTCTCGTAGGAGAATATAGGTGGTAACGTAAGGGAGAAACGTATGTGCATTAGTGTATATGAAGTGCTCCAAAATAACAGGTAATGAAAGAGGATAGAGGATGGATAGATTGAAACGGTTTATTGCAACGATGGTACTGTGCCTGACGGCTTTATTTGCATATTCGCAAGTATGGACGGCGCAAGACTCTTTGCATTTGAAGAAATTGCTGGAGAGTGACCAGGAGTTGCATTTGAATATGGATGCTGTAAAGTCGATTGATTTCGGAACTGCGGTTGGTACTCCCCGAATGTCGGAGGAGAAAAGCTGGATGATGCCTGATGAATCGCTTCCTGAAGCATTGCCTAAACCGAAAGTGGTGTTGAGTTTGATGCCATATAAAGCGAATACCCGTTATAACTGGGACCCTATCTATCAGAAGAAGATAAAGATTGATAAAAACACTTGGCGGGGAGATCCTTTCTATGAGATACGCCATCAAAGATCCTACTCGAACTGGGCACGTAATCCGATGGCGAAAGGGGTGCGTAAATCTTTGGATGAGATACAGGCGAGTGGAGTACGTTTCCGACAGTTGAGCGAACGTGCCAATGGAATGATGGTGAACACGGTAGTGATGGACGCACCTATTCCCTTGTTTGGTGGAAGTGGGGTATATATCAATGGCGGAACGGTCGGCGGACTTGACCTGATGGCTGTCTTTACCAAAGAGTTCTGGAATAAGAAAGGCAGAGATAACCGCGCCCGCACATTGGAGGTTTTGAGAACTTATGGAGATTCTACAACTGTGTTGATAAATAAACCGATTGAACAGATTGCACGCTGAAGACGTTATAATGATGTGTTGATGTAACAATGTGTAATGTACTGACTTGAGAGCGTTTGTAATTGAATAATTAGTATATTTGTGTATTGTTATGTTGGCGCATTGTTATATAACTCTGTCGTTATCATTGGTATTTTGGCATATTAAAACATAGATAAATAATTAATTATGAATAGAATTACTTCCCTTCTGGGTATTCAATATCCTATTATTCAAGGTGGTATGGTGTGGTGTAGCGGTTGGCGTCTTGCTTCTGCCGTGAGCAATGCCGGCGGATTGGGATTGATCGGCGCCGGTTCTATGCATCCGGACACTTTACGTGAACATATCCGTAAATGTAATGCGGCCACAAAATTTCCCTTTGGAGTGAATATCCCTTTGATGTATCCCCAAATAGAAGAGATTATGAATATTGTAGTGGAAGAGGGAGTGAAGATTGTTTTTACCTCTGCCGGAAATCCGAAAACGTGGACCGGATGGTTGAAGGAGCGTGGAATAACAGTTGTTCATGTCGTTTCATCTGCTCGTTTTGCTATGAAATGTGAAGAAGCCGGGGTGGATGCAGTAGTAGCTGAAGGTTTCGAAGCCGGAGGGCATAATGGACGGGAGGAAACAACGACTTTCTGTTTGATTCCTGCTGTGCGTGAGGCTACCACATTGCCTTTGATAGCCGCGGGAGGTATTGGTACAGGAGAAGGAATACTGGCTGCTATGGTGTTGGGGGCGGAAGGTGTGCAAATAGGAACACGTTTTGCGCTGACTGAAGAGAGTTCTGCGAGTCCGGTATTTAAAGAGTATTGTTTGAGTCTCGGTGAAGGGGATACTAAGTTGTTGTTGAAAAAGCTGGCTCCGACACGATTGGTAAAGAATGCTTTTCGTGAAGCGGTGGAGAAGGCTGAAGATAGTGGTGCAACTTCCGAGGAATTAAGAACTTTGCTCGGACGCGGACGTGCTAAGAAAGGTATCTTCGAAGGTGACTTGGAAGAAGGTGAACTGGAAATAGGCCAGGTCTCGGCAATAATATCCCGTCGACAGTCGGTGGCAGAGGTGATGAATGAATTGGTTGAATCTTATCGGCAAGCTGTGGAGAAAAAATATTTGTTTGAACGATAAATGATCATTTTGCGGAGTGCCCTGAAAGGGCTTAATTATATAGCGTAGGGCAACGCCCTACGTAAAAGCGACAATCTGAATTTGCGCCCTGAAAGGGCATAATTGTATATAGTTCCGCCCTTTCAGGGCTTGTGGCTGGTGTGTTTTTTTCGTAGGGCGTTGCCCTACGCTATATAATTAAGCCCTTTCAGGGCACCCCAATAAATATATAATTGTAAGGCTTTCAGCTTAACCGCTAAATTCTCATTCAACCGCTAAATTCTCATTTAACCGATAAATTCCCATTTATTATAGGCTGACAGGTTCGTATTTCAAACCAAATACATCGGCTACAGCTTTATAAACGATTTTTCCTTCTACAATATTCAGTCCAAGAGCCAATGCCGGATTATCTTTGCAGGCTTTTTTCCATCCCTTATTTGCTAAAGCGATCACGTAGGGGAGGGTAGCATTAGTCAGTGCAAGAGTGGAAGTATAAGGTACGGCTCCCGGAATATTAGCTACTGCATAATGAACGATTCCGTCTACAATATAGGTCGGTGCACTGTGGGTGGTTGGGTGAGAAGTCTCGAAGCATCCTCCCTGGTCAATTGCTACATCTACTAATACTGTGCCGGGTTGCATCATCGAAAGCATCTCTTTAGTAATCAGATGTGGTGCTTTATCGCCGGGAATCAATACGGAACCGACAACTAAATCAACATCCGGCAATTCTTTTCTGATTCTTAGTTCGGATGCATACAATGTCTTTACATTCTTAGGAAGTGTTTCACTCAAATAGCGCAAACGTGCCAGATTTATATCTGTGATAGTGACGTCTGCTCCCATTCCCGCAGCCATTTGCGCAGCATTGCTACCTACGATTCCGCCACCTAAAATTAATACTTTAGCCGGTTTAACACCTGGTACACCTCCCAAAAGAATACCTTTTCCACCTTGCGGTTTTTCTAGGAAACGGGCACCTTCCTGAATAGACATACGTCCGGCAACTTCGCTCATCGGAATTAATAAAGGTAATGTATGGTCTGCTTCTTCTACAGTTTCGTAAGCCAGGCATATTGATTTGTTGGAGAGCATGGCAAGGGTTAACTCCCTGTCGGAAGCAAAATGGAAATAAGTGAATAGTAACTGTCCTTTTCTTATTAAGTTATATTCAGTGATTATCGGCTCTTTCACCTTTACGATCATCTCGGCAGTAGCGTAAATATCTTCTATTGTTGGCAGGATATGTGCGCCGACAGCTTGATATGCTTCATCCGGAAAACCGCTATTTATTCCCGCTGTATGTTGGATAAATACCCGATGCCCTTGTTTTACCACTTCAGCCACTCCCGAAGGTGTCATGCCTACACGGTTCTCATTGTTTTTGATTTCCTTTGGTACTCCGATAATCATAATGTTGCGTATTAAAGATTTAACATGTTCGAAAGTACGAAAAATCCCCTTACGTTGTTGTTCGTAAGGGGATGTTTTAGAACAGAATGTCTTCGCGTGTTGAGATGAATAAATGCGTAGAGTGGTTGTTTTATAGACATTCACTGCCCTGCTTGTTGATTTTCATGCTTTTTCCATAGAGACCCACTCGAGCTATGTTGTTATAAAAGGGTTCTGCGATATCGTACTTAAAAGGAAGTACTTCTTCATTATCTTTGTTTATGTATCCCCACTTGGACGACTGGCTTTCAATGCAAACGGCAGCTAATCCTTCAGAAAAAGAGCATCCATTATCATATTCCAGCGGAATGACAACTTCTCCTTTCTTATTAATGAATCCAACTTTGTTGTGTAGTGAGACGAGGGCTAATCCTTCCGCGAATTGCTCCATTTGACTGTAAGTCGGTGGAAGAATGTAGTTTCCTTGTCTGTCAATCAGTCCCCATAATCCATCGTGACATACTCGTGCACATTCTTGCTCAAACGAGTGAGCGGCTGCATATTTAAACGGAATCCGTATTTGTCCGGTATGGTCGATGAATCCGTATTGAGAATTGAGTACTACCATCCCTAATCCTTCTTTAAACGAGAAAGCCCGTTCATACATTAGAGGAATGACAATGTCATATTCTTTATTAATGTATCCCCATTGGATTTTTCCTTTAACCGGTGCCAATCCTTCAGAGAAACGGCCAATGGCCGAGAAGCGCTTTTCCTTATTAGCTACCCCATAAGCTAAAAAAGAAGCGAAGAACTTTGTAATAGTGCTGCTCATTTTCTTTATTGTTTGGGCTCACCCGATAATCATTGGGGGTATGCATAAATCTTAGCCAGTCTAAAGA
>NZ_QTNF01000047.1:0-42558 GCF_003603455.1 Bacteroides sp. AM37-9 | reverse complement strand
CGTTTCCACTCACAAAGATAGTCGCGGTCTTGCTTTTCATAGAGGAAATATACAAGATAAATTTCAGACTATCACACAAAGGACTAAATATGTATCCCATATTGATGCTTCACTTCTGCCATCACAAATGTACTTTCCAGTGATCCCAAACTATCAATTGTCCCCAACACATTCAGAATAAACTCCTGATAGTATTTCATGTTGGGAGCATGAATCTTCAACAGGTAATCATAACTTCCTGATATGTTATAACATTCGGTTACTTCAGGAATATCCTGTATGATCCGTGTAAACTCTGCCGCTATATCCCTATTCAGACGTCTAAGCTTCACACTGCAGAACACGACAAATCCCTGATTCAGTTTTTCCGCATCCAATACGGCAATATACTTTTTTATATAGCCTCCATTCTCCAACCGTTTAAGACGTTCAAAAACAGGAGTTGAAGAAAGACTCACCCGCGCGGCCAACTCTTTCGTTGTCAATCGGGCATTCTCTTGCAAAGTACGGAGTATTTGCAAATCTACTTTATCCAACTTATCAAAAGTATCCATAAGAAAAATATTCTTCTAAAAGGTGATTTTCAGGAACAACGCAGTTACATTATTCCATATAAAGGCACAAAAATAGCATTATTTTCTATATTTCATCTATATCTTGTTCGATATATCTACATCTCATAACTTTGCAAGAAAATAAAGAAAGAATATAAACTTAAAAAACATACGATTATGGCAACAAAGAAATTACACTTCGAGACTTTACAGATTCATGTAGGACAAGAACAAGCAGACCCGGCAACAGATGCCCGCGCAGTACCTATTTACCAGACCACCTCTTATGTATTTCACAACTCCGCCCATGCAGCCGCACGCTTCGGCCTGCAGGACCCGGGAAACATCTACGGCCGTCTGACCAACTCCACTCAAGGAGTCTTTGAACAACGCGTAGCCGCTCTTGAAGGAGGAGTAGCAGGGCTGGCAGTCGCTTCGGGTGCCGCTGCCATCACTTATGCTTTTGAGAATATCACTCGTGCAGGCGATCATATTGTAGCAGCCAAAACCATTTACGGAGGAAGTTATAACCTACTGGCACATACCTTGCCCAGCTATGGTATCACAACAACATTCGTTGACCCAAGCGATTTGTCGAACTTTGAAAAGGCTATTCAGGAAAATACAAAAGCCGTATTTATCGAAACCCTGGGAAATCCGAATTCAAATATCATTGATATAGAAGCAGTGGCAGAAATAGCCCATCGCCACAAAATACCTTTGATTATTGATAACACATTCGGAACTCCGTATTTAATCCGCCCCATCGAACACGGAGCAGATATCGTAGTACATTCCGCAACAAAGTTCATTGGCGGACACGGTTCCTCATTGGGAGGAGTCATTGTAGATTCAGGCAAATTCGACTGGGTAGCTTCCGGCAAATTCCCACAACTGACCGAACCCGATCCATGCTATCATGGCGTACGCTTCGTCGATGCAGCCGGTCCGGCTGCCTATGCAATCCGCATCCGTGCCATTTTGCTGCGCGACACAGGAGCTACCATCAGCCCATTCAACGCTTTTATCCTGCTGCAAGGCCTGGAAACTCTTTCCTTACGTGTAGAGCGTCATGTAGAAAATGCATTGAAGGTAGTGAATTTCTTAAACAATCATCCAAAAGTGAAGAAAGTGAATCACCCGTCATTATCCAACCATCCCGACCATGCACTGTATCAACGTTATTTCCCGAACGGTGCCGGTTCTATCTTTACTTTCGAGGTAAAAGGCGGACAAGAAGAGGCACACCGTTTCATCGACAGTCTGGAGATTTTCTCCCTGCTAGCCAATGTGGCTGACGTGAAATCATTGGTGATCCACCCGGCGAGCACTACCCATTCGCAGCTCAATGCACAGGAGCTAGCCGAACAGGAAATTTATCCGGGCACCGTACGTCTATCCATTGGAACAGAACATATCGATGACCTAATTGCTGATTTGGATCAGGCACTTGCCAAAATCTAACATTCAATCATTGAACTTTCCATGACTGCAAGATGTTATACCTATATAACATTAAAAACATTGCAGTCATGGAAAAATATTTAATACACAGCAACGAACTGCATCTGATAGACGCAGAGAAAATCCATCAAGCTGTAGAAAAGATGGTGGAATCACTCGATTTAGCCGCTGGCTCAACTACGAACTTCGATCTCTATCAGGTTGTGGAAAACTACTTTAAAGATCTTGAGAAAAGAAGGAAAATCAATCATGTACTGGGGATCAAAGAAGATAGATATGAACTAGCCGAAGATTTCGGCATTAAATAAAAGAAAGAAATTTATTCAATCACACCAGACAAGTTTATCCAAAAACGAGGGAGTTACACTCAATGTGAAACTCCCTCGTTTTTTTGGAATAATCAGCGTATAATGATTAATTTCCCTGATGTACTGTAAGTTGCGGGAAAGGGAAGTTGATACCTTTTTCATTGAAGGTTTCATAAATCGCTTTATTTATATCGAAATAAACACCCCAGTAATCTCCGCTATTTACCCATACACGTGCCACTACATTCACACTGCTGGCGTCCAGCGCATGAAGAGCCACAAAGGGAGCAGGTTCTTTCAGGATACGTTGATCAGCAGCAAGAATATCATAAACGATTTTCTGCACTTTCTCATAATCTTCTCCATAATCTACCCCAACAATCCATTCCACGCGACGAGTCACCTGATTACTATAGTTAGTTACCACTCCACTACTCATTGCACCATTCGGCACGTAAATCACTTTATTATCTGCAGTAGTCAAAATAGTATGAAAAATCTGTATTTCTTTCACTGTACCAGAAACTCCCTGACTTTCTATCCAATCTCCCACTTTATATGGCTTAAACAACAATACAATCAAACCTCCCGCAAAATTCTGTAAATTACCGGATAAAGCCATACCGACAGCAACACCGGCAGAAGCCAACAAAGCAGCAAACGAAGTTGTTTCAACTCCAAGAGCACCTACTACAGAAATGATTAACAGTACAGTCAACGTAATATTCACCAAGCTTTTTACAAAAGTCTTGATACTTATATCTACTTTTCTTTTATCCATCAAACGCCCGACAAACTTATTAAGCATAGAGATAAGGAAACGTCCGACGATAAAGACAATGACCGCAATCAGTATACGTTCTCCGGCACGAATACCAAAGTCTATCAGTTGTTGAGTAATCAACGAGAGTTTGTCCAATCCGTCAGCATTGGCAATCGCTTCTTTCATTAATTCATCTGCGGCCACTTGCACAGAATCCGCAGCTTGTGTTGCTTGTAATAATAGTAGCATAATTAAAATGTATATTAAATGAGTAAACAGTTATATTGCTATTTTAACAAAATACAAAGTTATATTGTTTTTAGTGAATCTAAAAGTTTTTTTTGCTTTCCTCCTGCAAAAGCAGTATTTTTGTAACCGATTCACTGGTAGGGGTGCCTTAACATGACGGGCTGAGAACATACCCATAGAATCTGATCCGGGTAATGCCGGCGTAGAGAACTAATTAGTAAGCAAGATGAAAAAAATTGTATGGATGGCCATCGCCTTATCGGGCGTAGGCATCACTGTTCATGCACAGACGAGTGTAAAGGATAGTATGAGAGTAGTAAACCTGCAAGAAGTGCAGGTAGTATCCACGCGTGCCACCGCCAAAACTCCCGTGGCATTCACCAATATAGGCAAAGCGGAATTGAAGAAGGTTAACTTCGGACAGGACATCCCTTATCTGTTAAGCATGACTCCTTCTACGCTGACTACATCGGATGCAGGAGCAGGTATCGGCTACACGACTCTTCGCGTGCGCGGAACCGACGGTACACGTATCAACATCACGGTAAACGGCATACCGATGAACGATGCTGAAAGCCATAATCTGTTCTGGGTAAATATGCCCGACTTTTCTTCCTCCGTAAAAGATATGCAAGTGCAACGAGGCGCAGGTACGTCTACCAATGGGGCAGGTGCCTTCGGAGCCAGCGTTAATATGCAGACTGAAGGTGCATCCATGAAGCCGTATGCCGAATTCAACGGTTCATACGGTTCATTCAACACGCACAAAGAAACGGTAAAAGTGGGAACCGGTTTGCTCAATAATCATTGGACGTTTGACGCCCGCCTTTCCAATATCGGTACAGACGGATACATAGACCGCGCTTCGGTAGACCTGAATTCTTACTACCTGCAAGGAGGCTACTTTGCAGAAAACACTTCTGTGAAGCTGATTGCATTTGCCGGGAAAGAAAAGACATATCACGCCTGGGGATACGCAACCAAAAAGGAAATGGAGGACTTCGGCAGACGCTACAACCCCTGTGGCGAGATGTACACCGATGCCAACGGCAACAAGCATTTTTATGACGACCAAACGGATAATTATCTGCAAAAGAATTATCAACTTCTCTTCAATCATACTTTCTCAACAGCCTGGAATCTGAATGTTGCCTTGCATTATACCAAAGGCGACGGCTATTACGAAGAGTACAAAGACGGAAGATCCCTTATAGAATATGGCCTGAAACCATTCACAATTGATGGAACCGAAATAACCAAAAGTGATTTAGTCCGTCAGAAGAAGATGGACAACAAATTCGGTGGCGGCGTTTTTTCTCTCAATTATACGGTCAACAGGCTGAATGCGTCTCTAGGAGGTGGTTTGAATCAATACCGGGGCAATAACTTCGGAAGAGTTCCCTGGGTGAAGAATTATGTGGGCACTCTATCTCCCGACCATGAATATTACCGCAATAAATCCCAAAAGACCGATGGCAATATTTATCTGAAAGCAAACTACGATCTTACTAGAGGATTAAGCGCGTATGCCGATCTTCAGTATCGACACATCGACTATACCATCGACGGCAACAATGATAAATATGACTGGAGCAAGAATGCCCTGCGTCCACTGGCAGTAGACAAGAAGTTTGATTTCTTTAACCCGAAAGTCGGATTAAACTGGAACATCACGTCCAACCATCGCGTTTATGCCTCTTTCTCGGTTGCTCAAAAGGAACCGACCAGAAACAATTATACGGATGGCGATCCGGATTCGTATCCCAAAGCAGAAAAATTACTCGACTATGAAGCGGGATATACTTTCGCCAACCAATGGCTGACAGCAGGTGCAAACTTCTACTACATGGATTATACCGACCAACTGGTTCTGACCGGAGCTTTAAATGACATCGGTGAAGCACTGACCGAAAACGTGCCGGACAGTTATCGTATGGGAGTCGAGCTAATACTGGGAATCAAACCGTGTAAATGGTTTCAATGGGATATAAACGCTACATGGAGCAAAAACCGCATCCAGGATTTTGTAGAAAGCCTGCCGGGCTACCATTATAATGAAGACGGCAGTTCTACTTCCCTCCCGACTGTTCAGATCAAGCATAAAGACACTCACATCGCTTTCTCACCCGACTTTCTATTTAATAACCGCTTCTCATTCATTTATAAGGGATTTGAAGCAGCTCTGCAATCGCAGTTCGTAAGCAAACAGTATATGACAAATGCGGAAGTAGAAGAATTGACTCTTGATAAATATTTTGTCAGTAACCTCAATCTGGCATACTCTTTCCGTCCCAAGAAAGTGTTGAAAGAAGTCACGGTAGGGTTCACTGTGTACAATCTGTTTAATGAAAAATATGAGAACAACGGCTGGGCATCGAGCGACTACACCGATACGGTGGAGAATCGGGGAAACTATGCCGGATATGCAGCGCAGGCAGGAACAAACGTTATGGGACATGTTTCTTTCCGCTTTTAATACCACAGGGCTATGGAATTGAATTTTCTGGAAATATTCGGTACGATTGTCGGGCTAGTCTACCTTTGGTTGGAGTACCGGGCAAGTATCTACCTTTGGATAGCAGGTATCGTGATGCCTGCCATCTATATCTTCGTATATTACAAAGCAGGACTGTATGCCGATTTCGGTATCAATATCTACTATCTGATAGCCGCCATCTACGGTTGGTTCTTTTGGATGTGGGGACACAGAAAGAAGAAAGGTCAACAGTCGGCAGATGCTTCAACCGGTGACAAACCCAAAGATCTTCCTATCGTGCATACTCCATGGAAATGTTACTTACCTCTTTTTCTGGTATTTATTGTTGCATTCATCGGCATTGCGTGGATACTAATCGAATATACGGACAGCAACGTGCCCTGGCTGGATAGTTTTACCACGGCATTGAGCATTGTCGGCATGTGGATGCTGGCGCGTAAATATGTCGAGCAATGGTTTGCCTGGATTCTTGTGGATATTGTCTGCTGCGGACTTTATATCTATAAAGACCTTTATTTTACTTCTGCTTTATACGGACTTTACTCCATTATAGCTATCTTTGGCTACTTTAAATGGAAAAAATTAATGAGCATACAATGATAAACGAACACTATACTCCCGAAGCCGTGGTACTTGCCAACGGTGAATATCCTACGCATACGCTTCCCCTGAAAATGCTGGAAGAAGCTAAATTCGTGATTTGCTGCGACGGAGCAGCAAACGAATACATCTTACGCGGACATACTCCCGATATTATTATTGGCGACGGAGACTCTCTTTCGCCAGAAAACAAAACACATTTCTCGGACATTATTCACCATATAGCCGATCAGGAAACAAACGACCAAACCAAGGCTGTCCATTTTCTACAAGAAAAAGGCTACCGGAAAATAGCCATCGTCGGTGCTACCGGAAAACGGGAAGACCACACATTAGGAAATATCAGTTTATTGCTGGACTATATGAAAAGCGGTATGGAAGTACGAACTGTTACGGATTACGGGGTATTTATTCCCGCAAATGGCACGCAGACTTTCGTTTCCCACGCCGGGCAACAAGTATCCATTATCAATTTCGGAGCGAAAGGATTGAAAGGGGAAGGATTGGTTTATCCGCTTAGCGACTTTACGAATTGGTGGCAAGGAACTCTTAATGAAGCTACAAGCAATCGTTTTACCATTCAATGCACGGGAGAGTATTTAGTGTTTCTAGCTTCTATGTAAACCGATATTAATTCTCAAACATTCTCATCACTATGAGAAAAAATTCTCACTGCGATGAGAAAAAATACTCATAGTAATGAGAACTTTTTCTCATTGCGGTGAGAATCTTTCTTTCATTTCAATAGACTGACAACGCTTCATAGACCACTGTGTTACAGTCTATTAAGACTGACTATAATGAAAGTAAATAGCTCTTGAAATCTACAAATTCTTTCGTCATTTGCAGACTTTTCTTTTCGCCTTTCATAAATTCCTGCAATTTGGCAGGTATCTCTACTGATTCACCGATAATGCTTTCCACTGTTTCAAGGAACTTGGCCGGATGAGCCGTTTCAAGAAATACACCCGTTTCGCCTTCTTTCAAGCCTTCTACCAATGCACGGTATCCACAAGCTCCGTGAGGATCGAGGAGATAATGATGTTCTTTCCAAGTTTCTTTCACCATTTCACGGATCTGTTCATCGGTATAAGTTGTTCCTGAAATTTCGGCAGAGATAGCAGCGTGCGAACCATTATACAAATCAAGTACACGGGCAAAGTTGCTAGGATCTCCCACGTCCATAGCGTTAGCAATTGTTGCAATAGACGGACGGGGATTGTATTTACCTGTTTGCAGATATTGATAGAAAATATCGTTGCGGTTGTTGGCAGCAATGAAACGCTTCACAGGCAATCCCATTTTCTTTCCGAATAATCCTGCGGTGATATTTCCGAAGTTTCCGCTAGGTACGCAGATGACGGCGTTATCTGCTTTTCCGGCACGCTTCAGTTGAGCATATGCATAGAAATAATAAAATGCTTGCGGCAGGAAACGGGCTACATTGATGGAATTGGCAGAAGTCAATGATAGATGTTCATTCAGTTCCTTATCCATGAAAGCAGCTTTTACCAATGCCTGGCAATCATCAAACGTTCCGTCCACTTCGAGCGCAGTGATGTTCTGTCCCAGTGTAGTGAATTGCTTTTCCTGTATTTCGCTGACTTTTCCTTTCGGATAGAGCACATATACATGAATACCGTCCACACCCAGAAAACCGTTAGCCACAGCACTTCCCGTATCACCGGAAGTGGCTACCAGTACATTTACATTCTTTTGTCCTTCCTTCTTAATGAAGTATCCCAGCAGACGCGCCATGAAACGACCGCCTACATCTTTGAAGGCTAGTGTCGGTCCGTGGAAAAGTTCGAGCGAGTAGATGTTATCCGCTACTTTCACCAAAGGTACATCAAAACTTAAGGTATCATATACAATCTGTTTCAGGGTGTCGGCAGGAATATCCTCACCGAAGAAAGCATCGGCTACACGATAAGCTATTTCCTGAAAAGACAACGTATCAATTGTATCGTAAAACTCTTGTGGAAGAGGCTTGATAGACATAGGCATAAACAACCCTTTATCGGCTGCAAGACCTTTTACAACTGCTTCCTGTAAAGAAGCCACCGGCGCTTGTTTATTCGTACTATAATATTTCATGGAATGATATTTTTAGTGCTCACCACAGATTATACAGATTTACACAGATATTTTCTCTATTATTACATAATACAAAAGTCTCTTATCACTTTAAATCTGTGCGAATCTGTGTAATCTGTGGTGAACATTATTTCATAAATTCTTTAATAAACTCGTCTTCTTTCAACACACCATAACTACCATTGCAGGCAGATACTTCGTCGTAAGTTTGCACCTCGTCCGGCTCAATTCCCGGATACCAGATAAGGAACGGGATAGGATCGGAAGTGTGCGTACGAAGTTCGCAGGGAGTAGGATGGTCAGGCAATACGGCTATTGCTACCGGTTCATCCCAATCTTTCACTGCTTCGTAGATAGGTCCTACGGCACGTTTATCCAGATTCTCGATAGTGAGAAGTTTCAAGTCGATGTCTCCTTCGTGTCCGGCCTCATCGCTGGCTTCGATATGAAGATAGACAAAGTCATCGGTTTTCAAGGCTTCCAATGCAGCAGCCACTTTATTTTCATAATTCGTATTATACAGGCCGGTTGCCCCTTCTACCACAATACGACGTAATCCGGCATAATAACCGATTCCATTTATCAGATCGACAGCCGAAATCACCGCACCTTTTTTCACTTGCGGGAAAGTTTCGGAAAAAGTAGTCATCTGCGGACGATAACCGGGGCTCCAGGGCCAAATACTATTGGCGGGGTCTTTGCCTTCAGCTATACGTTTCAGGTTCAACGGATGATTCTTCAACAGTTCCTGTGATTTTAGAATCAGGTCGTTAATCAGGTCTGCCGTTTCTTGTGCTTCCGGGGTCAATGGTTTCACCATCAATGGGCGGAAAGGTTTCAAAGGAACATCGTGCGGAGGAGTACAGTCCAATTCTTTATTTCCTCCCTTGATAACCAACAGATGACGGTACTGGACTCCTGTGTGGAACCGTACGCGGTCATTGCCTAGTTTCTCTTGCAGGTATTGAATCAATACATCCGCTTCTTCTGTAGATATGTGTCCGGAGGAGTGATTCTTCAGAATTTCTCCTTCCACACAAATCAAGTTACAACGCATTGCCATCTCGCCCGGTTTCAGATCCACGCCGATACTGGCAGCTTCCAGCGGTCCACGACCTTCGTACACTTTCGGAAGATTATATCCCAACACAGACATGTTGGCTACTTCACTACCCGGATGAAAACCTTCCGCCACAGTAATCAGGCGGCCGTTACGTCCCATTCGGGCTAACTGATCCATATATGGCGTCTTTGCATATTGCAGGAGCGTCTTGTCCCCTAATGACTTCACTGGCCAGTCGGCCATTCCGTCTCCCAATATAATGATATGCTTCATTTCTTTTGAAAATTAAGAATGAAGAATGATGAATGAAGAATTGGCTGCACCATTACGCTGCATAGTAATTCTTCATTCTTCATTTTTAGTTCTTCATTTAATTAAACGTTTGCGATGCTCATGATGTCGGCAAATACTCCGGCAGCCGTTACTCCGGCGCCGGCGCCGTATCCCTGAATCATCATCGGATATTCTTTATAGCGTTCTGTAGTAAGCAGGATAATGTTGTTGCTGCCTTCCAAGCCGTAGAACGGGTGGTTGGCGCCTACTTCCTGTAAGCCGACAGAGGCTTTTCCGTTCTCCAGTTTGGCAACGAAACGCCAGTGTTTATTTTCTTTCTCCAATACTTGGCGGCGGGCTTCAAAGTCTGCATCGAGACTTGGAACACGTTTCCAGAAATCTTCCAGAGAACCTTCGAAGAAGTCATTGGGGACAAAGAGGTTCTTTTCAACATCTTCCTGTTCCAGACGGTATCCGGCTTCACGTGCCAGAATCACCAGTTTACGGATGACGTCTTTTCCACTCAAGTCGATACGCGGGTCCGGTTCGGAGTAGCGTTCTTCCTGTGCCATTTTGATGGTACGGCTGAAAGGAATATCGGCGCTGATCTTATTAAAGATGTAGTTCAGTGTGCCTGAAAGCACTGCTTCAATCTTCAGAATCTTGTCGCCGCTATGAATCAGGTCGTTGATCGTATTAATAATCGGAAGACCTGCACCTACGTTTGTTTCGAACAGATATTTCACACCACGTTGGCGGGCAATCGTTTTCAGTTCGCGATAGTTTTCGTAAGCGGAAGAAGCAGCAATCTTGTTGGCTGCTACCACAGAGATATTGTGTTGCAAGAAATCTTTGTAAAGCGATGCGATATCGGCGCTGGCCGTACAGTCTACAAAGACGGAATTAAAGATGTTCATTCCGATAATCTCGTCGCGGATGGTTTGCAGACTACTGTCTTTACCCTTTTCCAACAGTTCCTGACGGAAATTAGAAAGGTCGAAACCTTCACGGCTGAACATTGCTTTGGCAGCATCAATGATACCTACCACATGGAGTTTCAATCCGTTTTCCATCATGAGTTTCTGCTGTTGGCAACGAATCTGTTCTACGAGGCTGCCGCCTACTGTACCGACACCGCAGATAAAGAGGTTCAGTACCTGATATTCGGAGAGGAAGAAAGAGTCGTGAATAACGTTCAGGGATTTACGCAGAGATTTGGAATCGACCACAAAAGAGATGTTTGTTTCCGAAGCTCCCTGTGCACAGGCAATTACGTTGATACCGTTGCGTCCCAGCGTACCGAAAAGTTTACCGGCGATACCCGGGGTATGTTTCATATTCTCGCCTACGATAGCAACAGTAGCTAAATCTCTTTCCGCAAGAATCGGAGAAATCTCGCCCATCTCTATTTCTTTCGCAAATTCCTCGTTCAGCACTTCACAAGCCAGGTCGGCATCGGCATTACGCACACCGATAGAAGTACTGTTTTCCGATGAAGCCTGCGACACGAGGAATACGCTGATTCCGTTCTTAGCCAATGCTTTAAAGATGCGGTAGTTTACACCGATCACCCCTACCATACCGAGTCCCTGAACAGTTATCAGGCTGGTGTCGTTGATAGAGGAAATACCTTTGATAGCCTTGCTCTGCGGGTTGGAAACTTCTTGTTTGATAACCGTTCCCACCCCGTCCGGATTGAAGGTATTCTTTATTATAATAGGAATATTCTTGTGACATACGGGATAGATAGTCGGCGGATAAACCACCTTTGCACCGAAGTTACAAAGTTCGGTCGCTTCTACATAACTCAATTCCGTAATGGTATAAGCAGTTGAAATGACACGCGGGTCAGCCGTCATAAACCCGTCTACATCCGTCCAGATTTCCAGACTTGCCGCATCCAGAGCCGCAGCAATAATGGCAGCCGTATAGTCCGATCCACCACGTCCGAGGTTCGTCACATCTCCTGTTGTTTTATCCGAAGAGATGAATCCCGGCACCAGTGACACTTTAGGGATAGACTGGAAAGCCTCTTTCACCAACTTATTAGTCAGGTCGGTATCCAACGTGTGTTTACTATGTTTTCTTTCGGTCTTGATAAAAGTGCGCGAATCGAACCATTTTGCTCCGTCAATCAGTTCGGTAACGATGATGGATGAAAGGCGTTCACCATAGCTGACGATTGTATCCGAAGTCTTCGCGGAGAGGTCTCTAATCAGATAAATTCCCTGAAAGATGTCCTTCAACTCGTTCAGCAGTTCGCCAATCTGACGTTGCAACGACACTTGCTTTTCTCCGGCAGGAATCACCTCCTTAATCATCTCCACATGACGGTAAACGATTTCGCGGAACTCGCCCTCGTATGCTGAATCTCCTGCTGCCGCCATCTTTGATGTATTTATCAATTTGTCAGTGATGCCTCCCAATGCGGAAACAACTACAATTACCGGCTCACTTGCCGACTCTACAATTCTCTTTACGCTTAAAATGCTGTTCACGGAACCTACGGACGTCCCGCCGAATTTCATTACTTTCATGAAGATACTTATTTAAATGCAATGTCCTGCTGTTTACTTTTTACAGAACGATTGGTTGTTTACGAATAAAATTGAAATTGAATTTTGCCTGCTTATACAAGCGTGAATCACGTAGATACACAAAAACTATCCATTAACCCCTAAGGGTCATGGTACACATGGATGTGACTGTATGTGGATAGTACTTCATCATAGTCCTTGTTTCTACTCTTGTTTTTGATAAGTGTCGCAAAAGTAATAATAAAAACGTTCAATCTATCACTTTTTTCGGTTTTTTTCTGATAAAAAGAATCTTCCGTCTTCTATTCGTCCTGTCATCCGCCTTTACTTTTATGACATTTTGCTACTTATATATCAAATATATTATTATATTTGCGAAAACAATCGCACAAAATCAGCTTATGAATCCATTAAATACTTCCGTATTGCTAATATACACCGGTGGAACAATTGGCATGATCGAGAATGCCGCGACAGGTGCTCTGGAGAACTTTAACTTCGAGCAACTGCAAAAGTATATCCCCGAACTGCAAAAGTTCAACTTCCCGATTGACACCTATCAGTTTGATCCTCCAATGGATTCGTCGGACATGGAACCGGATATGTGGCGGAAGCTGGTACGCATCATTCATGAAAATTACGACCGCTACCACGGCTTCGTCATCCTGCACGGAACGGATACAATGGCTTACACTGCTTCCGCATTAAGTTTTATGCTCGAAGGACTCGATAAACCTGTTATCCTCACAGGTTCACAACTTCCCATAGGTGTACTCCGCACGGACGGAAAGGAAAATCTGATGACCAGCATCGAGATTGCCGTTGCACAAAACAAGGAAGGGAGGGCGCTCGTACCGGAAGTGTGCATCTTCTTTGAAAATCATCTGATGCGGGGAAACCGCACGACCAAGATGAATGCGGAAAACTTCAACGCGTTCCGTTCTTTCAATTACCCGGTATTGGCGGAAGCCGGAATCCATATCAAATATAATAATGTGCAGATTCACGTAAATGGTGAAGAGCGGGAATTGAAGCCTCATTATCTGCTAGATACCAATGTTGTGGTACTGAAACTCTTCCCGGGCATCCAGGAAAATGTGATTGCCGCCATTCTGGGGATTGACGGATTGAAGGCTGTCGTGCTCGAAACATACGGTTCGGGAAATGCTCCCCGGAAGGAATGGTTCATACGTCGGCTTTGTCAGGCCAGCGAACGTGGAATTGTGATTGTCAACGTAACACAATGCAGCGCAGGAATGGTAGAAATGGAACGTTACGAAACGGGATACCAGTTATTGCAGGCAGGCGTTGTCTCCGGATATGACAGTACGACGGAATCTGCTGTGACGAAATTAATGTTCTTACTGGGACATGGATATACAGCGGACGAGGTGCGCGACCGGATGAACCGTTCGATGGCAGGAGAGATAACTCTGTAAATTCCCTGTTTGTTTTACGCATTGAACAGATTTTATCTGAATTTGTTTTGCGCGTTGAACAAATTATGCCTATTTTTGTATTCCATAGAAAACAAATAAAGATATGGATACACTAATCAGAAGATACAAAAGGTTATTAACAGCTACTTCCACAACCTATATCAGAAGCCTGATGAATACAATCAATTGGGATAACCGTCTGATTGCTATTCGGGGAGCTCGCGGAGTTGGGAAAACAACTTTAATGCTTCAATACTTAAAACTTCATTATGCCAATGATAGCCAAAGTGCCTTATATACAAGTTTAGATAGTCTGTATTTCACACAGCATTCTCTTAGCGAACTCGCCGAACAGTTTTACCTGAAAGGAGGTAAATGCCTGTTTTTGGATGAAGTGCACAAATATCCGTCATGGAGCAAGGAAATTAAAAATATATATGATGAGTTTCCTGAACTGAAAATAGTATTCACCGGGTCATCCTTACTCCAACTGCTGAATGCAGAGGCCGACTTGTCTCGTCGATGCATATCATATAATATGCAAGGGCTATCCTACCGTGAATATCTGAATTTATACCATCAGATTGACATCCGCCCTTACACGCTGGAAGAGATATTGGACAAAAGTGATGGAATTTGTAATGAAGTGAATTCCCAATGCCGTCCCCTCGCCTATTTTGAAGACTATTTGAAACATGGATACTATCCTTTTTATTTGGAAGGAAATGCGGAATACTACACACGTATCGAAAATATAGCCAACCTGATACTCGAAATCGAACTTCCCCAGCAATGCGGAGTGGACATCAGTAACGTGCGAAAACTAAAAAGTCTGCTGGGAATCCTCTCCTCCGAAGTGCCTTTTATGGTGGACATCACTAAACTCTCTGCTATGGCAGAACTTTCACGTACTACTATTTTGGCCTATTTACAGTATCTGGACAGAGCTAAATTAATCCACCTTCTTTATTCGGATAATGACTCTATCAAAAAGTTACAAAAACCGGATAAGATTTATATGGAAAATACTAACCTGCTTTATGCATTGACCTTTAAAGATGTAAACAAAGGAACATTGAGAGAGGTGTTCATGGTAAACCAACTCGCCTATCAACATCGTGTGGAATATTGCACGCGTAGCGCAGACTATACGATAGACAGTAAATATACGATAGAAGTTGGCGGGAAAAGCAAAGACGGGAAACAGATAGCTAACAGTAAACAAGCATTTATTGCCGCAGATGATATTGAATATTCGGCCGGAAATAAGATTCCACTCTGGGCATTCGGATTTTTATATTAAAGAAAGAGAATATGGCAAAAGAGAAAACCGTATATGTATGCAGTAATTGCGGACAGGATTCACCAAAATGGGTGGGTAAATGTCCGTCGTGTGGAGAATGGAATACGTATGTTGAGGAAATCGTACGGAAAGAACCTACCAACCGCCGTCCGGTGTCGGGCATTGAGACACAGAAACCCAAACCACTGGCACTTAGCGATATTGAAGCGGACGACGAGCCACGCATCAATATGCACGATGATGAATTGAATCGCGTATTGGGTGGCGGACTTGTGCCGGGTTCTCTCGTCCTGATAGGCGGTGAGCCGGGAATCGGTAAATCCACGCTCGTCATGCAGACCGTACTGCACATGCCGGAAAAGAAAATCCTTTATGTGTCCGGTGAAGAAAGTGCACGACAGCTTAAACTCCGTGCCGACCGTCTCTCTGATACTTCCAGCGATTGCCTGATTGTTTGTGAGACTTCGCTCGAACAAATTTATGTGCATATCAAGAATACGAATCCTGATTTAGTGATTATTGACTCTATACAGACTATTTCCACCGAGAGTATCGAATCATCTCCTGGAAGTATTGCGCAAGTCAGAGAGTGTTCGGCATCTATTCTTCGTTTCGCGAAAGAAACGCATACTCCTGTGTTGCTGATCGGTCATATCAATAAGGAAGGAAGTATTGCAGGACCTAAAGTGCTGGAACATATCGTAGATACTGTTCTTCAATTTGAAGGCGACCAGCATTATATGTATCGTATTCTGCGCAGTATCAAGAATCGTTTCGGCAGTACGGCAGAGTTAGGGATTTATGAAATGCGTCAGGATGGGTTGCGCCAGGTGAATAATCCTTCCGAGCTTTTGCTTAGTCAGGATCATGAGGGAATGAGTGGAGTAGCTATTGCTTCCGCTATCGAAGGAATCCGCCCGTTCTTGATCGAGACACAGGCTTTAGTCAGCTCTGCTGTTTATGGAAATCCTCAACGTTCGGCAACCGGTTTCGATTTAAGAAGAATGAATATGCTGCTGGCTGTTCTCGAAAAGCGTGTCGGATTTAAGCTGGCACAGAAAGATGTGTTCCTGAATATTGCCGGAGGACTGAAGGTGAATGACCCGGCTATCGACTTGCCGGTTATCAGTGCCATCCTTTCGTCCAATATGGACGCAGCCATTGAGCCGGAAGTTTGCATGGCGGGAGAAATCGGATTGTCGGGAGAGATACGTCCTGTGAATCGAATTGAGCAACGTATCGGTGAAGCCGAGAAATTAGGTTTTAAACGGTTCTTGTTGCCAAAATACAATCTGCAAGGGATTGACACTACGAAACTGAAGATCGAATTAGTGCCGGTAAGAAAGGTGGAGGAAGCATTCAGGGCTCTATTCGGATAGGGCACTGATGCATACATTATCCGCTTTATCTATTTTATAATCGAAAACAATATCAATAATAACTAAATGACACAAGAATTCCAACTCCGCATACTTCCCGAAATCGCAGCAAACGAACAGAAGTTGAAAGAATATCTCTTCAAAGAAAAAGGCCTCAACCTGCGTGACATCACCGCTACCCGAATCTTGAAACGAAGCATCGATGCACGGCAGCGGACTATCTTCGTCAATCTGAAGGTACGAGCTTATATCCGTGAAATGCCTAAGGATGACGAATACGAACATACTATATATAATAAGGTAGAAGGAAAGCCGCAAGTAGTTGTCGTGGGCGCAGGTCCCGGCGGACTATTTGCAGCCCTGCGTCTCATCGAACTGGGGTTACGTCCCGTTGTTATCGAACGCGGAAAAGACGTGCGTGAGCGGAAAAAAGATTTAGCACAAATCAGTAGGGAACACACGGTTGACCCGGAATCGAATTACAGTTTTGGCGAAGGCGGTGCAGGAGCTTATTCGGATGGAAAACTCTATACCCGGAGCAAAAAGAGAGGGAATACAGAGAAGATATTGAATGTATTCTGCCAGCATGGGGCTTCTACGGCGATATTAGTAGACGCGCATCCGCATATCGGGACAGACAAGTTGCCACGTGTCATTGAAAATATGCGGAATACCATCATCGAGTGTGGCGGAGAAGTACATTTCCAGACACGAATGGAGGCACTGATTATCGAGAATGACGAAGTAAAGGGTATCGAAACAAATACAGGAAAGACTTTTCTCGGACCTGTGATACTGGCAACCGGACATTCGGCGAGAGATGTATATCGTTGGCTGGCTGCAAATCATGTGGCGATTGAAGCGAAAGGCATTGCAGTCGGTGTCCGTTTGGAGCATCCGGCAATGTTGATCGATCAGATACAATATCATAATAAGGAGGGGCGAGGCAAGTATCTGCCTGCCGCAGAATATAGCTTCGTCACACAGGTTGAAGGCAGAGGAGTGTATAGCTTCTGTATGTGCCCCGGCGGTTTCATTGTTCCTGCTGCCAGCGGACCGGAGCAAGTGGTAGTGAACGGAATGTCTCCTTCTAATCGTGGCTCGCGATGGAGCAATTCGGGCATGGTGGTGGAAGTGCAACCGGAAGATTTAATAAGTGGAGAGTGGAGAGTGGAGAATGGAGAGTTAGCTGCGCAACGAAATGAACAGCTACTGGCTCTTAACCCATCTCTAAACAACTCTCAACTCTCAACTCTCAATTCTCAACTTCTTCCCCTTTACTTTCAGGAAGAACAGGAACGTCAATGCTGGTTGCAAGGAGGCAGAAGGCAGACAGCACCGGCACAGCGTATGCTGGACTTTACCCGCAAGAAGTTGAGTTACGACTTACCCGAATCTTCTTACAGCCCGGGATTGATCTCTTCTCCGCTTCATTTCTGGATGCCGGAGTTTATCAGCAAAAGATTATCTCTCGGTTTTCAGCAATTCGGACGTTACAGTCATGGCTTCCTCACTAATGAAGCGGTGATGATCGGCGTAGAGACACGTACTTCTTCGCCTGTCCGCATCGTACGCGATAAAGAGACATTGCAACATACAACCGTTCGCGGATTATTCCCTTGCGGAGAAGGTGCAGGCTATGCCGGAGGGATTGTTTCTGCCGGAGTGGATGGAGAACGGTGTGCGGAAGCAGTAGCCAATTATTTCAATCGTTAACTAAAACTACATGAAAATGAATCATCAACCCGAAATAGCCATTGTAGAAGCAAACACCCTGACCAGTCTCGGCCTGAAAGGAATCCTGGAGGAAATGATTCCTATGGCAACCATACGTACCTTCCATCAATTCAGTGAACTGATGGACGATACGCCGGATATGTATGCCCATTATTTCATTTCCGCACAGATTTATGTGGAGCACAATGCTTTCTTTCTCCCCCGGAAACGAAAAACAATTGTATTGGCAAGCGACAGTCCGCAATTCCAACTGTCCGGCGTGCCTGTACTCAACATCCATGAATCCGAGGAAGAGTTGGTGAAAAACATATTGAAACTCCACCAACACGCCCACCACAACGGTTATCCGGTGAAAGACATGCCATCCATGCCTCCGGCGCAGCCTCATCAGGAGATTCTATCTTCCCGTGAAATAGAAGTGCTCGTACTGATAACCAAAGGATTAATCAACAAAGAGATAGCAGATAAACTGAATATCAGCCTGACCACCGTTATCACTCACCGGAAAAATATCACAGAGAAATTAGGCATCAAGTCCGTCTCCGGACTGACTATTTATGCGGTAATGAACGGGTATATAGAAGCGGACCGAATCTGATTCACCACAGAGGACGCAGAGGACACAGAGGATAAAAAGGATAAAGAAGGTAAAGAGAAAAACTTTCCACACTTTTTCCCAAAAACACTCAAACAGTCTGTATCAGAGAATGAGTGAAGATGTTACCTTCACTATACCCTCTGTGTCCTCTGCGTCCTCTGTGGTGAAAATTGTGATGAAAACTGTGGTGAAATAAATCCTAATAAATGAGGATTGACCATTGTCTATATTTGCCGTTACTTTGCAGCAGACAAATTAACAGCAGATGAAGACAAAGAATATTATGATTGCCCTTATGCTCCTGACGACAGGGACAGCATGGGCGGAAGATTTCCCGAAAGACTCACTAAAAATAGTAGACATCGAAGAAGTGGTAGTGATTGCCACTCCGAAAGAGAATCGTAAGTTGCGTGAATTACCGGTGGCAGCCACTGTTTTATCACAAGATAATATGCGTGCCAATCAGGTGAACTCTGTGAAAAACCTGACAGGCATCGTCCCTAATCTGTTTATCCCCGATTATGGTTCCAAACTGACCACTTCCATTTATATCCGTGGAATCGGCTCACGTATCAACACTCCGTCCGTAGGACTTTACGTAGACAACATCCCTTATATCGACAAATCCGCTTTCGACTTCAACTATGCTGATATCGAACGTATTGACATTCTCCGAGGACCACAAGGTACTCTCTACGGACGTAATACGATGGGAGGACTTATCAAAGTGCACACAAAATCGCCTTTCACTTATCAAGGTACTGATATCCGCATGGGAGCAGCGACCTACAATAATTATAATGTGTCACTCACCCACTATCACCGGACATCCGACCGCTTCGCCTTTTCTACCGGAGGTTTCTACGAACACACAGGTGGCTTCTTTGAAAATTCGGCAAGAAACAACGAAAAGGTAGACAAGAGCAATGCCGGTGGCGGACGTTTCCGTGGTATTTACCTGCCTACTTCGAACCTGAAAATAGATATGGCCCTTAGCTATGAATATAGCGATCAGGGCGGATATCCGTATTACTATACCGGGATTACCCCCAGTGCGATAGCTAAAGCGAAAGAAAATGGTAAGGAAATGACAGAAGACCGGGCAGATTATATCGGTAAGATTTCATATAACGACCGCAGCAGTTACCGCCGTGGATTGCTCAACTCCGGTGTTAACATCGAATATCAAGCCAACAACTTTATATTAAGTGCCGTGACAGGTTATCAGAACCTGAACGACCGCATGTTTCTCGATCAGGATTTCACAGAAAGAGATATTTTCAATATTGAGCAAAAGCAACGTGCAAACACCATTTCCGAAGAGATTGTGTTGAAAGCCAAACCCGGAAAAAGATGGCAGTGGGCTACGGGAGCTTTCGGATTCTATCAATGGCTGCATACTACAGGTCCTGTTCTGTTTAAAGAAGAAGGAGTGAAGTCGGTCATTGAAAACAACGCCAATGCAGCTTTTGAAGAAGTATCTGCCAAACCCGGAGCTCCCACCATGGGAATGACCGTACATAACCCGTCATTAAGCGTAGGAGGAACTTTCGATACCCCGACTCTTAGCGGTGCACTTTATCATCAGTCTACTTTCAACAACTTGTTCATAGAAGGACTGTCCGTTACAGCCGGCCTCCGGCTCGATTACGAGAAAATCAGTATGAAGTATAATTCTCTTAGCACTCCTATCGACTTTGGTTTTGATTTTCACTTAGCTATGGGACCCAACCAAATAAACTTGTCTGATCAGAATATGAAAGCCCCTGCCTCTTTCGTTGGCAAGCTCTCTACTGATTATGTACAGCTCCTACCCAAATTTGCTATTCAATATGAATGGAAGAATCAAAATAACGTTTATGCCACCGTCACCCGGGGATATCGTTCGGGAGGATATAACATCCAAATGTTCTCTGACTTATCACAAACAGAATTGAAAAATTCGATGATGAATGCCATCAAAGAAAGTCCGACAATAGGGCAAGATGCCACCTGGGGAAAAACCATCATTAATATGATGAACCAAATGGTACCTACAAAAGAGATTGATGTAAAAGCGTCCACCACTTACAAACCCGAATATTCGTGGAACTACGAAGTAGGTAGTCACCTTACTTTATGGGAAGGCAGACTTTGGGCTGACGTCGCAGCATTCTATATGGATACCCGCGACCAACAACTCTCCCAATTTGCAGAAAGTGGTCTGGGACGTATCACGATCAATGCAGGAAAAAGCCGTAGCTATGGTGCAGAAGCAGCCCTTCGTGCCAGTGTGACAAAAGAACTTAGCCTGAATGTCAGTTACGGATATACGTATGCCACCTTTACGGATTATGTAATCACCGAAGAGCAAAAAGACGGCACTTTTAAAGTAACCGCAGATTATAATGGCAAATATGTTCCCTTTGTCCCCAAACATACCTTAAATATCGGAGGAGAATACGCCATCACCTGCAGTCCGCGCTCTATCTTCGACCGGGTTGTATTCCAAGCTAATTATAACGCTGCCGGACGTATCTACTGGACTGAACAAAACGATGTCAGCCAATCTTTCTATGGCACACTCAACTGGAGAACGAATCTGGAAATCGGTGACGCAATGATTAGTTTCTGGGCACGCAACTTCTTGAATAAAGAATATGCCGCCTTCTATTTCGAAACAATGAACAAAGGTTTTATGCAAAAAGGACGCCCAATGCAATTTGGAGTAGATCTCCGCTGCCGGTTCTAATCATTTTCACTCATAGAGATATTATTTAGTCATTTTATTGTCAGCTAAAGATTTTATCCATATAAAACAATGATTATCAATCCATTGACACCTGACAATAAGTGCTGACAATAACCCAAAAACAGGCTGACAATAAAAGTCGGACTTTTATTGTCAGCCTGTCTCTTATAGATTGATGGCATGGAATACGTGATAGAAGAACGTATGCCTCTATGAAGTATGCATTATAAAGTCGTTATACTTAATTAATCCAATAGGCATTGTTCTCTTAACCCTACGCTATCTTTACCTTTCCATGGCTGTGGTAGCTTCTCTTCACGGCCGTGGAGAGATCTCGTCACGGCTGTGAGAAGAAGTCACCACGGCCGTGGGAAGGTAAAGATAGCGGTACCTTCACACAACTATACCGGCATCTTAACGGAACTATACCGGTGTCCTGGCATTACTTTACCTACAGTTTCCTATTGGTTTGCTTATATCTAAGATTATCTTGTCTACATCTAATACACTTCAACTACACTCCACCACGATTAAGCAAGTTTCTCTGTTCCATCAGACACACGCGTCATTTGATAAGCGATACGCTCTGTACCGTTCTTTACATAAATGATACCACAACGTTGAAAGCCATACTTCGTCAATATATGCTGCATGACTTTATTGTCCCGATGAGTATCTACCCGGAGATTGGGCCAACGTTCGAAACACCAGTTCAAGCAGGTTTCCGATACCCCCTTCTGTTTTCCGTTCGTTGCCAGCCGATGAATCACTCCATAAGGTTCATTATTGAGCCATGTTCCTTCATAAATCTGTTGATAAGTAGGGTCGTCTCCCAAGATAAAACAAAAAGTCCCCAAAATTTCTCCCTGTTCATCTATGCAGACAAAGCTATGTCCATCTTCAATTTCCTGACGAATCAATACTTCAGAAGGATAACCGTCAATCCATTGAGTAGTATTTCCGGTTGCACGCATAAAGGCACGGGCATAGTCATAAATCTCCATCACTAAAGGGAGATCTTTTATTTCGGTAGATCTGATTTCCATCATTTGAAAAGTTATTCAAGAATAAAACAGATAATAAAATTACTCATTGATAGCTCCACAATGGGGGCATACACCTTTTTGCTTCAACTTTTCCCCACAACGCCCACAACGATACTTATACCCAATGTTCCGATGGACTTTCTTCGCAAAAACCAGCATAAAAAAGGCAAGGAACAGATAACCGATATAAATATGTGTCATCAGGATAAAGAAGAAATAGCAGAAAATACAACAAGACATCAACCCCAGCAGATAAAAGATAGCTGCAGCGGGAGTCAACTGTCGGAACAAATCATCCAGCACCGCCAAAGCGACTATCAAAAACAGCCAAATACTCAACAAGAAGACAGAGAGAATAAAAGGAACTTTGAACGGCGACAAAGTAGGATTGAAATAAAAATGCTCCCACGTTTCCGGCACAAAGACCTGCATCGATTCGTAAATCGTTGCACTGAAAGCCATCAACAAACAGAGAAATAACGGATAAACACTATCTATATCATTAAAATAGACCATCTGCAACTGCTTTCGACGAAAAGCGCGAAACAGATATACACCGACGAATAAAGCGAAGATGATAATGAAATAAGAAGCATGCGTATCACTGAAAAGATGAATGGCCTGCGAAATACTATCAGTCGGCACAAATGACTTCTTGAGTTCTTTTTCACGTATCCAGCCCTGTTCATCCTGTGTGTGAGCCAGCTTCACCCAAACACTGTCTACACTATCGGCAGGGTGAACCGCAAACTCTGCCACCACTACCCTATCCCCTTTATTCAACTGAATAAAAGTATCTTTTATCGGAAGACATTCCAAAGAGATGGAATCATCGACTACTTCCAAGTTTGTATTCCATGTATAATGCCGTTCGTACAAGTAAGTCAACGAGTCTTTCGTCTTCTTCGACAGTTCTTCCGAATCCAAAGCCGGTGCTTTATAATAACAAGATGAGAGCAAAAGTAAACATAGTAGGAGGTTCATCACTGTTTTCATCACTATTTTCACCACAGAGGACGCAGAGGACACAGAGGATAAAAAGGATAAAGAGGGTAAAGAGAAAAACTTTCT
Source organism: Bacteroides sp. AM37-9 (assembly GCF_003603455.1). Taxonomy (NCBI): domain Bacteria; kingdom Pseudomonadati; phylum Bacteroidota; class Bacteroidia; order Bacteroidales; family Bacteroidaceae; genus Bacteroides; species Bacteroides sp. AM37-9. The sequence continues at coordinate 18,849 of NZ_QTNF01000047.1, read as the reverse complement.
ACACTTTTTCCCAAAAACACTCAAACAGTCTGTATCAGAAGAATGAGTGAAGATGTCACCTCCACTATATCCTCTGTGTCCTCTGCGTCCTCTGTGGTGAAAACTGTGGTGAAAATTGTGAATAATGATTCTCATTGAGCCGCTTTTACTTTCATTTGACAATTCTTACAATCAAATTCCAGACGAAAACGTTTGCCGTCATTTGACACCAGGTAATAGGGTTCTTTATAAGGTGAACGTACCCGTTGATGGATGGGACACCATCCCATACTGTAACGTAAACAATGTTTGCAGAACATCAGTACCGCATCTTCCACCGCTTCTTTTTCGTAAGCCGCTGCTACCTGTTGAACCCCATGCTCCTGATAGAAAGAAGCTGCACGAGTATTCATGACATTCCCCAAATAGGTTAGCGTCGTTTGTGGAAAAGCATGATTGGTTGACTTCCATACCGACAATTCTTGACGGTAATTGATTCGACGGGCAGTTATTAACCGGTCGATTGCCTGCCGGCGGAAATCGGCTAATACCGAAGCCGGCAGAAACCAGTTGTCGGTAAAAGAGATTTCTATTTCTTTTGCTTCGAAAGGCGTATTCCCCAATTTAGACAGTTGCGTTTTCAGGTTGTCCGTCTGCGGAGTCCGGGCCGGCTCTTTTTCACGTGGAAGGGTGATTGTGACTCTATTATCATCTTCGTCAGTCAATGTCAAAGAGAAACCGGAATGATGGTCGGCAAGCAACATTCGCACTGCGATTTTCCTTTCGGCAGACTTACGGGAAAGCACTCGTTCAAATTCCTGGTCGAAATTACGATATAATGTGGTACGAGGCTTGATGCGAGGCATTTCCTGTGGATATAGTTTGTTGCTGTCCACCCGGTTGATGCGGAATCCCTGTAAACGTCCCTGTTCGTCGATATAACAAACACCGTCTCCATTGTTAAAGGATTTAAGTCCCGCAACCGTCAGATAATTGCCGCGAATCTCCTTCACAGTCCCCATCTCCTCGCCCAACGACTTGGGAGTGTCGAAAGAGAAAATCTCTTTGTCACGTCCATGCAGGAAATAATGTGTGAATCCACGGCTGAAACTCTTATCCAGTTGCGGCTTAAACTCGAAATTGCACGTACCCGAAGAAGCCCTTACATATTCCGGACGACGGGCAAAGATGGCATCCAGCTTTTGACGATAAGCGGCCGTTACATTCTTCACGTAAGAAACGTCTTTCAGCCGCCCTTCTATCTTGAACGAGGAAGCTCCGGCATCCAGCAATTGCTCCAGTTCGTCACTTTGATTCATATCTTTCAGGGAAAGCAGATGTTTGTCTTTGACAATCACTTTCCCGTCCGCGTCTACCAGACTAAAAGGTAACCGGCAGAATTGCGCACATTCTCCCCGGTTGGCACTACGACCGAAACAGGCTTGGCTGACATAGCACTGCCCGCTATAGCTGACACAAAGTGCCCCATGTACGAATACCTCTAAAGGCACTTCCGGACAATTTTCGTGTATCTTTTTTATTTCACGCAACGATAGTTCCCGCGCCAGGACTACTTGCCGGAAACCCGCCTTCCAAAGGAATTTTACTTTTTCCGGTGTACGGTTGTCCATTTGTGTACTGGCATGAAGCGGTATCGGAGGAAGATTCAACTTCGTGATCCCCATGTCCTGCACAATCAGCGCGTCTACGCCAATCCGATAAAGTGCATGAATCATCTCCTCTGTCTCTTTCAACTCTTCTTCTTTCAGAATCGTATTGACCGTGACATAAATACGTGCATGATACAAATGGGCATGCTGCACCAATGCTTCAATATCTTCCAATGAGTTCACAGCTGCCGCACGGGCACCGAACTTCGGAGCACCGATATATACTGCATCTGCCCCATGATTGATAGCTTCAATGCCACATTCCAGGTTTTTCGCCGGAGCGAGAAGTTCTATTTTACGCTGCTTTATCATTGAATATCGTTGATGTTGTAAGGTGTTTCCTGATAAACGAAGTAGTTCAGCCAATTGGAGAACAACAAATTAGCATGAGCACGCCAACGTACCAACGGGCCTTTTTCAGGATCATTGTCTATATAATAATTGCGGGGCATCTCTATCGGCAAGCCTTTATCGAGATCGCGACGGTATTCCGTGTCCAGTGTCAGCGGAGAATATTCGGAGTGTCCCGTGACAAAGAATTCACGACCGCCCCGTGCCATTGCCATATAGACACCGGCATCTTCCGATTCGGAAAGCAACGTCAATTCCGGAACTTTCAGAATGTCTTCCCTGCGTACTTCTGTATGACGGCTATGCGGCACATAGAAACAATCATCAAAACCACGGAAGATGGAGTGGAAAGGTTCCAATACCCGATGTTCAAAGATACCGAACATCTTCTCTTTCAACGGATATTTAGGAACTCCATAATGATGATACAATCCGGCCTGCGCAGCCCAGCATATATATAAGGTAGAAGTGACATGCGTACGTGCCCAATCAAAGATTTCCGTAATCTCATCCCAATAGGTCACCTCCTCGAAGTCCATCTGTTCTACAGGAGCTCCGGTGATAATCATACCATCATACTTCTCGTGACGCATCTGGTCGAAATCCGTATAGAACGTTTTCATGTGTTCTATCGGCGTATTCTTTGACGTGTGGCTCTTGATCTTCATAAATGAAATCTCCACCTGAAGAGGTGTATTGGAGAGTAAGCGCACCAAGTCTGTTTCCGTTGTAATTTTCAGCGGCATCAGATTCAGAATCACAATCCGTAGCGGACGAATATCCTGTTGCGTAGCGCGGGAAGTGTCGATCACAAAAATATTCTCTTCCTTCAAAAGCTCTATCGCAGGTAGTTTATCGGGTAAATTTAAAGGCATAATCGCTATATATTAGTAATTTGAGTGCAAAAATACGAAAAATATAGCAGATTATAGGGAGGTAGCTTATTTAGAAGACGTACAAATTAAGTCAATTTAAACATAGAAGCATAACAACCAATCAATAAAAGCCTTATTTTTGCCGGAGAAATTAGTACTAATAATTTAAATCTTAGAAAAATGGCATACGTAATTAGTGACGATTGTATTGCTTGCGGAACTTGCATTGACGAGTGTCCGGTAGAAGCTATCTCTGAAGGTGATATCTATTCTATCAACCCAGATGTATGTACTGACTGTGGTACTTGTGCAGACGTTTGTCCGTCTGAAGCAATTCACCCGGCTGAATAATACAAGTTACAAAAAGAGTATAGGCTGCTTTCTACGGAAGGCAGCCTTTTTTTATTGCTCTTTCTTCACCACAGATTACACAGATTAATTCACAATCAAACGGATAGAAAAATACAAAGAAGTTCCTTAAACAAAAAAATCACCCTTACTGCATACTGTAGTAAGGATGATTTTATTAATCTAATATTTTTCAGACAGACAATCTCTTTTCAATCTGTGTAATCTGTGGTGAACTCTTATTTCAACTTAGCCAATGCTTCTTTGATACGACGGATAGCCTCTACGATATTTTCATCGCTTGTAGCATAACTCATACGGATACATTCAGGAGCACCGAAAGAGGCACCACCTACACAAGCCACGTGAGCTTCTTCAAGCAAGTACATTGCCAAATCATCTGAATCTGCAATCTTACGTTCGCCATTGCTCTTTCCAAAGAAAGCATCGCATTTCGGGAACAGATAGAAAGCACCTTGCGGAACGTTTACCTCAAATCCCGGAACTTCCTTAGCCAACTTCACAATCAGGTCACGACGGCGTTGGAATGCTTTCTGCATTTCTTTTACCGGTTCTTGTGTTCCTGTATATGCCACTTCAGCAGCTTTTTGAGAAACAGAGCAAGGACCTGAAGTGTACTGACCTTGCAACTTGTTGCAAGCTTTTACAATCCATTCCGGACCGGCAATGAAACCGATTCTCCATCCTGTCATAGCGTAAGCCTTGGATACACCGTTTACAATCACTGTACGTTCCTTCATTTCTGGGAATTGAGCGATACTCTGATGCGCACCGATATAATTGATATGTTCGTAAATCTCGTCAGCGATTACTATCACCTGCGGATGTTTAGCCAATACTGCTGACAATCCGGCCAATTCTTCTTTTGTATATACAGAACCTGTCGGATTAGACGGAGAACAAAGAATCAATGCTTTCGTCTTCGGAGTGATGGCTGCTTCCAGCTGTTCCGGAGTAATCTTGAAATCTTGTTCGATACCTGCCGAAACAATTACGGGAGTACCTTCTGCCATTTTCACCATTTCCGGGTAGCTTACCCAGTAAGGAGCCGGCACAATGACTTCGTCACCCGGATTTACCAATACAAGGATGGTATTACAAACAGATTGTTTGGCACCATTGGCACACGAAATTTGAGCGGCTGTATATTCCAGACCGTTTTCTTTTTTCAGTTTCTCAACAATAGCATTGCGCAAAGCCGGATAACCCGGTACCGGAGAGTAACGAGAAAAGTTATCATCTATGGCTTTTTTCGCAGCTTCTTTGATGTGGTCAGGAGTATTAAAATCCGGTTCTCCTACACTTAAGTTAATAACATCAACACCCTGTGCCTTGAGCTCGTTGCTCTTTTGCGACATGGCAAGCGTCGCCGATGGCGACAAGCTGTTCAAACGATCTGATAATTGATTCATTTTGTATCTATTTTATTGTTGTTGAGTGAAAATCGTTGCAAAATAAGCGATAATATTTGATATATGAAAACAAATTGGCAATTTACTTATTAAAATGTAAAGTATGCCCCATTCTTTCTTTCTTTGTTCTCAAGTATCGTTCATTATACGGATTAGGAACTGTTTCAACAGGTACATTTTCTACTATCTCCAATCCGTATGCTTCCAAACCAACACGTTTCACCGGATTATTTGTCAAAAGTCTCATTTTGTGTACTCCCAGTTCACGAAGGATTTGTGCGCCTACTCCGTAATCACGCTCATCGGCAAGGTGTCCCAAACAAATATTCGCGTCAACGGTATCCATACCGTCTTCCTGCAACTTATATGCTTTCATCTTTTCCATCAGACCGATGCCACGTCCTTCCTGATTGAGGTAAACCACCACGCCTTTTCCTTCTTTTTCGATCATTTCCATCGCTTTATGCAGTTGCTCGCCACAGTCACAACGTTGTGAGCCAAGGATATCTCCAGTAGCGCAAGAGGAATGGACGCGTACCAAGATCGGTTCGTCTTCACTCCATGTTCCTTTAAATATAGCCATGTGCTCCAATCCGTTTGATTTCTGGCGGAAAGGAATCAGACGGAACTTTCCGTGTTCGGTAGGCATATTTACTTCTACTCCTTTTTCTACAATGGATTCCTGTTTCAGGCGATAAACGATCAGGTCATGGATAGAAATCAGCTTCAGTCCGTGTTCGTCTGCCATCTGACGGAGTTCGGGCAAACGTGCCATTGTTCCGTCTTCACTCATGATTTCCATCAAGGCACCTGCGGGGTAAAGTCCTGCCAGACGAGCCATATCAATCGTAGCTTCTGTATGTCCGGCACGGCGAAGTACTCCTTTTTCTTGCGCGTACAACGGATTGATGTGTCCGGGACGCCCGAAAGTAGCCGGTGTAGAAGTCGGATCGGCCAACGCCTGAATAGTAGCGGCACGGTCGGAAGCGGAAACACCTGTTGTACAGCCTTCCAATTTGTCAATAGTAACCGTAAAAGGAGTTCCCAACACGGAAGTATTATCACTTACCTGATGCGGTAAATCCAACTCCTTGCAACGAGACACTGTGACAGGTGCACAAAGTACGCCACGTGCATGTTTCAACATGAAATTTACTTTTTCGGGAGTTATCTTTTCAGCTGCAATAATCAAGTCGCCTTCGTTTTCGCGGTCTTCATCATCCACTACTATGACAAACTTGCCTTCTTTAAAGTCGGCAATCGCATCTTCTATTCTATCCATTTTAATAGTCTCTTTCATAACACTTATTTATTGATTTTCTGTATGATGAATTGAATTTGTTCATTGTTCTTTATAATCCGTTCCATATCCTTAGCCAGACGAACGCGGAACGCCCAGATGCGGAAATAGAAAAATAAACCGATAGGGAAAATGACTCCGGCCACCAGATTCAACCAATATATATGGAACGGGCGCACATGAGCAGAAACGGAAATAACCGGATAATTGTTTAATGCACCGATCAAAGTGGCAGATTTCGTATTGGACATTTCTTCAACCAACGCTTCCAGCTTTTCATTGATTGCCATCACCTCGTTATCATCCTCACTCGCCATCCACAACTTAAAGTAATTCGGTGCTTTTTCCAATCGTTTCCTGGCGGCATACGCTTTACACTCTGCCGAAAGTTGTTCCAAATCACCCGTCAGACGTGCGTAATCAGGATCATGAATAATCACTTCTTTCTTAAATATATGACGTACACTACGAATTCCCACAATCTTTTTAAACCAGTTGATATAAGCATCTGCATTAAGCACCACAGAGTCTTTATTCGATTTATAAGTAAGGAAGACTCCTAACGGGGCAAGGACTGCGCTACTTGTCCACATCCCCATCCAAACAATCCACTTACCGTCGCGGGCCATTTTATATCCTGTATTATCAATGATATAATAAATGATAAACACCAACACTGATACGATGACCGGCATTCCCAGACCTCCTTTGCGGATAATACCGCCCAACGGAGCTCCGATAAAGAAGAACAGCAGACAAGAAAGTGAAATTGTTATCTTCTTATGCCATTCCGTCTTATGTTTTCGAATACTATAATCATTGTTCTCCATCGTGAATTTCTTGAACCCAAGATCGTTAGCCACGTTCTCCGCACGACTGACAGCAGAAGAAATCACCTTCTGTTTCTGCGTTAAAGAGGCTACTTCGTAAAGACTATCTACATTATATTCATAAATATCCGCCTTTTCTATTTTGATCGTATCTTCTTTTGTCAATCCATAAGAAGGACGGAAATTTCCTTCTGCCACTTCCCTGTAATACTGTCGTCCGATACTATCTCCCACAACCGTCATCGAGTCAATGGAACTCTGCAACTGTGCCATGTCCTTAGCACTGGACTGCTTACCCATAATCTCACCATCAACCATATTGAAATCGGAATTAAACTCAATAATGGTATGTTTTTCCCTGAATTCCTCGCGTCGATAAGGTACATTCTCCGATTTCATACTTTGAGCTTTCAGATTCTCAAATAAATCTCCGCTATACAAATGCAGCCAAAGATGCTGTTTATCCGCGGTCATCTCCAAACGCCCGGAATCAGCATATATAATACGTGCTTTCTCAAAGCCATCTTTCATACTATAAATCAGCACATCATATAGCATACCGGTCTTCCGGTTCTTCTTAGCTACCTTTAAATTATAGTCCTTGATTTCAGAATAGAATACTCCTTCCGGAATGTCCAACTCCGGAGATTTTTGTTTCATCGAAAGGATCAGGGTTCCCAATTTAGCCTGGGCGATAGGACCTACTACATTTTGGAAATAGAATGAGACACCGACAAGTCCGCAAACGAAGAAAGCAAGCGGACGCATGATTTTAAGGAGAGAAATACCTGCGGCTTTCATCGCAAGCAATTCATAACGCTCGCCAAAGTTACCGAAAGTAATCAAAGAAGCCAGTAGCACTGCCAATGGCAACGATACCGGCACTAATGTTAACGCGGAATAAAAGAAGAATTGAGCCATTACGCTCATCTCCAATCCCTTTCCGACCAATTCGTCTACATATCTCCACAGGAACTGCATCATGAATATGAACAGACAGATGAAGAATGTACCAATAAAGAGCATCAAAAAACTCTTTACGATGAATATATCTAATTTCTTTATGCGTAGCATCTTAATAGGTTCGTGCAATTAGGATGCAAAATTAGCACAAAAAAAGGAGCATCGAAAATTTTTAGTTGAAAGTTAACTAAAAACCACAAGTTCTTCTTAATTTAGCTACTTGTGACTCCCACAATTCTTTCATATCATCCACTTCATCCGGCTCTGCGAAATCAGTAATTTCCAGCACATAATCACTAGTCAGCTCATTATAAGTCATCTTGATTTCAAAATAATCGCGTTCGTTTTCATCATCCTGCCAACGGAAGCGGATAAAAGAGAAAGAGCGAATGGCAATAATCTCTGCTTTCCTCTGTTCTGTCTTCCCCCAATGAAACTCTACTATTTTATCGTCAGAAATAACTTTGTCGGCAAACCAGTCCTCCAACCCGGTCGGTGTACTAATAGCTCCCCAAAGAATATTTTTAGACGTTGCATTCAACAAATACTCCAAATGAATCTTTTCCTTTTTCATAGCAATTTCGAATTGTTTTTACGTGTGCCAAGATAAATACTTTTTTCTAAATACATCGCATAAATCAGACACTTTATTTAATTATTCTTTCATTATCGGACCTCAAACTCCCTGTTTATAGGGAAAATCAAAACCCTTCTTAAAGAAAAAACACAAAAAAGTTATGAATTGTTTTGGAGATTATAAAAAATCATCTATCTTTGCACCCGCAATCGAGAAACGATGGCGGGATAGCTCAGCTGGTTAGAGCGCATGATTCATAATCATGAGGTCCCCGGTTCAATCCCGGGTCCCGCTACTTGATAAGAATAAGGCATTTGAGAGGCTTCCACTCTTGGGTGCCTTTTTCTTTTATACATCAATTGGTGCCGGTTTACACGGCTCAGTTTACACTATGGTTTACACCAACGCAAATCATATATCAATCAGATTAAACATCTGTCAAATTCAATGTGGCAAGGTTCAACATATTAAAAAAAATAGCCTCAACTTACAAAAAATTGAGGCTATCGAAATATCACTTAAAAAGTCTCTCTATTCCCATTCTATAGTCGCATTAGGTTTCGGAGACATATCATAACAAACGCGATTTACATTCTTCACTTCTTTCAGTATACGGTCTGTTATCTTCATCAGGATAGGCCATTCTATCGGTTCGATAGTAGCCGTCATAGCATCTACCGTGTTGACAGCGCGAATAATCACCGGCCAATCAAAAGAACGGGCATTATCACGTACACCAACAGATTTAAAATCGGGTACTACTGTAAAGTATTGCCATACCTTTTTATCCAATCCGGCAATCTGAAACTCTTCACGCAAAATAGCATCGGACTCACGTACAGCCTCCAAACGGTCACGCGTTATAGCACCTAAACAACGTACGCCCAAACCTGGACCAGGGAAAGGTTGACGGTAAACCATCTCATAAGGCAATCCCAACTCCAAGCCACAAGCACGAACTTCATCTTTAAATAATTGGCGCAACGGCTCCACAAGCTCGAACTTAAGGTCTTCAGGCAGCCCACCTACATTATGGTGAGACTTCACCATTTTAGCAGTTTTCGTTCCACTTTCCACAATATCCGGATAAATAGTCCCTTGCCCCAAGAAGTCAATACCATTCAGCTTACGTGCTTCTTCTTCGAACACACGAATAAACTCACCACCAATAATTTTACGTTTCTGTTCCGGATCTTCCACACCTGCCAGTTTATTCAAGAAACGATCGGTTACATCTACATAAATAAGATTTGCTTTCAACTGGTTGCTGAATACCTCAACCACATCTTCAGACTCTCCCTTACGCATCAAACCATGATTAACATGTACGCAAACCAGATTGTTACCAATTGCCTTCAGAAGTAAAGCTGCTACCACAGAGCTATCAACTCCACCCGACAGAGCCAACAATACTTTCTTATCGCCCACCTGACGCTTAATCAACTCTATCTGATCATTGACAAAGTTCTTCATGTTCCAGTTAGCTTCAGCTTTACAAACATCGAAAACAAATGATTTCACTGCCGCCTTTATAGCCTCAATATCATCCGCAAATTCTGCCAACTTCACTTCACAAGTTGCTTTATCGTGACCTGCAGCCATGACGGGAATCCCCAAAGTATAGATAGCTGGATTTACATCAATAGCAACGCCATCAATTACATTATTCGGTCCACCATTAATTATAATACCCTTTACATTGGGCAATGCTTTCAGTTCTTCCACTGTGATATCGTGAGGATAAATCTCACTATAAACTCCTAATGCACGGATGGCGCGAGCCAACACCGTATTCTCATGACTACCCAAGTCAAGGATAACAATCATATCCTGCTTCATCTGATTTTGGTTGTTTTTTAAGTTATTGTATTGTTTATTATTCACTATCGTTTCCAAACGGTCTGCAAATATAAAGATTTTTAGAGAGACTATAATACATTGATTCTCTAAAGTTTCAGAACAGAGTCGCGTTTTTTTGCTGTTATAGTATTCAATTCAACAAAGAATTAAAACAACATAGGAAGTAGATAGCAATAACCCAATTCTTTCATAGACTCCTTCAAAACTACGCCTTCAACCGCATCACAAACCGACTCCCCTTACCCAATTCGCTCTCTACCGTCAGCGTACCGCCATGAGCTTCCACAAAATCCTTGGAAATAGATAATCCCAAACCACTACCTTGCACTTTCGTTCCGGGTACACGGAAATAGCGGTCAAAGATACTTTTGTGATAACGCGGGTCAATGCCTTTGCCAAAGTCTTGGACATACAATTCAATCCAGTTTTCATCCTGTTTGGCACCAATAACCACATGCCCGTTTTCTTTTGAATAACGAATAGCGTTACTTAACAGATTCGTCAATACCCAAGCAATCTTCTCGCTGTCGACAAACAGTTTACCGATTTTCTCCTCCGGATACTCCACTTCTATCTGAATATTAAACTTATCCGCTTGCACCTGATTAGCTTTGATCGCATACTCAATCAATTCAATCGGTTTGGTGATCTTCGGCATCAACTGTAATTTACCAGCTTCCACCTGCGTCATGTTAAGCAATTCTCCGGTGATACTTAACAAACGTTCGCTATTCTCCTTGATACTCTTTGAAAGCTGTTCCTGCTCATCATTCAGCGCACCGACACGCTTATCCTCAAGCAGTTGTAGACTCATCATAATAGCAGCAATCGGAGTTTTCAATTCATGAGAGATCGTTGAAATAAATGTAGTCTTGGCAGAATCCAGTTCTTTGAATTCCGTGATATTCTTAAGTAAAATGACATCACCCAGTTTGCGAGGTTCCCCTTTTTCAGCCTCCGTATTAATGATCGGGACATAAGAGACCTTAAAATAACTTTCCTTATTATCCGCATAAATTTTTAAAGCCTCTTTCTGATCGCTTGGCGTCACCAACTCACGAATTAGTCGACGGAGCAGGTCATTCTTCAAAGAAAGTTCCTCTGCCGATTTACGAATCACATTCTCCCGTTTCATATTCAGAATACTTAAGGCTTCATCATTGATAAACAAAACCTCACGTTCTGTATTCAGACCGATAATCGGGTCGTTAATACTGTTAACAATAGCTTCTATAAACTTTTTAGCAGAAAGAATATCCGACAAAGTACTGGCACGATATTCAGTCAAACGCTCCGCCATCCGGTTGAAACTGTCAGCCACTTCACGGAACTCTTCATTGTCACTCATGTCGAGACGCTTCTCATAGTTATGATTGGCTATTTCAAGAATTCCTTCTTTCAGCTCCTTAATCGGCTTGCTGATAGAACGAGGCAACCAATAAAGCAATATCAGTCCGGTCAAGATACAGATTCCCCCTGTTATGGAGATCCATAGCAATGCACGTTCCAAGGCAGGCATAGCAGCAGGACTATCAGGCTCTGTCGCAGTCAGAGTTTGAAGATTCACTACTGAAAGTGTTACCAACAAAATAATCATTCCTGCCAACATCCCAATGCCAAGAATCAGTTTCGTTTTAATATTCATAACGTTCATACGATTAATATTATGCAAGTATAATCAAATCTACATTAGCTTGCGACAAATTATTTAAAAACTTTCTATATTCCAGTATAGAACAAATAGCGTACGGTAGCCTCAAATTAGGAGTTCCCATACACACTGTCGATATCTGTTTCTCTTTACAAACCTTGACGATGCTCCCCAAAATGTCTTTCGACTGCACCTGGACAACTTCTCCCCCAAGTTCCGCCACCAGTTTAAAATGATTCAACAAATACCGTTGACTGGCCAAATCAATTCGATCCATACTCTCTCTCGGAGTCTGAACATACAAAGCTATAAAAGTTGTATTATACCGGGTTGCCAACTTTGCCGCCTTTCTGATAATTCGCCGGGGTGTTTTCTCGTGACTACTGATACAAGCCATAAACTTCTCATGCCGAAGTCCGACGGCTACTCCCATCATCACTTCATTCTCCACCTTTTTTTCTACCCGCAACGCCACTTCCTTTAGAGCCAACTCACGCAATTGAAGAATATTCTCGGTTCTAAAGAAATTATCCAATGCTGTCTGAATCTTTTCCGGACGATAGATCTTTCCCGCTTTCAAACGGGCAATCAGTTCTTCTGCCGTCAAGTCAATATTCACCACCTCATCCGCTTCCTGAAGCACACTGTCGGGCACTCGTTCTTTCACTTCAATCCCCGTAATCTCCTGCACTTCTTCATTCACGCTTTCGATGTGCTGAATATTGATTGCCGAAATCACATTGATTCCTTCATCCAACAATGTCATTACATCTTGCCAACGTTTCTCATTCAGACTTCCTTCCACATTGGTATGTGCCAATTCATCCACTATCACAATTTCGGGATGAAGGCGAATAATAGAATCTAAATCCATTTCTTCCAATTCCTTTCCCTTATAGAAGATTTTACGTCGCGGAATGACAGGAAGTCCTTCTAGCATCCCTTCCGTCCCGACACGTCCATGAGTCTCGATATAGCCGATTTTCACGTCCACACCATTTTCCAACAGTTCATGTGCCTCCTGAAGCATACGATATGACTTTCCCACACCGGCTATCATACCGATATAGACCTTAAACTTACCTCGCTGAGATCTCTTTATCAGATCCAGAAAATGCTGTACACTTTGTTCTCTATCATCCATTATGTTGCTCTGTTATTTTAAACATCCTAACCCGTAGCAATCATCACGATCACCACGGGTTCACAAAAATTCATGAGTTTATTTTATGGCCTTAAAGTTACGCCAAATACTAGATGGGCATCCTCCAAACGCGGATTCCATATAGCTTGCACAAATATAGGCAATGAAAACTTATCATTAAAATTGATAGCTTTCGTTGCTTTCAAAGCAAGGTTCGTCACTGCAAAACCATTCACATTATACTGCGGAGTTTCATAAGGAACCACTCCACAGGTAGCATTCAAGTCTACCCCTTTTACGCTGAACGGATAATTCAGTTCTACGTAAGAAGAATATGCCTGTTTTTCTTCCCCCTTGTCAGTCATCTTTCTGTCAGCACCGGCAAACATGGTATACCATGCAATAGACAACGGGAATTTTTCAACAGGAAGCGTATAAGCTAATCCTGCTTCAAAATGATGTCCGGTGTCGCCACTCTTAAAATGGAAATAATCATTTGTTAGTTCTCCATTGGCTACATCAGCTTGTCCGTTCCACCAAAGACTGGCTACTGAAAGTGTCGGTCCTGCTTCACCAAACTTATAAGCTGCAGTGAGGTCAATTTCTTTATTACTCTCACTCAAACTGGTTGATCCCCATGCAGTAAGTGAGAAATTACCTACGCTAAATCCCAAAGTCGGTTGAAAAGAAGCGGCACCCCCCTGATAAATACCACGCCATACATACGAACTTACCAAATCACCTTGTATAGTAAACTCTTGTGCTTGTGCATTGCCAGTTCCCAACATACATACGGCCGCTACAGCCATTGTTCCTAAAATACTCTTTTTACTAAAAAAACTTTTCATACTTCTTATCTAATTCTATTTTATGTTCCTGTAAAAAAGCAGCGCCCCATCCCCCCCTGTTTATTTGAACCGCTGGTATCACCCAAACGATTCGGACAGGAACGCTGCTCCTGATCTTCATCTACTTATTACTTTCTTCAAGAGCTATATTCAATTTCAGCACATTCACCTTTTCTGTTCCCAACAATCCCAGGAACGGTTTTTCGATGCTTTTATCAACAATCGCTCTTACTTGTTCTTCTGTTAATCCGCGTGCTTGTGCCACTCTCTTCACTTGTACGTATGCACATTGGGGAGTAATATCAGGATCCAGCCCCGAAGCACTGGCTGTAACCATTTCGGCAGGCACATCCGCACGGTCTAAATAAGGATGATGTACAAGGAAAGTATCAATACGCGCTTTCACTTCATCCAGATATTCCTGATTCGTAGGACCTTTATTACTACCTGCAGAACTCGTAGCATCATATCCGTCACCGGCAGAAGACGGGCGTCCCCAGAAATAAATATCTTTTGTAAACATCTGACCCACATTGGCTGCCCCCACTACTTTTCCATCCAGCGTAGCTACCTCGGCATTTCCCTTATTAGGACCTGCAACCTGCGCAAACAACCACAAGATAAGGATATAGAACACGGAGAAAAAGACACAAAAAGCAAGTGTTATTTTTAATGACTTCAATAAAGTTTTCATTGCTATTGTTTTTTAATTAAAAGAATAAACCTACCAATAAATCTATCAACTTGATTCCCACAAAAGGAACAATCACACCACCCAAACCATAGATCAACAGATTACGGCGAAGTAAAGCACTCGCACCTATCGGTTTGTATTGCACGCCACGCAAAGCCAGCGGAATCAGAATCGGAATAATAATCGCATTAAAAATGACCGCTGAAAGAATGGCGCTTTCAGGACTATGCAGATGCATGATATTCAGAGCTGCCAATTCGGGAATAGCGACCATAAACAAGGCAGGAACAATTGCGAAATATTTTGCAACGTCATTGGCGATAGAGAAAGTGGTCAGTGTACCGCGTGTCATCAGCAATTGTTTACCGATTTCCACAATCTCGATCAGTTTCGTCGGATCGTTATCCAGATCGACCATATTACCGGCTTCCTTCGCAGCCTGTGTACCACTATTCATGGCTACACCTACATTAGCTTGTGCCAGAGCAGGAGCATCGTTCGTTCCGTCTCCCATCATTGCAACCAATTTACCAGCCTGCTGTTCCTTCTTGATATATTCCATCTTATCTTCCGGTTTAGCTTCAGCGATAAAATCATCCACACCGGCTTTTTCGGCAATATATTTTGCAGTTAACGGGTTATCTCCTGTCACCATGACCGTCTTCACTCCCATCTTACGCAGACGTTCGAAACGTTCCTGAATACCTGGTTTGATAATATCCTGTAACTCAATGACACCGGTCACTTTCTTGTTTACACATACTACCAACGGCGTACCACCATTACTGGAGATAGAAGAGATGACCTCTTCCACTTCTTTCGGGAATTCATTTCCTGCACCTTCCACCATCTTACGGATAGCGTCGAAAGCACCTTTACGAATTTGCGTTCCATCTGCCAGGTCTACTCCCGAACATTTGGTTTCAGCCGTAAATTTAATCATACGCGCTCCTGTTGTATTCAGGTTACGCATACGGATGCCCGACTCGCGTCCCAGTTCTACGATAGATTTACCTTCCGGCGTTTCATCGGACAAGGAAGACAACAGACAAGTCTCTACAAAATCGTGCAAATTGACACCCGGAGCCGTATGGAAATGAGTTGCTTTACGGTTACCGATGGTGATAGTACCTGTTTTATCCAGCAACAACGTATCAATATCACCGGCAGTCTCTACCGCTTTACCAGATTTAGTAATCACGTTGGCACGGAGCGCGCGGTCCATACCGGCAATACCGATAGCAGAAAGAAGTCCACCGATAGTTGTCGGAATCAGACACACAAACAAAGAAATAAGCGAAGCAATAGTGATGACCGTATTACTATAGTCGGCAAACGGTTTCAAGGTAACACACACAATGACAAAAACAAGCGTAAAACCTGCCAACAGAATAGTCAACGCAATCTCGTTCGGGGTTTTCTGACGGGAAGCACCTTCCACCAATGCAATCATCTTATCAAGAAAACTTTCTCCCGGTTGAGTAGTCACCATTACTTTTATATGATCGGACAATACCTTCGTGCCACCCGTTACGGAACTCTTGTCGCCACCTGCCTCACGAATAACCGGAGCAGACTCGCCGGTGATAGCACTTTCATCAATAGAAGCCAAGCCTTCAATAATCTCACCATCGGAAGGAATCACGTCTCCCGCCTCACAAACAAACACATCTCCTTTCTTCAACTGCGAAGAACTGACGGTAACAATTTTATTGCCTTCCACTTTCTTTGCCGGTGTCTCTTCACGAGTCTTACGCAAGCTGTCGGCCTGTGCTTTACCACGTGCTTCGGCAATAGCTTCGGCAAAATTGGCAAACAACAAGGTTACAAACAGAATGATAAACACGGCAATATTGTAAGCAAACGAACCTTGTGAAGAATTTACAATAGAGTAGAGCGTTACGAGTAGCATGACCACTGTAGCCACTTCTACTGTAAACATAATCGGGTTCTTTATCATCATCCGCGGGTTCAGTTTCACGAATGACTGTTTCAAACTTTCTATAACTTGCTCCTTTGGAAACAAAGAAGCTGATTTATTATCTTTCATATCTTCTCTAATTCAGTATTACAAACTTAAATGTTCAGCAATTGTACTCAATGCATGTACCGGGAAGAACGACAGCGCAGCAATAATGAAGATAACCACAAATGTCATGACTCCGAAAGTCAATGTATCGGTCTTCAATGTGCCGGCACTTTCCGGAATGAATTTCTTCTGTGCCAGTAATCCGGCAATGGCAACCTGCCCGATGATAGGAATAAAACGGCTCAAAATCAGAACAATACCACACGTATAATTCCAGAAATAAGTATTATCTCCCAAACCTTCAAAACCGGAACCGTTATTGGCGGCACAAGAAGTGTACTCATAAAGTTGCTCACTTAAACCGTGGAATCCCAAGTTGTTCAACCATCCACCTTCACTTTCCACAAAATCAGGATGGTACACATAAATATAACTTGAGAGTGCTGTAAATACCAAAATGACAAACGGATGAAGCAGAGCTACAATCGTAGCGATTTTCATTTCGCGGGCTTCCACTTTCTTGCCGAGAAATTCCGGCGTACGTCCTACCATCAAACCGCTGATAAACACTGTAATGATAATAAATGTATAGTAATTCATCCATCCTACACCTACACCGCCAAACCAAGTGTTAATCTGCATATTCAGCATCTCCATCATTCCGGACAGCGGCATAGTAGAATCATGCATACCATTCACAGAACCATTAGAGGTTACAGTAGTTACAATACTCCATAATGCTGTTGCTCCGGCTCCCAAACGAACCTCTTTACCTTCCATCGCACCATTATCCTGCGCAATTCCCAATTCATCAATGCGTGGATTACCGCCCATTTCCTGACTGACATTAATACATACGCCTACTAGAAAAGCGAAAAGCATTACTCCGAATATACTGTAAGCCAACTTCTTTCTGCGAGTATAGAAACCCAGCGCAAGTACCATCGCCATCGGGATAATCAGGATAGACCAACATTCTACCATATTAGTAAGATAAGTCGGGTTTTCCAACGGATGAGAAGAGTTTACACCAAAGTAACCACCACCATTTGTACCCAATTGTTTGATAGGAACAATCGCAGCCGTAGGACCTTGAGAAACCATTTGTTCCTGGCCTTCCATCGTAGTTACCTTCATCTTACCGTCAAATCCCATCGGAGTTCCCTGGAGAATCAGGATAAAACCTACAATCAGAGAAAGAGGCAATAAAATACGTGTACAGCTTATTACCAGAAATTGCCAGAAGTTACCAATTGTTTTGGTTGTTTTTGCAGCAATACTCTTCATAATACCTGCCATAGCAGCCATACCTGTTGCTGCGGTAATAAACTGGAAAAGCATGATGACGAACAGTTGAGTAAAATAAGTCAGTCCGCTTTCACCGCTATAGTGCTGCAAGTTACAGTTCACCATAAAACTGATACAGGTATTGAATGCCTGATCCGGAGTCTGCGGTCCGTTGCCGTCCGGATTTAAGGGCAACCATCCTTGTGAAACCAAGAGTACCATTCCCCAGAAAAACCAGAAAGCATTCAAAATCAACAATGCTTTCAGGAATTGTTTCCAGTTCATTTCTTCATTGGGGTCGATTCCACAAACTTTATAAATGACTCTTTCGATAGGAGCCATAAAATCAGACCAGGTCTTTTCTCCTCTGTAGACCTTGGCAATGTATTTTCCCAGTGGATAAGCCAGAATCACCATCAAGGCTATCTGAACAACCACGCCTAAAATTTCTATATTCATATACTTTTTACCTTAAACTGTGTGTGTTACTTTAAAACTTTTCGGGTTTGACGAGCACGTACATCAAATAACCGAAGATCGCAATACCTAATACGAATAATGCTGTGTACATAATCAATTCTCCTTTTTCTTTAAATATTCTCAAACCAGTCTACACATTTCCAAAATAGCCAGAAACAAGCGAAACCGCTTAACAAGCAGAAAATAAATGATAGTGTTATTCCCATGTTTTTACCTTTTAAATGATTAATAATCCTAATTATTTGCCATAAGTAATGCTAAAGGTATGCCAGAAAAAGAGAAAAGTAAGTAAGCTATTGATTTTCAAAACAATAAAAAAGAACTAAAAAGAATAACAAACGGAAAACACCCTACCATTTTGAAATGGATTATGCTATTATGAAAAACAATATAATAGAGAGGTGAAAATAAAAAAGAGTAGTAAAAGAGGAAATACAAGTATACCAAAATACCATTGATAAATCAAAAAAACAGAAATTTTGCAAAGTACCAAACAACAGAAAGCCCCTTGATTCGTTGCTGAATCAAGG